>JBMYRC010000087.1:0-17024 GCA_049601975.1 Alphaproteobacteria bacterium | reverse complement strand
CTTCAGAATGAAATCACCCGAGAATTCATTGTTGATCAGTACCCTAAGAAGTCTAACAAATAACAAGATTTTACGCATGTCATACTAGCATCGGGGGAAAAAAGGAAATAATTAACTGTATTTGCTCACATCTCTAATAATGTGGTTCAAGATGGCGGGCTAATTGCGTATTTTGAAGATGCACTCCGGTAACTTCCCAACCAAAAATTCGTCGGTTCTCAACTATGATAATCTTAGGAATCCACAGTGGCGCCACGATTAATCAGCATGACCCAGGCGCTGCTATCGTTTGCGATGGAGAACTCGTTGCTGCATGCGAAGAAGAGCGGCTCCTTCGAATAAAATCTCCGAGAGGATTTCTTCCAATCCGAAGTATCCGATATTGCCTCGAAATCGCGGGTCTCGAATTCAAGGACATCGATCTCATAGTACACCCTGGGGCTTTCCATAAAGGTGTCGCAGATCGGATCACCCACTATTTGCATCATTACTTTGGCACCTCACCTGAGGTGCGTTTAATAAATCATCAACTCGCCCACATTGCAGGTGCCTTTTATGCTTCGGGTTTCGATGAAGCAATGTGCATGTCCTATGATTCATATGGCGACCGATTGAGCGGTGCGACAGCTGTCGGCAACACTAAGGGCATCGAGATTCTTGATACAATGCCGCACAATAATTCGCTCGGGACATTCTATGGTACAATGACCATTTATCTTGGCTTCCAAGGCGATGAAGACGAGTACAAGGTCATGGGATTAGCCGCTTACGGTAAAGGCGGTGTAGATCTCTCGCGCTTCGCTCATGTGACAGACGATGGTTATAATGTCGATATCGAGAATATGTGCCGACACATTGTGCCAAATGCGACCATATATGAAGCCCATTACAGCGACGCCTTAGTTGAATATCTTGGTCATCCAAGACGGCTGCCCGGCGGACCAGTAGAACAACTCCATTGCGATGTCGCGTATGCGGCACAACGCACTCTGGAATCCTGCGTAACCTCATTGGCAACCAAACTTCATAAGCAAACCGGGCTGCGAAAACTTTGCGTCAGTGGCGGCGTCGCTTTGAATTGCGTGGCAAATCACGCATTGCTGCAATTGCCGTTCATCGACGAAATTTTTGTCTGCCCACCGGCAACCGATAGGGGATTGGCCCTTGGATGCGCACTTGAAGGGGCAAATTCCGTCGGTGAAAGAGCAAATACACCTATCGATATGTATCTCGGTAAACATTACACGGACGATGAAATTCGAAGCACATTAGATCTTACCGGTCAGGTCTATCGTATTAGCGACGATCCGGCGCAAGATGCCGCAGCAATGCTGGCAAACGGAAAAATTATCGGATGGTTCCAGGGACGTTCTGAACTTGGACCCCGCGCTCTGGGTAATCGTTCAATCCTAGCGGACCCCCGACCAGCAAACATGAAAGACGAAGTGAACGAAAAGATTAAATTCCGAGAAGAATTCCGCCCCTTCGCACCCTCTGTATTGGAAGAGCGTGCGTCGGAACTGTTTGAAATGAATACCCCATCGCCGTTCATGACTATCACTTATCCGGTTCGCCCCGATTGGCAGAAGCGGTTAGGCGCGGTGACGCATATTGATGGAACTGCCCGCGTACAGACGATTTCATCCGATACAAACCCAAGATTTCATGCTCTTGTGTCGTCGTTCGAGGACAGAACCGGTGTGCCCGTTGTCTTGAACACCAGCTTCAATGCGCGAGGAGAACCCATTGTCGAATCACCGATTGACGCTCTACGAACCTTTAACGGAACGGGGCTCGACGCAGTTTTTATCGGTAACTGCGTCATCGAGAAACCCGCGAGACCTCGAAATACGTCGTAGAATTACTGGAGAGAACCCGCGTCTCGCCATCGTAATCACGCTATTTCAAAATGGAATCGAATGACTGAAGAGCAGCCATTCAGAGTCCGGTTTCTAGATTTACGGATTACCGATGATGGCGAGCGCGCGGACTATCTAAGCGCCATCGAAACCGTCATGCGCCACGGCCGCTTTATACAAGGGCCTGAGGTTTCTGAGTTTGAAAATTCCGTTGCAAAATATTGTGGCCGACAATTTGCCATCGGTGTTGGCTCCGGTACGGACGCTATCATCCTTGCATTAAAAGCTTTGAATATTGGTCCGGGCGATGAAGTTATAACCTCGTCGATTTCATGGCTGGCCAGCGGCACTACCATTGCGCAGACCGGAGCGACTCCCATATTCGCTGACGTCGGTGATGATCTGAATATTAATCCCGATATGATCGAGGGCCTAATTTCGGACAGAACAAAGGCCATCATGCCCGTGCATTATGCCGGCAAAATCTGCGACATGGCCGCATTACGTTCATTCGTAATGAAAAAGGATATCCGATTGATTGAGGATGCATCCCAATCCTTTGGGGCTCGGCGCGCCGGGCATCCGGCCGGGTCGGAAAGCGATGTCGCAGTTTTTAGTTTGAATCCGATGAAGCTTCTGCCGGCAATAGGAGAAGCCGGCGTTATTCTCTGCGACGACCCTGCCATTGATCAAGAAATTAGATCGCGCCGTTATCATGGCATGATTGACCGGTGGCAGACGGATAAACTAAGCCCCAACGCGCGCTTGGATACCGTTCAAGCAGCGATCCTGATACAAAGGCTAGACAAAATTGATGCGATCATTGCCCGCCGCTCAGAGATCGCTGATCGATACCAACGGGCCCTGTCTAATTATGTAGCTGTTCCTCGCGAATCCAAGCAGCCCGGTACCCGGAATGCTTGGTTTGTATATGCGATTCAAACACTACGCAGAGACGCCTTGCTCGCCTACTTACGCGAGAATGGTGTCGAAGCAATGATAAGAGATCATATTGTTCTGCCCGACCAACCGATATTCGCGGGCCAGCATTCCGAACCAATCGAGAACGCTCGTCGAATGGCGGACGGCTTGATATGCTTACCCCTTCATGAAAGTCTTTCCAACGATGACGCCGATTTCGTAATCCGATCCGTCATTTCGTTTTTCGACGGAGAACACGTTTGAAAGAAGTGTACTTCAGCGAAACCGACCAGCCGAGAATTGACGATTGCCGGCTCTCCGAACTGGAAGATTTAGCTCGGGCGTCTATTCGCGGCCGCGCGCGCCTTTGTTTGCATCAAACACACGAAGATATACTGCAGGAAATGATCATTGCGCTTTGTACCGGAGCCTACATTCCGCCGCACAGACAATTCGGCAAAACAAAATCCTATGTTGTTTTGAAAGGCAGCATTGGCGTTGGCTTTTTCAGTCCGGAGGGGGAGATCGAAGAATTTTTGACAATGTCACCTCTTGGTCAAAACGCAACCTCCGTTATCAGATTTCCAACAGAACGGTGGCATACTGTTGTCAGCATTTCTGAAATCGCCATCTATATCGAGGTTGTCTCGGGCCCTTATGACTCTGCGGAGACGGAAATAGCCCCTTGGGCGCCGTCCGAAGCTGAGGGGGCACTCGCAGATTCGTTTGTTAGGCGGCTTCAAGCATACAAATAGTGATGTCGGCTGCCGGCCATTGAATTCTCCAATTGTTTCTCTTTAATATCAACAAACTGCCCGGCTCTCGTTGGCCCGAATGTTTTAAGGCTTTCTCGGTCCCGAGACAGCATAATGTGGATTCGAGAGATTTCCTCACATTTGGTTCCACTGTCTATAAAATAGTCTAAAGCATTCGGCGCGAATTTTGCTTTAACTTTTGTAACATCATCCCCATTGCCACTGGATTCTAAAATGGAAATGTCCACACAGCAAAATACCAGCGAAAGTTCGCTGTTTGAGCATAACGGCTTCCATATATTCCGGAACGCAATCCCTGCGGACGAAGTGAACCACCTCGCGAAGTTCATAAAGGGTGGCTATGGCGTGGGTGAAATGGATTTGTTCACGCGGGCGGACATTTTGAACCAGGTCCCTGAATTAACGCAGTATATATACGATTCGCGCGTCACAGGTTGTGTCAAAGCCTGTATTGGAGACGACATCCGTTTCGTTCAACAGAGCGATTTTCACGCCAATTATGTCGCGCACGGTTGGCATCGAGACTCGGCCAATCGCAGTTACGGTCTCGGTCGCGATTGGGATGAAAGCGAAGCACCCTTCAAGATCGCGAAAGCGATGTTTTATCTTGAGGGGCAGGATATTGCCCTCGCCATCCTGCCGCGCAGCCATCGTATTGACGTGCCACCGACCGACAATTGGGGCGATTTCAATTCCTATCAGGTCCTGCCGCAGAGCAATATTCTGGACTTTCCCCTCTATGAAGACGGCAACGTGCAGCCTGTTCTTGTGGAAGGAGGGCCCGGTGACCTGCTTGTCTTCGACATTCGGATGTTGCACGGCGGTCGTGTGCTCGACCCGGTCTACGGGCAGTTACATCAGGATTTGGCCCATCCGAAGACCCAGGTCGCCATCGTCTATGGCGCCAACAACATCCATTCGCAGCGTTTTTATTCCTATACACGCTTCGTCCGCGAGGATATGGGCTATGCGAACCTTTCAGAGATCGAAATCGAATTGCTGCGTGAACATGCCTTGTTGTTGCCGAACATGAATCGAAATCTTTTCGAGGAATATCCACAAGAAGCCGAAGGTATTGCAGAATTTAACCGATAGGCCGCTCAACGGGGCCCGCAACAAACAGCAAACAGATAGTGGGCCATCGGATAAAAGCCGGTATGAACGATCTCGTCATTCATCGAAAACACCATGACATTATGGAAATAGCGCAACATCAGGCTCTTCAATTCAGGGCCGGATTTGCAGTTAACATGTCCGACCTTACTTTGCGTTGAAGCATATTCCTGACTTTCAATCGATGGAATTCCGAATATAGCCATTCCCGTTGGATCGATCGAGGCGATGATATTCTCGATAAACGCAGGTTCCTTTTCCAGCGATATATGCTCGAGCACATCAACACAATAAGCGGCATCGTACCGGCCTGAAACGGGACCATCCAGGATATCATGCACCTGAAGATCGATCGGCCAATCCGGATGTAGGCGGGCTTTCGCATCTTCAATAAATATTGGATCAAAATCGACCGCTGTTACCCGCGGTAACGCTTGCTGGACAATCCGCGTCCCAAATGCATCTGCGCAGCCGATTTCAAGCGCGGAACATTTCCCCTCTAGGATTCGTGCAACAAATTTGTAGCGAGCTAGCACAAAGACCATGCGCTTCGGGTCTTCGTGCCAGACCTGGTTGCTCATAAGTCCAAGACTGGCCCGACCGACCCGCTCCTCAATGTCGATCAGGTCCTCGTATTGGACTTCCTTAGTCTTCCGCTTTGCCATTATCTCCGCTCTTTCGGAATTTCGGCCTCAAGCCCGGTGCGTATAATTATTCGGCATTGCTTCAATCTCATTCCAGTTGTCCTCAACCCAATTTACAATTTCCCAGACACCTTCTTCGAATCCGATTAACGGGCGCCAATCCAATTCCCGACGGGCTTTGGTTGAATCGATCTCATATATCGCGTCCTGTCCAAGACGCTCTTCCACGTCTGTGCTGACCTCATCCAGACTCCTGCCCATAGCCGTCGCGATGGAACCGACCACGTCTCTCACGCTGATGCCCTGCTCAGGGGATAGATGATAGATTTGACCGATTTTCCCTTTCGATAAGATCGCTTGCTCACCTCGCGAGACGTCCCGAATGTGAATGTAGGATTTTACAGCCCGGCCACCCCCATGCAGCGGAATCATTTGTCCCAGGCGTATGAATATCGCTGTCCTCATCATAATTTTGAACAATTGCTGACGGGCGCCATAGACGTTGGTTGCCCGAACTGTAACCAACGGAAACCCTTTATGATCGGCAAATGATTTCAATAGCATGTCCGCTGCAGCCTTCGATGCCGCATAGGGAGTGCTCGGGTCCATAGGTGCTGCCTCTGTCACCAAACCCTCGCAACTTCCATAGACTTCCGGCGACGAGATGTGCAGGTAACGCTCCAGATAATCTCTTTCGGATAGATGTTTGACTAACGAAGCCAGCGCGACGCAATTCGTCTGAAACCAGTGCTCAGGGTGATCCCAACTGGGGGCCACTTCGCTTTGAGCCGCAAAATTCGTGATGATTTGCGGCTGTTCAGTGTCAATGAATTTGAGAAAATCCGCCATATCCGTGTTCAAATCGAACTGCCGAAAGCGAAAATTCGAGAGGTTTTCACGTTCTTTGTAACGCAGCATTAAATCCGGATATTCCAATGCTCGACTGACGCCGATCACCATATTCATGGAATCTTCCAATAGCAGATCAACAAAATCCTGACCTGAAAACGCGTTGCTGCCGATGACGAGATGCTTGATCATAAATTAATTCTGTTCTGTCGGTTTCTTTTGAAAAAAATTGGACAATCCAAGCTCAACTCTTCACACGCCCCTATCACGGCCACTCCTCGGCCGCATTAGCGGAAACTTGCCCCTCCAGGTAAGAACAAGCAATATATCCTAATGATTGCCGAGCCTGTCGAAGAGAAAAAAGCAATTCTTGAGCCATTGCACAGGCATCGCTTCTCTTCCTTGGATGGATCAAAATGAGCGTTCTATCCGCTTTCTATGACCTCAAGGTCTCACCAGCGACCTTCGACATATTTGAATTCTTATACCAGGCGGAAATCGAGCGACTGAACGGCGGTTTTGCCGACCTCGATGTCTTCATTGTCGCCAATGATCAGAACGATGGGTTCCGCGAAGAGATCACTTCCGCCCACCCACTGGATGAACTGAATTGGCGATTACGTCATATCTTGCTTCCCTCCGGATCGCTGCTTCCGTCGACCCGGCGGGTGGTCCACGTGCCTGACAGATTAGAGGTTAAGCAACTCTTAGACCGGGTAATCAATGTCTTCCCTTGGGGCTATTCCATCGATCACCCTATCGCCAGCTATCTGCCCTCCGAAATGCTCTTGGCGATGTATGCCGGCAAGCCCTTAGGCACGTTTTGCGCCCCTCCCGCCGCCCGAAAAGCAGCGCAAACCTGGCTGAACAGCCACGCCGCCCATCTAAAGCCAATCGTCATCACGATCAGAGCCTCCTCAATACATAGTTGGCGCAACTCTCTCGAGGACCAATGGGTCAAGTTCATCGATTGGCTGGACAAAGAAACATATTTCCCTGTCATCATTAATGATACTGAGCGCCTATTCACTTCGGAAAGGTCTCCCTTCGACGCTTATGCGCAATTCGATATCGGTGCTCTCGACCTTCAGCTTCGTTTGGGCATATACGAATGTGCTTATCTCAACATGATGCTGAGTTCCGGTCCCGCGACGCTCTGTTTTCTAGACGACGCGACCAAGGCGATCCGCTTTAAGATGCTCGCACCGGAAGACCAGACATCGAATTACCCCAGCCGAGGATTTCAGTGGGGTATGCAGTGGCCGAATACTACGCCGTTCCAAAAATCCGTCTGGGAAGAAGACCGTTTCGAGATATTGGTTAATGAATTCAATGCGATGGTTTCGATAATCGAAGGTCGCGAGGCGAGCGAGGAGCGCTCCCTACCGGATATCCTACAGACCATTTCACTTTTTATTGCAGGAGAAAATTTCACTTCAGCGGAAACACTTCTCCGGTCACTTATTGCACAGGAACAGGACAACCCAGAATTTATATTTCTGTTGGCCAAAACGATGCACGGACAAGGCGCGTTCGAAGAAGCCATTCAACTGTTTCAAAAACTTGGCAGCGAACATGAGGACAATTCGGAAATCCTGGCCGGTTGGGGCAAATCCCTCCTTAAGAATGGCGAATACCAAAAAGCCGTGGAAATTCTTAATTGTGCGTGGGGCGCCGGTACTCAAGACCCCTTTGCTCTGATAGATTTAGCCGACGCCTATTGCGCGTTATCGAAGATCGATGAGGCCCTTCAAATGCTTAATAAGACTTCTGCCTTACTCGTCGCGAATAGTGAAAGTATCGCATCGTGGGAGGCGGGCAAAAGGATGATCGACCTGTTGTACCTAACCGGTGAGAAGGAAAAGGCCGAGGAATTGCTCCAAAACATGCGCGACCGCTTTGGTCATTTTAGCGAAATTTCAGCCACACTCGATGCGCTTAGAGCAATGATCACGTCGGAAGCATGAGCGTATGAAAAGTGAGATTACCGATAGTAGCCTGACCGCCTACTATGACTTGGCGGTATCGCCGATTAGTTTTGATTTCGCTGTCTTCCTGATTCTCGCCGAACTTCACCGCCGCGAAACGGACTCTGACCACCTACGCGTCATAATCGTTCCCGGCGGCCAGGATGGTTTCAGAGAAGACGATAGCGCGTACGATATTGATAACAAACGTTGGCGCCTGCAGAATATTATTATACCGTTGACGACACTTCTCGATCACGAGGTAGCGCTCGAAATATGTCCCAACAGGAATGCGGCCGCCAGTTTGATGGCGCGCCACAAAGGTCCTGTATTCCCGGAGGGATACACTGTCGCAGAACCGGTGGCGGACTTCTTTCTGTCATCAATTGTTGCAGCTTCAGCGCGCGGCAAAGCGATCCCTTCATTTCGCGCAGGCCCGCAGGCTCTGCGATATATGTCGGAATGGCTCGGCCATCAGGCTGGAGATAAAAAGTCAGTTACGATCACCCTTCGAGAAAGCGACTATAATTTAAATCAAAACAGCAACTTAGAGGCATGGATATCCTTCGCGGGTGACCTGGATCCTGACGTATATTGTCCAATATTTGTGCCGGATACTGCCAAATGTTTCGCCCCACAACCGGAACCCCTTTTATCTTTCAGGACCTGTACTGTCGCCGCGGTCAATTTGCAGCTCCGCGCGGCCCTCTATGAGCTGAGCTGGTTGAATATGATGGTGCCAAACGGACCCGGTGAATTGTGCCGTCTCAGCGATACCATTCGTTATCTTTATTTCAAAGTCGTCAGTGGCACCGCGGACACGACGTCGACACTTCTTATCGCCTCTCAAGGTATTGAAATAGGTGGGCAATTACCCCATGCCACGCCGTTTCAGCGACTGATTTGGGAGCCGGATGATCACGCGGCCATCATCCGGGAATTCGACACGATGGCCCGGCGGATCGGAGATGCGGGTGCGCCAATATCGCTCGCCCCGAGTGCCGATAATGCCCGGGATCCGATGGAGACCGCCGTTCAATTGCAGATGACCGGGCGACTGGAAGAAGCGACTTCGATTTATCAGGATATTGTGCAAAACGACCCGGAAAATGCGGATGCTTGGCATTTCCTCGGTATCATTGCACAGCAGGCTGGCCGCACTGACGCTGCGGAGCGCCTTGTAATGCGCGCGCTTTCGCTCAAGGACGACCAGGCGAACTATTTTGTTACCATTGGCCATATCGAGCGAGAACTCGGCAAGCTCGAGGAGGCCAGAAATGCATTCGCCCGGGCGATCACTTTAGCGCCCAAAGACGCAGGCGCCCATGCAGATTTGGCTGATTTATTGCTTGAAGCTGGAGACCTGGCGCAATCTCAGGCTTCCATGATGCGGGCGCTGCAATTAGCGCCGGAGACAATTGATTATTACGAAAGGGCAGGAAAGCTGCTTCGAGACGGCGGAAATATGGAAGAGGCGGCTAATTTCTTTAGTAAGGCAATCGAGCTTCGAGAGAAGTCAGAAGAGATCGCCCGGCAGAAAGCCGAGCAGATGTCAGAAGTACCGCAAGTTACATTGGGCACCGGCTGAGTTAAATTTTCCAGTTTACCGGGGTCCGGCAAGTGGAGGCATTTTAGTGAAAAAGCGCTTAGCACTGGTCGTTCCTAATTCAAGCTTGGACAATGTGTGGAAAAGAAATGGAGAGCATTTCCTGGCTTCGACTACTTGACCAAGGTTGTAACCGGAGCAAAGTTCAAAGACGGTGTTGAGGTAACTCACGTCGATCTGGTCGCCGCGTAATTCAGAAGCGAAAACGCCACGTTGGGCTATAACTCGCCCGAATTACCATAGCGGTCGATGTGACACTATTAATTTTGAAGAAAGGCACTCTATATTCTCACTTCTGATTTATCACCTCGTCAGCGAGATCAATCATGTAAAATTGGCCGAAATTTTGCTTGGTTGAATGCAACGATACGATGGTCGATTGGATCACCTAATATCACTTCGATTATTGCAGTTTACGGATGAGCGACGGGTAAAATTGGTTATGAAAAAACTGATCTGGTTCAAAACCGCTGAAATTTGCAACTTCCTTACATTCACAAGTGAAAACGGAATTGATTGAATGAAAAAACGCCTGGCGCTCGTCGTTCCCAACCAACGTTGGCATAAGTTTGATTTAATCACGACCTGGAATATTCCACCGCGCACACTTTGCCAGCTAGGTGCCTGCGTCGAGGACATTGTCGATGTTAAGATCATCGATGCACAAAACTACAATATGTCACTGGAGACATTCCGGCATGAAATTGCGGATTATGATCCTCATTTTGTCGGGATCTCGATCCTTAGCACCGAATATGCTGATACGTTGGATCAAGCGGCAGACGCCGTAAAACAAGTATCTCCTGACACAGTGGTAATCGCCGGCGGTGTTCATGTGACGACTAAATTCAATCACGTCATGAAAAATCAAAATATTGATTACGCATGCCGAGGTGAAGGTGATTACGTCCTTCGCGAATTGCTCCTCCATCTAACTGAAGGAGGGTCTATCCCCTTACAGGGGCTCGTATATCGTGACGGTGATCAGCTCATCAGTCAGGAAAAGGCCACTGTCGCCAACCTTGAAGAATTGCCTCCGCCAAATTACGAACTCGTTAATGTCGATGACTACACACACACCTTACCTCGCTATGGTCCGGGCCGATATCCGGAAACACCGGGCATCTGCCTGACGGTTTCGCGCGGCTGTCCATACGAATGTAGTTTTTGTCAGGTCCCATTGATTTCCGGTCGGAAAATTCGAATGCACGCTCCGACCCAAATCGTCGATGAACTTGAACAGCTGAAAGTGGCCTACGGAATTAAATCTTTCGTACTTTACGATGATAATCTATTCGCAATGCGTAAGCAGGCAAAAGAATTGCTCCGTGAAATGGTCAACCGGAATCTCGACCTCAAATGGCACGTCAGCAGCTTCGCGATCTTTGTCATCGACGATGAAATGCTGGACTTAATGAAAGCTGCTGGCTGTATCGGAGTTAACGTCGCAATTGAATCTGGTAACCCTCGCGTCCTGAAAGAGATCATTAACAAGCCTATCAAGGATCTCTACGCGGTCCCAAGCTTGATCAAGAAGATCAAGGCACGCGATATGTATGTGCTGGCAAACTTTATTATCGGCTCACCGGGCGAGACTTGGGAAGAAATTCGCGAGACTATTCAGTTCGCCGAGGATTGCGGTGCGGATTACGTTAAATTTTTCATCGCCGTTCCTCTCGAAGGAACGGATATGTATGAAATGGCGCGTAAGCTGAACGCATTTGAACAGGACCACGAAGCCGAAAATCCCAAGCTAGATTGGCGGTTCTCACAGCTTAAATCCAACGAATGGACTTCCAAAGACGTCAGCATTCTTCGTGTATACGAATGGGATAGAATTAACTTCGCGCCGGAACGCATAGAAAAAACGGCGGAGATTTGGGGCGTCCCAGTCAATGAACTTAATCGAATACGTCAGGAAACGCGCCGAGCGCTCCAAAATGAAGCGATGAGCGCTTAGGAAATCAGTCAACTAACCAAATTACATGGCGACCAATGGTCGCCCAATTCGGCCTTCTTCCAGATCATCCAACGCATCGTTGATTTTTTCGAGCGGGTAAGGTGCTGAGAACAAGGGCACAACATCGATTTCATCATCGATCATTAACGATGCAAACTTCGGAAAATCACGGTCCGGTTGCGAATCGCCCCCCCAAGTTCCTAACAGGCTCTTGCCCAAATTGAACTGCAGAGGGTCGAGGACGATAGTTTGTCCTTTCGGCGCGTTACCTATAACAACCGCACGTCCACCCTGACTGCGCGCCGCCGAAAGAGCCGTTGCCATGACTGTTGGCCGACCGGTTGCCTCAATCGCCAAGTCCACACCGTTCGGGCAAATTTCTGAGATCGTGGAGACAGCGTCCGTATCGCTGACATTGATCGTATGGGTCGCGCCGAATGTCTGGGCCATCTCGAGTTTGCTCTCAATTAGATCAATGGCGATAACTGGATTGCAGTTTGATACGACTGCTCCCATAACCGCGCAGAGGCCAACACCGCCAGAGCCAAAAATCGCCACGGATTCTCCGGCACGCGGTTTTCCGACATTCATTACGGCGCCCAATCCGGTAGGCAATGCGCAGCCAAGCAGGGTTGCCTGTTGCATCCCAAGCGCATTGGGTAACGCAGTCACCCGGTTTTCACTCACGACAGCATGCCGCTGGAACGTAGTTACGGCGCCAGCATTAACAGATCTACCATCCCAATTATAAACCGCTCCACTGGCCTCGATTCCCGAAGCTTTGATCCAAGAGAGTGCAACACGGTCACCGGGTTTGGCTCGCGTTACGTCCGCACCGACTTCAAGAACTTTGCCGCTGGCCTCATGTCCGAGGCAGTGGGGCAACCAGGAATCTTTCCCTCGTCGCCCTCGTGCTTCCAATAATTGGGTATGGCATGCACCCGAATAGGCGATCTCAATTAAACATTGGCCGCTATTCAATGTAGGAATATCAAGGCGCCCAATCTCTAACGGCTTTCCGGTTTCTACCAGAATGGCGGCCTCCGTCTTCACCTCCCATACTCCTCGGTTTTTCTAATTTTCCACTCAAACGAATAGTTTATCGGGCTAATCTACGCCGCCGCCGCCGCGTCACGCGCCGGGTGCGTCGGGATCCCGAAGAGCCCATTTCTTCTCGAACTCCCAGACATCCTGAAAGCCCATAAGTTCATGCATCGAACGATTACCGTCTTCATAGGTTTTGACAGGCGTTCCGATGGTTGTCCCATTCTCATGGAGGTGTGTGTAGGCTTGTCGTAGTGTTTCCGCGATGGCGCTAAAGCCCGAGCTCGGATAGATCGCGATATTAAAGCCCCATTCCTTCAGCGTTTCCGCTGAAATGACCGGTGTCCTGCCATTCGGAACCATATTCGCCAAAAGCGGCGCATCGATCGTGGCGCCAACTTTCTGCAATTCTTCCTCTGATTCGGGAGATTCAACAAACACCACGTCGGCGCCGGCTTCCGCAAATGCCTCGCCGCGGCGCAATGCTTCGTCCAAGCCAAGGTCAGTGCGGGAATCCGTGCGCGCGATAATCAATGTGTCTTCGGAACGCCGCGCATCGCAGGCGACTTGGATCTTCTGCACCATATCTTCCAGCGGCACCACTTCACGGCCCAGTGTATGACCGCATTTCTTTGGCGTTACCTGATCTTCGATCTGAATGCCCTGCACACCCACAGTCTCATAGCCTTGGATCGTTCGTTGCACATTTAGCAGTCCGCCGTAACCGGTATCCGCGTCCGCAATCAAAGGCGTCACCGTGCCTTGTGCGATCCGTCCCGCGCAATCGACCATCTCCGAATAGGCAGCAATACCTGCATCCGGTAGGCCCAAATATGAGGCGGTGGCCCCGTACCCGGTCATATAGAGCGCATGAAAGCCCATTTGATCTGCGACCCGAGCCGAGATCATTTCGAATACGCCAGGTGCAACGATGAACTCACCTGAATCCAATACTTGCTTAAGGGAACGCCCGTTGGGGGCCATGAGGAACCTCCGATATGAGAAATTTGAACCTTGACAGCGATATAGCCTAAGATAGCTAAAATGTTAGGCCCCTGCCTCGTATAGATCACCACATGCGGTATCGCCGCGAGTGCGGCAGCATGCATGTCGCGAGCCCTTTTAAGCCCTCCGGTACGCTGTCGGTACGATAGACTGGCAACGGTGCCGGTAACTTATTCCGTGCCCGACCGGACGCATAAACACACCCACCAACTAACATCCCGAACAGTACGACCGGAATCAAGATCAACGCGACCTCCGACGATACCCCGAAGGAGATATTTATAAGCGTAAGAACGAGCAAGAACGGCATCACTTGCATAAAAAACGCCAAAAACACAATCAATATCCAGAGGCCCGCGTTTAATAAATTCACCGTGGTCGAGTTCATGTGCATTACCTTTCCGCGGAATTTGCGGTCCGTTGGATTTGCTCAAAATACAATCTTGCCACTAAGTAGTATCGGCGGAAAGTCGCAATTGTGTGAAAACGCCAGCGCGGGATTTGTCGAAGCTGTCGGACAGCATAGCTTTTGTATTTACGAAATAAGGAGGCGCTTTACTGCGCCTTCGCTCTCATCCGCAGGAAACTGGACAAAGAACGATGATTGACGATCCGGTACTATTGAACGAGTGGTATATCGTGGCCACAGCCAGCGAGCTCAAAGAAGAAGCCCTATTGGCGGCACGTCTATGGGACGAAGATCTTGTGTTATGGCGAAATGGCAGCGCAGTCATGGCATGGCGAGATTACTGCATCCATCGCGGCGCCAAACTTTCCCCAGGCCGGGTGAAGGACGGCAACGTAGAGTGTCCGTATCACGGTTGGCGCTACGATCAGACAGGAAAGTGCAGTTTGATTCCCGCGCACCCGGAAATGCACCCCCCCAAAAAAGCCCACGCTACCGTCTATCGGGCGGTTGAATCGGACGGATTCATTTGGGTTTCACTCGGAACACCGACACAAGGTCCACATCGGTTTCCCGAATATTCCGACGACGGTTATCGCAAGGTCATGGCCGGTCCCTATAACTATCACGGCAATCCGTTTCGTACGGTCGAGAATTTCCTGGATGCCGCGCATTTCCCGTTCGTACACGCGAACATTAACGGCGATCCGGATAACCCCGAGCCCATCTGCGATTACGAAGTCTTCGCGGACGAGAATGGCGTCCGTACGGGCCCGATCCCACGCTATCAGCCGCTCGGAGATCATCGCGGTATTCCCATCACTGCCTACTATCAATATTCATGCCCGCGCCCACTCTCCGCATATTTCGCTAAAGATACCGGCGAGGGTAATCGCTTCTGTACCTACATGGCGGTGACGCCACTGGCGACCGACGACTGTATCTTGTGGGTTCAAATCGCCATCAACTACGGTTTCGATTTACCGGAGCCGCAAATCCTCGAACGCCAGGATGCTGTCTACAATCAAGACAAACCGATCATTGAAAGCCAACGCCCCCACCCCTTGCCGCTCGATTTAAAGCAGGAACTGCATTTACGGTCCGACAAGTATTGCGTCGCCTATCGCAAATGGTTGAAAGAGCTTGGCATCACTTGGGGTGTCTCACAGTAGCGCATGAGACGAATTCAGATTAGAACTTACTTGAAAGTGGCGCCCTCGGCAGGGATGCCATGAACGTATTAGTTATTGATATAAATATAATTTTCTAAATTATTTGCGAACAAATATTCTCATTAATACGCATGAATACCCCCCGCCGGAACCACCTGATCCTGCTGCTCCTGAGCTCGCACTTCCTCCTGTTGCAGCATCCGGCCCTGCGCCTGTGCCGCCCGCGCCACCTGCAAAGAAACTTCCAGCTGAACAAGGGTTTTCTGAGTCTTCAGTTGATCCGTGGCCATCGACTGCTCCGCCAACTCCGCCGCCGCCCGCCCCACGAATGAAAACGCCAGAGGTGTTGTTAATGATTGCCCTTACGTCTCGGGGCGACATCGCGTGACCACAAGCGCCGCCACTGCCGTCGGCCTTGTCCACGATGGTGCCGTTATTATTCAACGACCGTGGTCGCAGTCGCGCTGACTTCCACACCCGAGTTGACGGTGACCGCGGCAGCATCGAACCCGTTCCACCCGTAGTTGTTCGTCAAATCGTTCGCGAGGTTGTAGTTAGTCGTATTGGACAAAATCGTGATTGAGGTGCTAGCGGAGTGACCGCCATGCACTAAGGACATCAACATTAATGTAAGGATTTCACCGTCAGGTGCGAACATCCGTTGAGCTTCGTGATGAAGGCGAAAAAGTCGTTTCCATTGGTGGTCGAAAAAGCATCGCCGTCCACAAGCGTGAACCCGCTCGTGGTAATCGCACCCGCGCTGGCGTTGTTGGTGTATTGGATAACGAAGATGCAGTTGTTTGTCGGCGGAGCCAACGCGTGAGCGCCACCGTTAACCTCGTATTGCAAGTTGCCGTTAGCCTCATCAGGCGTGTAGGCAGAGCTGCCGGATTAAGTGCCCTAACTAAATGGGGTCGCTGCGTAACCAGCAGTCAGGACGTCCGCAGTGTCGGCCTTCAAAATATTACTGCCCGCTGCTTCAGCGCCTAGTGCCGTGCGCGCGTCCGCGGCAGAGGTCGACCCAGTGCCGCCGTTCGGCATGGGCATTTCCCAGCTAACCGATGACGCCAATGGAATCTGCCCGTTTGACGGCTCTGTTCCGTCGCTGATTAGGACCCGGTTACTTGCACCAACCGGGAGCCAATCACTCGAGTTAGATGCGTTTCTGATGATGATATCGTCGCGATTCGTCATCGGATCGCTAAGATTTCCGGCGCCGCCTGTCTTCGAAAACGATAAGTAAAGATCGTCACTGGCTCTCAACGAAATGCCAGCGCTACTGACATGCGTGACCTGCACGATTAGCTATCGTCCCAGGTGACGATGCGGTCGCTGACATCGGGGTTGCCGGTAGAAGCCGACGTCGCTGAAAAACAGATCTGCGTAACGGACGACATGCTTGCGTTGTTGAAGCGAACACTACCCGCCGACGGGTTGGCGATCGATGTCGAGGTCTCATACTCAAAGAAGATCGCCGCGGCAGCCACTTCGGCGGCATTTGGCGAAGCAGCCGCATTGGTTTCAAAAGTCGAGGCAGACGAACTGCTAGACGTCGCTGATGCCTGTGCAGTTTCGGCTGCATTTTTTGCTGTCGTCGCTGAAAAGCTCAAAGACGCCGCAGAGGTAACCGAAGCGGCTGCCTCTCCCGCCTTGTTTGTGAAAATTGCATTCCAAATCGTATAAGTTTTAGCGCTTGTGCTTG
>JBMYRC010000086.1:0-17136 GCA_049601975.1 Alphaproteobacteria bacterium | reverse complement strand
GGGCCCGTGACGAATTGCGGCGCGATTAACGGTGCGTTTCAGATCGAGCCTTGGGCTTGCTTCTGACGTTCGCGGAACTCGTCCTTGCCGATATTGGCAGCGCGCTCGACCGCTGGGCGACCGCCGACCCGTTTGAACCAGGCGCGAAGATTCGCAAATTCCTTGAGATCGATCCCATACGCCTTGTAGCCGCGAATCCACGGCCAACACGCCATATCGGCAATGGAAAAATCGCCGGCTAGGAAATCTCGATCCGCGAGCCGACCGTCCATGACCCCGTAGAGACGTATGACCTCGTTGGTATAGCGTTCGACCGCGTAGTCGATTTTGTCGGCTTTGTAATTGCGGAAATGCGCCGCCTGTCCCGCCATCGGGCCAAGACCGCCCATTTGCCAGAACAGCCACTGCTCGACCTCGGTTCGCGCGCGTTGTTCCGCCGGATAGAATTGACCGGTTTTGCTTCCGAGATACTGAAGGATCGCCCCTGATTCAAATATCGAAATTGGCTCACCGCCAGGGCCGTCGGGATCAACGATGGCGGGCATCCGTCCGTTCGGAGAAATCTTCAGGAAATCCGGCTCGAACTGCTCCTTTTGCGAAAGATCGACATAGGAGATGTTATAGGGAAGATCGCACTCTTCGAGCATCAAGGTGATCTTCCAACCATTGGGAGTTGGCCAGAAATAGAGATCGATGGGCGCCATGACGGTTATGTCCTTCTGCAATGCCTTCACAATAGATAGGGGCGCGTGGCTGCGCTTCCAATTTGTTGCTACTGATTTTTGCGTAGAAGTCCGCCGAGAAGGTGAATTAGTATTGCTATGTGTCGCTTCATCCGAGTCCCGATCTAAATTCGTATCGAGGTGAGGACAGGGTGATACGGTGGGCGAGTTAATTGGCTCGCTTGTTCGCCCTTGCACTCGGCTGATACGATTTCGCTGTTCCACTCCAGGGAGAGGCTGATGACCGAGCCGCTGAATTTGCTCGACCCCAAACATTACGAAGCCGTGCGCCGGCCCGCCGCAGAGGCTACACCGTTGCCCAATTGGTGTTACACATCGGCGGGCTGGTACGCGCTCGAGGTGGAACGAGTGTTCATGAAGGTCTGGAACTATGTGGGCCATGAGAGCCGTATTCCAGAGCCGGGTGATTTCTTTACCGTCGAAATTACCGGGGCGCCGGTCATTGTTATTCGCGGTGATGACGGTGAAATTCGGGCCTTTCACAATTCCTGCCGCCATCGCGGGTCACGGATCGCGTCGGGCGAGGGCAATTGCAAGGCGCTGACCTGCCCGTACCATACCTGGACTTATGGCCGTGACGGAGCACTGCTTGCGACACCGCTGATCGAGGAAGACGAGCACCTGCGGTACGCCGATTTGGGACTATTGCCGGTGCGCTTGGAGCGGTGGGCTGGGTTTCTTTTTGTAAATTTCGACGATACCGCCGCACCTCTAATGGAATGGCTCGGCGACTTGCCCGAAACCTGCAAATCCTATGCACCGGAGACGTTGGTCTGTACCCGGCGCAAGGTCTATGAGGGCGTGCAAGCCAACTGGAAAACTCATTTCGAAAATTTCAACGATTCGCTCCATATCCCCTTCATTCACGGCGGCACGTTGAACCGCCAGAACGTCTCTGGTCGAGCACGGCGCACGCATGAGGAATTCGACGGTCAATGTGTCGTCCATTTCACTCAACATAAGGGCAGCCGTGGATTGCTGGAGGGTGAGAGCGGATTTCCCACCATCGACAGTCTAGAAGGCCGCTACCAGGAAGGCACTTGGTATCCGTGCATTCTGCCGTCGACGATGATGGCCTGGACCATAGACTGCATGTTCCTGTTCGAACTCTGGCCGACGGGACCGGAAAGCGTCGATGTCGCGATCGCATCCTTCTTCCCGAAGGACCGGACGACGCGGCCGGACTTCGATGAATTGGCGGAAGGCTATTACCGGCGCCTGGATGTGATCCTGCCGGAGGACAATGACGCCGTGGAACAGCAGCAAAAGGGATTGCGCTCCCCGGTCTCCGCCGCGTCGCGCTACACGCATATGGAAACTCTCTGTCACGCTTTTGATAATTGGGTGCTCGACCGGGTTTTGGATTAAGGGGGGATAGTATCATGCATGATTTGGTAATTAAGAACGCGGTCATTGTGGATGGATTGGGGACACCTTCTTACGCGGGTGACCTCGCGGTCAGTGACGGGCGCATCGCTGCCTTGGGAGATGCCGTGGGAGAGGGGCGTGAGACCGTGGACGCGGAGGGACTGACCCTGGCGCCCGGTATTATCGATCTGCACACGCATTTTGACGCTCAATTGACCTGGGACCCCTACGCGACGCCGTCCAATCGCCTCGGCGTGACGACGGTCGTCATCGGCAATTGCGGGTTCACCATCGCACCCTGTAAGCCGCAGGACCGCGAGCGCATTTTGAAAAACCTAACCCATGTCGAAGGCATGTCTCTCGACGCCATGCTCGAAGGGATCGATTGGGATTTCGAAACCTTTCCGGATTACATGAATTCGTTGGAACGCCGCGGCTTGGTGCCGAACGTCGCGGCTTTTTGCGGTCACTCCTCTGTCCGCACCTGGGTGCTGGGCGCGGAGGCCTCTGACCGTGTGGCCAGTGCCGATGAAGTAGCAGAGATGAAACGCCTCTTGCTGGAAGCCCTGGATGCGGGCGCTTGTGGGTTCGCTACATCGACGCTTGAGCAACATAACGGTCATGCGGGTATTCCAATGCCGTCGCGTCTCGCGGACGAGCACGAGATGTTCGAATTGACCGGTGCTCTTGGTGAGGCCGGTAAGGGCGCCTTCATGCTGACCAAGGGGATGAAGACGACGGTGCCGTGGCTCGAAGAAATCTCGGCGAGGAATGGCCGCCCGGTCATGATCGCCGCGATGTTTGTCGATCCTGGCGACCCTGAGCGCGTCTTCCGAGAAATCGGCGAGATCGAAACCGCGCGCGAGCGGGGACGGGAGCTGTGGTCGCAGGTTGGCTGTTTTCCGCTCGGCATGGAATTCACTTTGGAGCATCCCTATCCGTTGGAGGCGCTGATCAATTGGCGCCCCGCCATCGAGGCAGAGGGGACTGAAGCCTTTAAACGTGTTCTCGCCGATCCGTCCTTCCGTCAGGCATTAAAGGACGAGATGCACACGACTGGGGTACCCAATCGGTTCTCCTCGAACAATTGGGACTACATGACGATCATGTCGGTTGGGAAGGCCGAGCACGCGGATCTGGTCGGCAAGATTGTCGGCAAACTCGCGCGCGACGCCGGGAAGGATCCGTGGGACTGGTTCCTTGATTTCGGGCTCGCCGACAATCTGCAGGCGGAGTTCGAATGCCTCCTGTTCAATGTGGACGAAGACCGTGTCGTTGATCTGTTACGCCATCCGGCAGCGGCGGTAACACTCTCCGATGCTGGGGCGCATCTCTCGTTCCTGTGCGATGCCGGGTTCGGCCTGCATTTGATGGGGCATTGGGCGCGCGACCGGGGGGATATGACACTTGAATATGCGGTGCAGGCGCTGACCTCACGGGCGGCGGATATTTACCGGATCAAGGATCGCGGCCGTCTCTCCGTCGGCGCTTGGGCGGATATGATTTTGTTTGATCCCAAGACAGTGGGACGCGGCGAGAAACGCCGGGTGCAGGATTTGCCGGCCGGTGCCACGCGGGTCGATACACCCGCTGTCGGATTGCACGGTGTATGGGTGAATGGTGTGCGGACCGTCGACGATCAGGGCGATAATCTGCGCGATTGCGGCAGGCCGGGACAGTTGCTGCGAGATTTCGCTGACGCTTGATTCGGACACGGCGCAACAATGAAAAGAAACGGAGATAAACATGGGTAAATTGGATGGTAAGGTCGCGATCATCACCGGCGGTTCCGGTGGGATTGGCAAAGCTGTGGCGAAGCTTTTCGCGGCTGAGGGCGGCAAGGTCATGCTCGTCGATATCGACGGCGACGCTTTACGGGGCGTGGTGTCGGAGATCGGTGAGGAAAATGCAACGCATATGGTCGCGAACGTTGCCGACCCAGCAGAGAGTGAAGCCTTTGTCGCCGCCACCGTCGAACGCTTCGGCGGCGTAGATATCGCGATCCTCAACGCCGGGATTGAAGGCCAGATTACCTCCATAGTCGATTATCCCCTGGAGATGTTCGACAAGGTGATCGACGTCAATGTGCGGGGGGTCTTCCTCGGCCTTAAATCGATTTTGCCGGTGATGAGCAAGGGCGGCGGCGGTAGCATCGTGATTACGTCGTCGACGGCGGGTATTCGTGCGGTCGGCGGCATGTCTGCCTATGTGACGTCGAAGCACGCGGTAATCGGCTTGATGCGGACGGCGGCGATGGAAGGGGCACCCGACGATATCCGGGTCAATACGGTGAACCCTTCCCCCATCGACACGCGGATGATGTCGTCAATTGAGGAACAGGCGGGATTGCCGACCGGCGACCGCTCGAACCGGCCGATGGCCCGGCACACACCTTTGCAGCGTTACGGCGAGCCGGAAGAAGTTGCGAAATTGATGCTGTTCCTCGGTTCCGACGACAGCTCGTTCTGTACTGGCGGCGTGTACATGGTCGATGGTGGTGTTTCCGCCGGACGGGTTAGCCGGTAGTCGCTAGGGTCGCTCGAAGGTCATCGACGCCCATAGGCTGACCCAGTGGACGCCGTCATCCGGTGCTGGTTCAATCAGATGTACTGCGTTGAGTAACCATGCACCCGAAGTCGGTAGCGGAATCATCGCCCGGCCATCCTTATCCGTGCGCCGTTTTTGCAAGGCTTCAGGGTTGGATTTCTCGAAGGCGATGATCAAGATATCCGCAATCGGCTTTCCTTCATAGAACAGGCGCACGGGCAATTCTTCACCCGAGGTCAATCCGTAGGGATTGCGCTCCGCGACCAGTTCCAGTGGCATACCGGTGAAGCGGTCCTCGCCCATGGCGTTGCCGCCGACATTCAATAGGAGCTTCGCCGCCCGGTAATAGCGCTCGTCGATACCGGTCTCCGGTTTCCCGGCAGCCCGGTGCCGGGCAAGGATTTTATCCGATCCCGTATCCCCGAGAAATTTTTCGAACTTGGCCATCTTTTCGTAATTGAGATCGAAAAATTTTGAGTGATAGGCGAGGATCGCTAAACGTTCTTCAGGGAACGCCAATTTCACAGCCGGGTCGTCATCACCGTCGAGTCCCTCGACTGTCCTGGCGGCGCCGTTTTGCTCAGCCGTGAACTTAAAAAAGCGCTCGGAAAGATAGGGATACAGGGCACCGCTAAACCGCTGACCGACTTTCATGAGGATTCCCACCTCTTCTTTCGCCTTGGGAGCGTAGGTGTTCGGCTCTAGCCAAAATTCGTGTGCATTCGCGGTGGCGATGCCCAAAAACAACGTGCAGATGAGAGAAAAAGCTGGAATCCGATAGATCATTTAGGGAGATACTTTCGTTATGCCGTCGAGGGTTTGTTTCGCTATGACGACCGCCTTATAAGTATCTTCAAACTCGTATTGAAAGGCAATGTTATGAGTAGCTTGCGGGCGGTCGGCGCGTTGATTTTGTTCCTGTGTTTCGCTTGTGCATTACCGGCGTCGGCGCATGAGATTCGGCCGGCGATTGCGACTGCAAATTTCGGGCAGGACGGACGCTTTGAGATCAAGATCAAGGCGAATGCGGAAGTTTTGTTGGCGGGAATTGGCCCAGATCACAGCGATACAGAGAATTCACCAGAAGCCCAGCTTTATGATGACTTGCGTGCGCTTCCACCCGCCGACTTAGAGAAAAAGTTCCGCGCATTCGGACCGCGCTGGCTGGCCGGGATCGAAGTTTCCTTCGACGATGCCCGCTCCGAACTTCAATTGGATCGGATCGAGGTGCCGCCGGTGGGGGACCTGTCACTGCCACGGGCGACGACCATATATGTCACTGGGCGAACGCCAAATGGCACTCCAAATTTCCGCTGGCGGTACGATACCGCTTTTGGCTCCAGCGTGCTGCGGGTCAAGCAAGCAGGCCACGAAAAGATGGTCGCGTTTTGGCTCAAAGACGGTAAGCAAAGCGACGCCATTCCCGTCACCGGTGCTCCTGAACGAGGTGTTTTCGAGGTTTTCCAGCAATATCTGGTGCTCGGTTTTACCCATATTTTGCCTTTGGGTCTCGATCATATCCTGTTCGTCCTCGGTCTCTATTTATTGAGCGCGCATATTCGTCCGCTGTTGATACAGGTGACATCATTTACCGTCGCGCACTCGGTGACCTTGGGGCTGGGGCTATATGGTGTCGTCGCCGTATCGCCGTCGATCGTCGAGCCCTTGATCGCGGCGTCTATCGTGTTCGTAGCGGTGGAGAATTTACTAACCGAACGTCTGACCCCGTGGCGGCCTTATCTGGTGTTCGGCTTTGGGCTAATACACGGTCTCGGGTTTGCTGGGGTCCTGCATGAAATCGGCCTTGAGCGGGACGACTTCGTGAATGGTTTGATCGCCTTTAATGTCGGCGTCGAATTGGGTCAATTGGCGGTCATCGCCATTGCCTTCCTCGCCACCGGCCTCTGGTTTCGCGACCGACCTTGGTACAGGAATAGGATCGTGCAACCGGCATCGGTCGTCATCGGTTTTGCCGGTGCGTACTGGTTGGTAGGGCGCTTGCTGTAGCTTAATTAGAGCTAGTAGACGAGCTCGTCTTCGCCGCCGCCTTCGGAGATGATGATCTCGCCCTTATCGGCAAGATCTTTGGCGATTGCGACGATTTCAACCTGGGCCTCCTCAACATCGCGCATCCGAACCGGACCCATAGCCGCCATGTCCTCCTTGAGGATTTTCGCCGCGCGTTCGGACATGTTCTCAAAAAACAATCCGGAGAGGGCGTCCGAAGCGCCTTTGAGCGCGGTTCCCAGTTTATCCTTGTCGACGGCGCGCAGGATCATCTGCACACCGGCCGGGTCAACCGTCGCGAGATCGTCGAAGGTGAACATGAGCTGGCGGATCTTCTCGGCCGCGTCGCGGTTCCGTTCTTCCAGCATGGTCATGAACTGGTTCTCGGTCGATCGGTCGAGGCCGTTGAAGATTTCAGCAACCATCTCGTGACTGTCGCGGCGTTGGGTGCGCGCCAGGTTCGACATGAATTCGCTACGTAAAGTACGCTCGATATCGTCGACTACTTCTTTCTGTACTGCTTCCATCCGCAGCATGCGGTTGATGACTTCCAAAGAAAAAGTCTCCGGGAAGGCCGCCAGCACACGCGCCGCGTGATCCGGTCGAATCTTGGTGATGATGACCGCGACCGTCTGCGGATATTCGTTCTTGAGATAGTTGGCGAGGACATGCTCGTTCACATTAGCGAGCTTATCCCACATCGTGCGTCCAGCTGGGCCACGCAGCTCTTCCATGATCTGGGTGACGCGCTCACCACCGATGACTTTGGAGAGCAATCGTTCCGTGCTTTCCGGTGTGCCGACGAGCGAGCCGGTTGAAGATATCTGTTCAGCAAACTCCACATAAAGCCTTTCGACAATCTCGGAGCTGGCCGCGCCGAGGTTCGCCATGCCCTGAGAGATCTCGCGAATTTCCTCATCGCCCATGTTTTCGAACATTTGGGCGGCGTGCTCTTCATCGAGCGACAGCATGAATATTGCCGCTTTCTCAATGCCACTGAGACTACGATAGTCTGTCCGAACGCGCATAGCTTACCTACGTAACAATTCCCGAATACCCCGCGTCGGCGGATGTTTAATTCCGAGATTATGAGCCCAACCTGACAAAAGGGTTAACAGCGGTGAGATTTGACCGATCAGACGATCAATCTATCGCGAAAACCCTTCAACATCGGAGTCTAGCCGAGCTTGAGAGAAAATTAAAGTCTCGCGATACCAAATATGAGAGAGATGATCGCTGCGTCGATGGCGTATGCGGCGCTAATATACAAGCTCGTCTTCGCCGCCGCCTTCGGAGATGATGATCTCGCCCTTATCGGCAAGATCTTTGGCGATTGCGACGATTTCAACCTGGGCCTCCTCAACATCGCGCATCCGAACCGGACCCATAGCCGCCATGTCCTCCTTGAGGATTTTCGCCGCGCGTTCGGACATGTTCTCAAAAAACAATCCGGAGAGGGCGTCCGAAGCGCCTTTGAGCGCGGTTCCCAGTTTATCCTTGTCGACGGCGCGCAGGATCATCTGCACACCGGCCGGGTCAACCGTCGCGAGATCGTCGAAGGTGAACATGAGCTGGCGGATCTTCTCGGCCGCGTCGCGGTTCCGTTCTTCCAGCATGGTCATGAACTGGTTCTCGGTCGATCGGTCGAGGCCGTTGAAGATTTCAGCAACCATCTCGTGACTGTCGCGGCGTTGGGTGCGCGCCAGGTTCGACATGAATTCGCTACGTAAAGTACGCTCGATATCGTCGACTACTTCTTTCTGTACTGCTTCCATCCGCAGCATGCGGTTGATGACTTCCAAAGAAAAAGTCTCCGGGAAGGCCGCCAGCACACGCGCCGCGTGATCCGGTCGAATCTTGGTGATGATGACCGCGACCGTCTGCGGATATTCGTTCTTGAGATAGTTGGCGAGGACATGCTCGTTCACATTAGCGAGCTTATCCCACATCGTGCGTCCAGCTGGGCCACGCAGCTCTTCCATGATCTGGGTGACGCGCTCACCACCGATGACTTTGGAGAGCAATCGTTCCGTGCTTTCCGGTGTGCCGACGAGCGAGCCGGTTGAAGATATCTGTTCAGCAAACTCCACATAAAGCCTTTCGACAATCTCGGAGCTGGCCGCGCCGAGGTTCGCCATGCCCTGAGAGATCTCGCGAATTTCCTCATCGCCCATGTTTTCGAACATTTGGGCGGCGTGCTCTTCATCGAGCGACAGCATGAATATTGCCGCTTTCTCAATGCCACTGAGACTACGATAGTCTGTCCGAACGCGCATAGCTTACCTACGTAACAATTCCCGAATACCCCATCCGTGAGGGTAATCGATTACTTAAATAACCAAAGTAAACAGCAAGTTATTGGAAATGTGAGTATATTCCACCTGCCGACTATTATCCTTTCAAGGCATTGTTTACCCTAGTAAACGCCTGTTTAGACTCCGGCGTCAAAGACAATCGACAAACGTAAAAACGGTTCAGGTGTCAAAAATGATTACGTTTCTCGCGACTTCGCCGGTTTTGAGTGCGTCCATCGCTTCGTTGACCTGCTCCAATTTGATGTGCCCGGAGAGCATATCGTCCAACTTCAAGCGACCCGACATATAGAAATCCACATAACGCGGCATATCGACCCGGAAGCGGTTTGAGCCCATGGCGCAGCCCAGCAATTTCTTTTCCTGCAGAAAATCAGCGGCGTGAATTTCGATCTTCATGCCATATGGCACCATACCGATGACGGTCGCGGCGCCGCCCGGGCGCAACATTTCGAACGCCTGTTCCGTGGTTCGTTTCAAGCCGATGGCTTCGAAGGAATAATGCACTCCACCGCCAGTCATTTCCTTGATTTGCTCCACCGGGTCGCCTTGCGTCGCATCGACCACATCGGTCGCGCCGAATTGCTTGGCGAGGTTAAGTTTACTGCCGACCCTGTCGACCGCGATGATGCGCCCGGCCCCGGCGATGAAAGCGCCGTTGATGCAGGATAGGCCCACGCCGCCGCAGCCGATTACGGCAACGGTGGAGCCGACTTCGACCTTGGCCGTGTTATGAACCGCGCCGACGCCAGTGGTGACGCCACAGCCGATCAAGGCGGCCTTGTCCAAGGGCATATCTTGGCGAACCTTCACTAAAGCATGTTCGTGGATCAGCATTTGTTCTGCGAAGGAGGAGAGATTGGCGAATTGAGAGACTGGCCGCTCTGCTTGGATGAGGCGCGATGGTTGATCCCGCCGTCGTCGTGTCTCACGACCATCACAGATCGAAGGATGCCCCGTGGTGCAAGCTTCGCAATGGCCGCAAAATGCGGAGAGACAAGTGATGACGTGATCACCTGGCTTCACATAGGTGACGTCGGACCCTACTTGCTCGACAATTCCTGCCGATTCATGACCCAGTACCACCGGCATACGATACGGATAGAGCCCTTCGACGAAATGCAGGTCGCTGTGACAGACGCCCGCTGCCGCCGTGCGTACCAAAACTTCGCGTGGTCCCGGCTTGTCGATGGTGACGTCCTCTATGACGAGCGGTTGTCCCACTTCGTGTAATACGGCGGCTTTCATGATGCGGCTCCCTATGCGTTTTATTTAGCAGTAATTGTGATGCTTTGGCGTCGGTAATCAAACGTTTATCGCGCCGGCAAATGCTGTTCGAACCAGGGGACGGTCTCGCCCATAACGCCGTCGAAGGCGGGCGGGACATAGACTTCGTAATGTCCGACGCCGGGCAAGGTGACCATCTTCTTTGGTTGGCCCGCTTTCTCGTACAGGGATTGGCAATCTTCCGGCGGGACCAATCTGTCGTCGCCACCGGCGATCAACAACAGCGGTCGCGGTGCTATCTTGTCGACCACCCATTCCGGATGGAATTGCATCGTCTCATCGATGTATTCCAATGGCAGTTCGCTCAAGGCGTTCGGGTTGTTGGCGCGCGCAGCCGAGGCTAATGCCGCCGATTGCCGGTCTGGCAGCAGGATATCGTCGCGAGGTGCCATTTCCGACACACCGCTGACGACGCGTTGCTCGCGGTCCTTTTTCGATACCTCCAACAGGTCAACCCATTCGTCGGGACGGCGCACGCTGCGCATCCAGCGGGCTCCGTGTCCCATGCCGACCACGCCGACGGTGCATTTTACGCGCTCGTCATGAGCCGCGACCCAGACCACGGTGGCGCAGCCGTAGCTGGTGCCGTAGATGCCAATGCGGTCTTCGTCGACCTCTGGTTGGATCTGTAAGAAGGTCATCGCCGATTGCACGTCCGCGACCCGGCTATAGGGAGCGAGGCGCGTGCGGGCGCCTTCGCTCTCGCCCCAGCCCTTATAGTCGAAGGTCATGACCATGTATCCGGCTTCGTTTAGAACTCGCGCATTATCCGGCAGGTAGAGGTCCTTCACTCCGGTATAGCCGTGACAGAGTACGACTCCCGCGCGTTGCTCGCCGTCCTTCATGTCGTCCGGATAGTACAGGTCGCCGTCGAGCTTTACGCCCTCGCTATAGAATGAAATGTTTTTCTTCATCACCTACCTCCCGTGTTGATCAGGCCAGAAGCGCGCACCTTCACGCGCATATCCACCGCCAAGCCCGACCGGCGTGCCGTCCGCCCGCCAGCAGGATGCGCCGGTCATTCGGCCCTCTGTATCGAATTCGATGGCATTCATGCTGCCGCCTACATGGGGGACTCGGGTTAGATCGTGGCCCTTGGCGGCGAGCGCGGTTTCAACATCCGCCGGGAAATCATCCTCGATCTCGACACCGTGGCCTTGCGTCCAAATGCGCGGGGCCTCGACCATATGCTGCAGCGACATGCCGTGATCGATTTTGCTGACGAGCGCCTGCATGGCGGCGCCGAAGATGCGCAACCCGCCCGGCAACCCCAAGGCGAGGATCGGTTTCCCGTCACGCACCGCCATGACCGGCGACATCGATGTGGTGGCCCGTTTGCCGGGCGCGATGGAGAGAGCGTTACCCGGATGAGGGTCGAAGACATGCATGTAGTTGTTCGGCACGATACCGGTGCCGGGGATCATGATGCGTGCGCCGAAGGTCGCATTGATGGTCTGTGTCGCGGCGACGACATTACCGTCACCATCGGCCACCGTGATATGGGTGGTGTTGGGGGATTCCGACAGCGCCACCCCGGCGGACCACTCTTGCGCGCGTGTGGGTTCGATATCGGGACGGTGCTCATCCGCATAAGATTTTGAGAGCAGGCGGTCGACGGGCACATCGACAAAATCCGGGTCTGCTGTCGCGACCTTGCGGTCGGCGAACGTGATCTTCAGCACTTCGAGAATGAGGTGCAGAGACTCGGTCGAACCGAAACCCATCGCACCAATGTCGAAACCTTCCAACAGGTTCAGCATCTGGATGACATGGACGCCGCCCGACGATGGCGGCGATGGGCCAACGATCTCGACGCCGCGATAAGCGCCGCGCACAACGTCGCGCTCGATGGTACAATGGGCGGTGAGATCTTCCATTGCAAGCAATCCACCGGTCTTCGCCATGTGATCGGCGATGGCTTGTCCGACTGCGCCGCCATAGAGCGCATCCGGTCCTTCCTTGGCGATGGTCCGTAAGGTCTCGGCATAATCCGGGATCGCGAGCCGCGTGCCCGCCGGGACCGGTTTGCCGTCGTCGAGATAGACGGCGGAGATGGTAGGGTCGAGGATCAGTCCTGGCAGTGCTTCGTCGATACATTCCGAAAGATAAGGGGTCACGGTGAAGCCACGGCTTGAATGGCGGATCGCAGGTTCCATGATATCCGCGAGGGAGAAGGTGCCGAAACGCGCCAACATCTCGCACCAGACTTTCAGGCTTCCGGGTGCCGCGACTGATTTCGGGCCGATAGCGTTCTCGCGGCCTTCGGTCTCCAGATAATCGGGCATGATGTCGGAGACAGTCCGATAGACGTCCGGTGCCGCGCCGAGCGGGGCGCGGCCCAATCCGTCGAGAATTCGATGGCTACCGTCGGCCAAGCGGATATGCGCCAAGCCGCCGCCGACGATACCAACCATCATCGGCTCCACCACGGTCAGTGTGAACAATGAGGCGACAGCCGCATCGATAGCATTTCCACCGGCCGCGATCATCTCGGCACCTGCCGCCGAGGCCAGCGGATGGCTGGTGGAGACCATGCCGCGCGTGCCTGTGGCCGGGTGCTTCTCGCAGGTAAACGTGACGGCCATTAATCGCTGTCCCGTTGATGTTTGGGGCCGGTCTCGGAGAAGACCCAAAGCCCCGCGCGTTTCCAATTGAAACTGTCGCTTTGCTCTCGTTGGTCGCGGGTTGCGTCCAGTGTAGCGACAACATCTTCCCCGCTCTCTGCCTCGGCCTCATAAAGGGCAAGGTGCTGCAGCGGACATTTTTGGCCTTTCTCCGCCGTCAACACGAAGCGCTGAGCGTTTTTCCAACCAGTGCTCGCGAGCACTTCGCGGATGTGGGTATTTTCATACCAGTCGTCGAATTCCGCTTCACGGCCTTCGACCGGCTCGCTGAGGACGACCACCATATGTTTCGCCATGACTTCGCTCCCGATGAATGCGCTACAGTGTCTTCGATAGATGTGCGACGGACTCGGACGGTGGCGAGAGGACAGGTACATCGACTGTGGCGCTGACAGCCGCGCGCGCTCGGTCCATGGAAAAATGGGCCAGCAGGATCGCGTTACACGCCCCGATACCGGCGGCGGCTTCCGCAATCAATCGATTGTGAGTTTCCGCGTCGCCCCGGTCGATGGCATCGCGCGCGCCTTCGACCAGCACGCTTCGCAACGTGGCATCGCTGCCGAGCGCCGATTTCATGTCGGAGAACTCCTGCTCCATCGACGCAATGGAATCCTTGAAGGTTACCAGCATGACGATGTCGCCGCCGATATCCAACGCGCTGTCGAACATAGCCTCATTCGGTTTCAGAATGGGGACCGGAACCGCCGTTGTGGCAGCCTCGATTGCGGGGCCGAAAGCGGAGCAGCAATACAGTACACCGTCAACGCCGCGGGCAGCTGCGTATCCGGCCAGGCCGATGATCCTGTTCGAGAGCTCTTCCGTCAGTTCCCCCGCCGCGGCGCGGTCGGTAGAGAGGCTGCTATCGAGTAGATGGAATGTCTCCGCTTCGGGCCAAAGCTCCGCGAAGGCTTTTTCTGTGGGGTCCATGGAGACGACAGTGGCGTGGATGAGCGCAATCTTCGGCATGTCTTTAGAATTCCTTTCCGATTTTAGCATCGATGGGATAGTGTTTGCCGCTTTCGACGGCGACGGAAACTTCGTCCTGTCGCGGTTCGAAACAGACGAATCGTGATATAATTTGGGGTGATTTGGCAATGTCTTGGCGGATTAGGTTTTCCGTGCCGAAGCGTATAATCGCGTCGGTACTGATTATTTCGACCTCTGCGGACATGCCGCTCTCCCCTCAATCGGGAACATCCTGAGAAATCGATGATGGGCCCCCCGTCCCATACCAACCTATGCTGGGATGTTACAGGGGGCGACCGTAGCTTACGAATTAGATTCGAAAAAAGGTGAGGCGCCTATTTCTTCATCTTCTTTTTCATCTTGTCCTTCATTTCGGCACCTTTGCCTTTGCCCATGCCCTTACCTTTTTTCTTATCGGACATTTTCGCCTTCTGATCCTTCATGTGCTTCTTGCCCTTTTCCTTCATCTGCCTATGACTTCCAACAGCGGCGGCTTTATCGGTGAGTTGGACGCTATCGGAATATGAGATTCCAAACGGGGCGACGACTCCGAACACCAAAATGAGAGCAAAGGTCGTGGCGGTAATGAGTGTCTTTTTTATTGAGACTATCCTTTTGGGTTATATGCCGTGACTGATGGGGTGGTATGTGACGATAGATAGTTAACAAGCAGAAACTAATGCACAATGCATTTATGAACGCCGCACAATTGGGGCCACCACGCTTTCGATTATGACGTTGACGCAAGCGGGCTTGCCGCTCGCCAAGGCGCGGTCGAGCGCTGCGGGAAGGTCGGCGGCTTTAGTGACGAACTCACCGTGGCCGCCCATGGCTTCAACGACTTGGTCGTAACGGGTGGGCAACAGCTCGCAGCTATGAGCGCGGTTCTCGCCGTAGTCGCGGATTTGGATTTGATGCTCCGCATTCCAGCACGCGTCATTACCGACCACTGCAACGACTGGAAGGCCGTTGCGCACGGCGGTGTCGAACTCCGCCATGTGAAAGCCGAAGGTTCCGTCGCCCATGATTGTGATGACCGGGTCGTTCGTCTCCGCGACTCGGGCCGCGAATGCGAAGGGCGTGGCGGCGCCAATGGATCCGGCGACACCGTTGGTGATGCGGCGCTCGCTGTCCAAGTTTGCTTGCGCCCATTGGCCGATCTCACCTCCGTCCATGATCAACACCGCGTTTGGATTGCGCTCCATCAGCCCTTTAACACCTCGGCACAGGTCGAGAGCATGCAGCGTGCCTTCGTGCTGGCCGGTAATGTCCTGCCACACATCGGGGCGATGGGTGATGGCAGCGTGCACCGCCTCTCGCCAAGCGGTGTCACCGACATCGCGTCCGCGCTCGGTCAAAGTGGCGGCCGCTGGATGCGAATCCGCGACCGCGCTGTGGATCAGACGCGCACCTTTGCTGGTGGATGCCCGCTCGATCAGGTCGATATCGGGATCGACGACCACGAATTTACAACCAGCATCGACCGACGGCGTGTCGCCGAATTTAAGCGTGAAGTCGAGCGGCTTGCCGAGCAACACAATGAGGTCGGCTTTTTGTAATTCTTCCGCAAAAGCACCGAGGCATGGATCGTTTAATCCCCGCGGGCTCGCCATGCCGACGACCGGCACATTCAGTTTCGCTTCGAGGGCACGCTGTGCCGCCCGACCCCTTGCCGTGCACATATGCGGGCCAACCAGGATCAGTGGCCGCTCGGCGACATCAAGGGCGGCGAGAACCGCGTCGGCCGCCACGTCCGACAGAGGTTGTGTATCCGGCGTGAAGTCTTCCTCGCTGGGCCAGAGGATCGGATCGTTTTCGACAATTCCTTCCAACACATCCGACGGAAGGCTCAGATGCACTGGGCCGGGCCGACCCGACGCGGCGATCTTGATGGCGAGCGCCAGGTCATAACCAACTTCCGCTGCCGATTCCGCCATCCAGGACGCCTTTGTCACCGTGGCTGCGATTTCCGTTTGAGGCAGTTCCTGGAAGCTGCCGCGCCCGAGTTCGTTCGTCGGCGCATGGCCGGAGATCAACACCATCGGCATTTCCGAGGCTAGTGGCGTGCAGAGTGCCGCGACCGCGTTGGTGTGCCCGGGACCACCGGTCACCATCGCAAGGCCGACATTACCGGTCAGCTCCGCCCACGCGCCGGCCATCAGTACGGCGGCACCCTCTTGGCGCACATGGGTCAGGTTGATTTTCGTACCGATCGTGGCGTCGAATATTTCCATGATATGGTTACCGGACAGCGTGAATATCTGGTGCATTCCGGCGCGGTCCAAGGTGCGGGCGACGATATCGGCGCCTCTCAGCGTATCGGTCATTCTGTTCTTCCGTTTTTTAGTGACGCGGCAGGCAACGCGCGCCGATTGATTTATCGTTTGAAATTGCGAACGGGCGTGTTTCCATCTTGCGGCGGCGTATCCTGTTCGGAAAGTTCTATTTCGGCCCACCCGATATGCGGCCCTTCATACGGGGCGTCCACACCAAAGGGCCGGTCGCCGGCGATGGTGACACGCTCCATGCGGCGGCGCTGCGGATAGTAATCGTGGATCGCGTAATGCAAGACGCAGCGGTTGTCCCACATGACCATCGTATTGGGCTCCCAGTGGAGGCGGAACTGATACTCGGGCACCTTCGCCAAGTCGAATAGCATGGTCAGTAAAGCGGTGCTCTCGCTGTCCTTCATTCCCTTAATGCCGATGGTAAACTGCGGATTGACGAAGATGCTCTTGCGGCCGCTCTCCGGATGTACTCTGACCACGGGGTGCGTGCGGATCGGATATTTGTCCTCGATCTCGCGCAGGCGTTTCTTGCTCTCCGGGTCGTCGCCGAACAAGGTGCGGAACGGCTTGAAATCGAAAACCCCCTCGAGACCCGAGACCAGCCGTTGCATCTCGTCGTTTAAGCCTTCGAACGCCGCCGTCATGCTGGCGAACATGGTGTCGCCGCCAAGGCGCGGTGTGATCGTCGAGCGCAGGATCGTCGCCATCGGCGGCGATTCGCGGAAAGTCTCATCACTGTGCCACCTGTCTGTAAGGTGCGGGGGATTGTCCCGGTGATTGTCGAGAATGATGAGCTCGGGAATACCGTCGAGAGTGGGTGAGAAGGGATGCACGGAGAGTTCACCGAACAATCGACCGAAGGCGAGTTGATCATGCGCCGTGATATCTTGCGCCCGGAGCACCAATACTTCGTTCTCGAGGAATGCCCGGTGAACGACCGCGAACTCGCTATCCGTGAGCGGTTGAGAGAGGTCAAGGTTACCGATCTCCGCGC
>JBMYRC010000085.1:0-17178 GCA_049601975.1 Alphaproteobacteria bacterium | reverse complement strand
AAGCTATGGATTTTGATTTCAGCGAAGACCAGGAAGCGATCCGCGAGGCGGCCCGGCGTTTCGCCAAGGATCGGGTGGCACCCAACTATCTCGCCCATGACGAGGCGGAAGCCTTCGACAAGAATTTGATTCGAGAGATGGGCGATTTGGGTTTAATCGGCACGTCGCTGCCGGAGGAGTTCGGCGGCCTCGACCAGGACTTCGTCACCGAAGGCATCGTGATGGAGGAATTGGCGCGGGAAGACCTTAATGTCGGCTACATCCTGCTTCTGAACACTCTGAACGCCGGGATCATTGCCGATCATGGCTCCCGCGAGATGGCCGCCTCGGTGATCCCGGATATCTGCAGCGGGCGCAGAACCTCGTGCCTCGGGCTCACCGAGCCGAGCGCGGGCTCGGACGCCGCGAACATCCGTCTCAAGGCGGAGCGCAAGGGCGACGTCTTTGTCTTGAACGGCGAAAAGACTTCGATCTCCATGGCGCATCAAGCCGATCTTTGTGTCCTCTTCACCCGCACCGGTGCGCAGGAAGATCGCGCCCGTGGGATTACCGCCTTCCTCGTCGATCTTGATCAGCCGGGGGTCAGCCGCTCGACTTTCAAAGATGTCGGCTCCGGTGTCGTCGGGCGCGGCTCGATCTTCTTCGACGATGTCGAGGTGCCGGCGGAGAACATGATCGGCGACGAGGGCATGGGTTTCAAACAGGTGATGGGCGGTTTCGATTTCTCCCGCGCCTTGATCGGCCTGCAATGTATCGCGCCGACACAGGCATCCTTGGATGAGACATGGTCCTATAGCCTTGAACGCGAGGCTTTCGGTCAGCCGATCTCCGTTAATCAAGGCGTCACCGAGCCGCTGGTGGTGGCGGAAACCCAGCTCACAGCCGCTAGGTTGCTTTGCTATAAAACCCTATGGTTACGCGATCAAGGCCGCCCGCACACGATGGAGGCGGCGATGTGCAAATGGTGGCCGCCGCAATTGGCATTTGAGACCATCCATCTCTGTCTGCAACTGCATGGCCATCTCGGTTATTCCAAGGACATGCCGTTCCAGCAGCGCCTGCGCGAGGTGATGGGGCTGCATATAGGTGATGGTACCAAACAAATTCAAAAAATGATCATCTCGCGCCGCAAACTAGCGGAAGCGCAGGAACGGCGGTAAGGGAGTGAAAGAACAATGAAACCAGTTTGTCTCGTCATCGGTGCCGGCGCCGGTATCGGCGGTACCGTCGGAATGCGTTTCGCGCGCGAGGGATATCATGCGGTCCTATGCCGTCGCACCGGCCAAGACGGTCTCGATTCAATGATCGCGGAAATTGAAGGCAGTGGCGGGTCGGCCACGGGGTTTCTGTTGAATGCAGTCGAGCCCGACAGCATCGAGAACATGGTGGCGAAGGTCGAGGCGGATATCGGGCCGATTGAGGTCGTGGTCTACAATCTCGGCTCGCAGGTCGGCAACCGGACCTTGGCGGAGACCAATTACAAGACTTTTGAGATGGGTTGGCGCTTGGCGACCTTTGGTCTCTTTCGCGCCGCGTCCGTGGTGTCTCCTCTGATGGAGGTGCGTGGCCATGGCACGGTCCTGGTAACCTCGGCGACGGCAGCCGTGCGCGGCAATAAAGGTCAGCATTCCCACGCGGCGTCCATGGGCGGGCGGCGCATGCTGTGCCAATCGCTCAATGCGGAACTCGGCCCCAAGGGCATTCACATCGCGCATATCCTGATCGATGGCGCGGTCGACGCCCCCGACACCTTGGGCAAGATGCTGGGGCCGGAGAAGTTTCAGGAACTGCGCGAGAATCGGGGATTGGAACATGATGGTCTGATGCTACCGGAAAAAATCGCCGACACGTATTTCCACATCTCTCAGCAACACCGCTCGACCTGGACGCATGAGATCGATATGCGCTCGTTCAGCGACCTGCCGTGGTGGAATACGTAAGCTAATCGCCTCACCTGTTTTTCGTGCTATGCTTTAGGCTTCATGTCTAAGCCCAACCCGTTGAGCCGTCCGTGAGCGCCGCGCCTGCTGTCAATCAGCTGAGAGGTATCGCCGCTTTGGTGAGCGCTGGGGCGATCCTGTCGCTGACGGATAGCCTTGCGAAATTGTTGACCGGAACTTATCCGGTCGGCGAGATTTTGTTCTTCCGCTCACTCTTCGTCTTTATCCCAGTTTTCTTCATGGTGTACCGGACGGGTGGCCTCGGGTCTCTTCGGATCAATAATTGGAAGGGCCAGATTCTGCGCGGCTGTTGCGTGTTGTTCACCACCATCGGCTTTGTCACGGCGATAAAGGTCATGCCGCTGGCGGACGTCATCGCGATCTTCTTTGTCTCACCAATCTTCGGCACCGCGATGGCGCCGTTTCTGTTGGGCGAGAGTGTCGGTTGGCGGCGCTGGACGGCGGTGCTGATCGGCTTCGGCGGGGTGTTGTTCATGATCCAACCGGGCTCGAACCCGCTGGTTTGGGTCGCGGTCTTCGCACTCGCGGCGGCGTTCACGAATTCCCTGCGCGATATTTTCACCCGGCGTCTCTCGACGACGGAGACCAACAACTCGATCATGTTCTGCTCGACGGCGTTCGTATTGTTCGGCGGCATGGCGGCGCTGCCGTTCGGTTGGAAGACGCCGGATTTATACGGCATTGGCCTGTTGGCGCTGACCGGTGTGTTGCAGGGTGTCGGTCAGTATTTTCTGGTCATTGCCTTCCGATTCGGCGAAGTCGCAGTGCTTGGGCCGTTCCGTTATTTCAACCTGGTTTGGGCGGTGATCTACGGGTTCCTGTTTTTCGGCGATGTACCGCAACGGGATATGATCATCGGCGCAAGTGTGGTCGTCGGCAGTGGCTTGTTCATCTTATGGCGCGAGACGCAATTGAAACGCCGCAATCAATCCTGAGACTTGACCGGGCTTCGGAACAGCAGCGCCAAGGGAACCGTTAATGTCGCGGTGATGGCGAACAGATAGAACGCGTTGATATAGCCGATCATTGTCGCCTGTCGCAGCACCTCGTTATTAAGGACAGCCAAACCGCTTTGAGTGCCATGGGACCAAGCGCCGACGACACTTGACATGTTGAAGAGTTCGTTAAATGGCGAGATCCAGTCCCGCAGGTCTGAATAGCTGCTGTGCGTGCCGTGCGTGAGCACCAGAATGCTGAACGAGATGAACACGACGCTGCCGAAATGGCGCATCACGTTGAACAGCGCCGAGCCTTCCACCATGAGGCGGTCTTGCAAGGTGCAAAACGCCAACACCGCCATCGGCGTATAGCCGAGGCCAAACCCGAATCCCTGTAAGACGTTCATCCAGAAGATGTCGAAATGCGTCATGTTCATATCGAGCTGCGCCATCGCGAAGCCCGATATGGCTTGGAAGGCAAGCCCGAGGGCGAGGCACCCCCGGGGCCATCGGCGCGTCAGGGGCACCACAATGAGAAAGCTCAACCAATTGCCAATGCCGCGCGACGTTAAAAGGTATCCGATAATGCTCTCTGGATACCCGGCCAGCTCCTTCATCATCGGCGGGAACATGACGAGCGGCGTATAGCTGAGCATCCCCATGAGCAAGGAGACGAACAATCCCATGACGAAATTTCGATCGACGAAAAGCGCGCGGTCGAAGAACGGTTTCTCATGGGTGAGCGTGTGAACGAGATAGAGGTAGAAGGCGGTGATCGCGACCACGGTTTCGATGATGATTTCGGTCGAATCAAACCAATCGAGACGTTGGCCGCGATTGAGCATTAAAGTCGCCGCCCCGATGGCAATTGACAACATGGAGATGCCGAAGACATCGAGGCGCGGGTAAGATCCCCGTTGGTGCTCGTCGAGGGATATCCAAGCGGTGATCGCGCCGATGAAGCCGAAAGGCACCATGGCGAAAAAGGCCCAACGCCAGTTGATCGCCTCCGCGATCTCACCACCGAAGACCGGCCCCAACACCGGGCCGAACACCCCGCCGATGCCCCACATCATGAGGACCATCGCATGTAAATGCTTCGGGAAACTGGCCAACAACATGCCCTGGCCAAGCGGCTGCAGGGGCGCCCCGAAGACGCCTTGCAGGATGCGAAACAGGATCAGCGCTTCCAAGGAATTCGCCATGCCGCAGAGGGCTGTCGCGATGGTAAATCCGATAACCGAGCCGACCAGAAGATTACGCCAACCGAGCCGCGCCGCAAGCCAGCCCGTCATCGGTGTCGCGATCGCCGTCGCCACCAAATTAAAGGTGATGGTCCAGGCAATCTGATCTTGGGTGACCGAAAGCGTGCCCTTCATCTGCGGCAAGACAATGGAGATCACGGTGATCGACATACCGTGCAGCAGCGTCGTCAGCTGGACTGTGAGGACCAAAAGCAATCGGCGGAAGGTGAGATACTCAAGCATAGAATAACAGACTTATGTCAAAATTGGCCGGGGCCCTAGCGCCTTCTGCGTAATCCACGACTTGCCGACCCCGGGTAAAAGTCCGATCTTCCTATCCAAGCTCGATCCGTATCGGATGACGGCGTAAAACAAAACATAGGGGGAGACGACCAATGGCTTTCTACGAATTGCGGCAATACAAGGTGAAGCCCGGTAAGCTGGCCGAATGGATAAAGATCATGGAAGAGGAAATTATTCCCTTTCAAGTCTCAAAGGGCATGGTGATCTGCGGCAGTTTCGGCGGTGAGGAAGACGAGACGGTCTATGTTTGGTTGCGCCGTTTCGAGAGCGAAGAGCAACGCGAGGAGCTCTATGCAGCGGTCTACGAGACCGATTATTGGAAGAACGAGATGGGGCCGCGAGTGCCGGATTACCTTGATCGGGAGCAGAACGTGGTCACGCGCATCATCCCGACCTCCAAGTCGACGGTACAATAGCGCGAGCATCGTAAGCGCGTGGCGTCGGCGATGGAGCCGAGAAATATGCTCGTCTTTATGGCGGACGAGCACCACCCGAAGACGATGGGCTCCGCCGGGCATCCCTTGGTGAAGACGCCGCATCTCGACACTTTAGCCGCGCGGGGCACGCGCTTCGATCGGGCTTATACCAACTGTCCGATCTGCGTCCCCGCCCGCGCCAGTTTCGCGATCGGGCGATATGTCCATGACATCGGCTATTGGGACAATGCGATTGCCTATGACGGTCGGGTGAAAGGCTGGGGCCATCATCTGCAGGATGCGGGCGTCCGGGCCGAATCCATTGGAAAGCTCCAGTACCGCTCGGAAGAGGACCCGACCGGCCTGGATCGCCAGCATATACCGATGCACATCAAGGATGGCGTCGGCATGATCCACACGTCGGTGCGATAGCAATTCCCAGATTTTCGCCCACCGCCGCCAAAGCCGGGCGGGGGCGGCGCCGGGATCGTGCTCGAGGCTGGTCGAGGAGAGAGCGAATATACCCGCTACGACCGGAAAGTCGCACAGCTGGCCTCCGATTGGCTGCTTGAGAGGGTGGATTCGGACGAGCCATGGGTCCTATTCGTTAGTTTCGTGACACCGCATTATCCTCTGCTGGCGCCCGATGAATTCTTCGACCTCTATCCGGCCGATCAGATGCCGAAGCTCGGCCATCCGACGGATTACATCCATCACCCTTGGCTCGCCGGCATCATGAAGATCAATCTCGGCGCCGACGGCAGCGCCAGAGCCCATAAGACGGCCTATGCGGCTTATCGGGGGCTGTGCAGTTTCATGGACGCCATGGTCGGTAAAGTCGTCAACACGCTGATGGATATCGGCGGTCTGAGACGCACTCGGTTAATCTGCACTTCGGATCATGGCGAGAGTGCCGGTGCGCGCGGGCAGTGGGGAAAATTCAACCATTACGAGGAAGCGAGCAGCATTCCGACGATCCTCGCCGGCGCGGGCGCACCGGCCGGTAAGGTTTCGCGAACGCCGGTCTCCTTGGTGGACGTGCATCCCAGCATCATCAACTGGACGATTGCCGAGGACCCGGATGCGGGCGAATTGCCAGGCTGCTGCTTGTTTGAAATCACGGCTGAGGATAACGATCCGGACCGCGTCGCTTTCAGCGAATACCATGCGGCCAAATCGCCCTCCGGCTCCTTCATGATCCGCAAGGGGCGCTACAAGTATATTTATTATGTCGGATTTGAGCCGGAATTGTTCGATCTGGAATCCGATCCGGAAGAAGAACAGGACCTTTCGAGCGACCCGCTCTATGTTGACGTGCTGCGGGATTACGAGGCGATTTTGCGTGGTATGGTCGACCCCGAGGAAATCGACCGGCAGGCCAATGCCGCTCAGAAAGAGGTGATCGAACGGGTCGGTGGTCCCGAGCAGGTTTTTGCTAACCTCGTCACGGCAAAAGTTACACGCCGGTGCCGGACGCAATCGATGCCGCGCTGCACCCCAAATTGGAGTAGGGGATTTGCTGGAAGATCGTGTCGTCGTGATCACCAACGCCCGGCATTTCGTCGGCCCAGGCTCGGCAAAGGTGCTCGCCGGTTATGGCGCGCGGGTAATCTGTCATGACAAAGAGTTTTCCGACCCGGACAATCGCTCGGCGTTCGACGCCGAATTTTCGGGAACCATCGCCCTTGCAGCGCCGGATCGATGTTCTGATCAGCAATGACGCCTATCCCGCGGTGCGCGCGCCTGTCGACGAAGCGGACCCGGACGAGATGCGGCGCGCCATGGAGGCATTGGTGGTCTGGCCGTATCGGTTGATCAGCGCGGCGGTGCCGTCAATGAAAGCGGCTGGTTTCGGCAAAATCATCATGGTGACGTCCGCCGCGCCCCTTCGTGGGCTGGCCAACTATTCGATGTACGCGACCGGGCGGGGCGCCGGGAACGCGATGGTGAAATCGCTCTCCCTCGAACTGGCTTCATCCAACATCCAGGTCAACGCCATTGCTCCCAATTATATAGAGAACGCGACCTACTTTCCGCCCGAGCTCACGGAGAACGAGGTGGCCATGAAGAAGATGCTCTCGAACATTCCGGCGAGACGTCTCGGGCAACCGGAAGAAGTCGCGGAGCTGATCGCGTTCTTTGCTTCCGATAAATGCGGGTTCGTGACCGGCCACGTGGTGCCGATCTCCGGCGGCTGGGCCTAGAGCGAGACCATTCAGCCGAGCCCTCGAAATTTCTTTCCGTTGATGCATCTCTTTCGGTAAGCGGTGCGCTTCGGTCGCGCTCGAAAATTCATAAGGGAGGCTATCATGGCAATCGGTTCGGAAATTATCGCAAAGGCGCTCAAGCAACAGGGCGCGGATATGTTCTTCTACATCATGGGCGGTCCGATGATGGACGTCGAATTGTCGACGATGGCGCAAGGTATACGCGGCATTGATGTGCGCCACGAGCAGGCAGGCGCGATGGCGGCTTTTGCCTATGCGCGTCTGCGCAATCGCCCCGGCATTTGCATGGCGGCCTCTGGTCCGGCGACGACAAACTTGGTGACGGGTGTGGCTCATGCTTGGGCGGATTGCACACCGGTCATCGCGCTCGGCGGCGCCAGCCCGGATGCTTCCACTGGCCGTCAGGTCTTCCAAGAAATCGAGCAAGTGCCGATGTTCGAGAGCTGCACCAAGTGGGCAGAGCGCATTCACAACCCGCGTCGTATTCCGGAGCTAATCAACCGTGCCTTCCGCGAATCGATGAGCGGCAAGCCGGGACCCGTCTATCTCGATCTGCCGGGCGACGTGCTCTATGCGGAAGTGGACGAAAATACCCTCGATTGGCCGGAGCCTTGGGACCCGTCGAAGCGCAGTCGCCCCGCCGCCGACGACAACCAAATGAAACAGATCCTCGATCTTTTGAAGAGCGCGAAACAACCGGTCATTATTTCCGGCACCGGGATCATCTGGTCCGACGCGGCGAAGGAGCTGAAAGATTTCGTGGAAGCGTCCGGCATTCCGTTCTACACCACGCCGCAAAGCCGCGGTGTGATTCCGGAGGATCACGATTATTGCTATCTGACGGCGCGTTCCACCGCCTTCCGCGAAGCCGACGTGATCTTGGTTCTGGGCACACGGATGAACTACATTATTGGTCACGCCGCACCGCCGCGCTTTAATGGTGATGCGGCCGTTGTGCGGGTCGACATCGATCCAGGTGAGATCGCCAACAGCCCACGTCCCTTGGATGTCGGTGTTGTCGCCGACGTTCAAACCGTGCTTAAGCAGCTGACCAGCGCGATCAAGGGCACCGTGACGCCGGAGACCTACGCGACATGGCGCGAGCGTCTGCGCGGGCGCAACTCGGCGAAGACGGAAGAGGCGGAGAAAATTCTCTCCAACCCCTCAACGCCGATCCATCCGCTGCGTCTCTGCAAGGAAGTTCGCGATTTCATCGATCGTGACGGTATTCTCTGTGTTGACGGTCAGGAAATTCTGAACTACGGCCGCCAAGCCATGCCGAGTTTCGAGCCGGGACACCGTCTGAATTCCGGCGTGTTCGGCACTATGGGCGTCGGTATGCCGTTCGGCGTCGGAGCGAAAGCGGCGAAGCCCGACAAGCAAGTGGTTGTCGTGCACGGCGATGGATCGTTCGGCCTCAACGCGATGGAGCTCGACACGGCCGTGCGTCACAATCTACCGATCACAGTGGTCATCAGCCTGAACGGCGGATGGACCGGCGATCCGGATGGCTCGAAGCCGGGCCGTGACCTGGGCTACACGCGCTACGATAAGATGGCGGAAAGTCTTGGCTGTCATGCTGAATATGTTGAGCAGCCGGACGATATTCGGGCCGCCCTCGATCGTGCCCGCAAGGCGAATGACGAAGGCAAGGTGGCACTCGTCAACGTCAAGACGGACTACACCGCCCGGGCGACGACGACCGCGTTCACGAACTACGCAACGTGATCGCCAGCCCTCACACCAACCCTCTCCCGCAAGCGGGAGAGGGGTTTGAGTTCGAACGCGTTATTGTCCCTTCTCCCCTGGCGGGAGAAGGTTAAGGTGAGGGGGATGCGCCATAACTCTACCAGCTGCCATAGCCGATAAACTCCGTGTGCCAGTGATCGCGGCGCCGATGTTTCTGGTCTCCGGCCCCGATCTAGTCATTGCGACGTGCCGGGCGGGAGCCATTGGCTCGTTCCCAACAGCGAATTGCCGAACCCTCGAAGACCTTGACCAATGGCTTGGGCGCATGGTCGCGGAGACCAAGGGAGGCGCTCCCTTCGCGCCCAACTTGATCGTTCACAAATCGAACGCGCGGTTGCAGGAGGACGCTGCATTGGTCGCCCAGCACAAGGCACCGTTGGTGATCGCCAGTGTCGGCAGCCCAGCGCCGATCATGGACACGATCAATGGCTACGGGGGTCGTGTCTTTGCCGATATCGCCTCCATGCGCCACGCGGAGAAAGCCATTGCGACCGGTGTCGACGGATTGATTCTGTTGGCGGCGGGGGCTGGCGGCCAGACCGGTTGGGCCAATCCGTTCGCCTTCGTGCGCGCGGTTCGCGATATCTATGACGGGCCGGTGGTTTTGGCGGGCGGCATCAGTGATGGCGTGGCGCTCAAGGCCGCGATGACGCTCGGGTGTGACCTCGCCTATATGGGGACCCGTTTCATCGCCACCCAGGAAAGCATGGCGGTGCAGGGGTATAAAGATATGCTGGTGTCGTCTTCGCTCGACGATGTGATGCTGACCAGCGCCTTCACGGGCCTGCCGGCCAGCAAGCTGCGACCGTCGATTGTTGCGGCGGGACTTGATCCGGACGCCTTGCCGGCACGTGGTATGATCAATGTCGCCGAGGATATAAATCCGGACAAACGACCGAAGCGCTGGAAAGATACATGGTCCGCTGGGCACTCGGTTTCGGGTGTAAAGGACCTGCCGCCGGTGGCCGAATTGGTCGAACGGGTGGCGCGTGAGTTTAATAATGTTGGGTGAGGGGCCTTCGTTTTAACCGCCCGCCGCTCTTCGACAAGCTCAGGATGACGGGCTTGGGGCGCTTAGGATGGCGGACTACTGGTAGTCCCAATCATTCGTCGGTCATGCTGAGCTTGTCGAAGCATGGCGGTCAGCTGGATAGTACGACAGAGCAAACAAAGGAATTGAGACATGACCGGAAGGCTCGACGGCAAGGTGATCATCATTGCGGGTGCGGCTTCGCGCGGCGAAGGTGTCGGCACGGGCAAGGCAATGGCGGTCTTATCCGCGCAGGAAGGAGCTAAAGTCGTTTTGGTCAATCGCACGCCGGAGCGCGCGGAAGCACTGCGCGAGGAAATCCTTGCCGAAGGTGGAGATGCAATGGTTTTCACTGGTGACGTCAGTCAGGAAAAAGACGCCCATGCCATGGTCGCGGCGGCGGAAGAACGCTACGGCAAGGTCACTGGGCTGGTGAACAATGTCGGTGGCGGCAGCCCCGGCACCGTGGTGGAGATCGCCGAGGATGACTGGGATCGCGTCGTCCAGATCAATTTGAAGACCGCGATGCAAGGCACTAAGGCGGCCATTCCGGCGATGCTCCGGGCTGGCGGTGGCTCGATCATCAATATCTCGTCGATCGTCGGCGCCGCTGGTATGATTGCCGATACGGGATCGGCGGCCTACGCCACGGCAAAAGCAGCGCTGCATGGGCTGACACATTCAACAGCCGCGAATTTCGTGACCCAAGGAATTCGCTGTAATTGCATCGTTGTTGGTACCGTGGAGACGCCGATGGTGGCGCATCTCGGTGATGAAGCGTTGCAGCGGCGCGTCGACATGGTGCCGATGCAAACGAAAGGCACCGGTTGGGATATCGGCCACGCGGCGGTCTATCTGCTGTCGGATGAAGCCCGTTGGGTCACGGCGGTTAACCTGCCGGTCGACGGTGGGCTGATCGGCCTGCGGACGTGGCCTAGGTAGGTCCCCCTCACCCTTACCCTCTCCCACCAGGGGAGAGGGGACAGTACCGAGTTGCTCGCTATAATTCCCTCTCTCCTGGTGGGAGAGGGTTAGGTGAGGGGGCTGCGAGCCTAACTGCAAGCGACCGCGTAGACGCCCTGCACACCGCCCGGCAATTCCATTTGCGTCCAGCTCTGGCCGCCATCCTCGGTGCCGAAGACTTGGCCGCGCCGCGCACCGGCGAAGATGCAATCCGCGCTCGCGGCGCTTTGGCCAATATGCATCATCGTGCTGTCGACGGAGACATCACTGTCGAAACGGCTCCAGCTCTCGCCGAAATCGGTGCTTTTGTAGAGTGACCCGGCATCGCTGACGGCAGCCACGCTAAGGGCGGCATAAACGGTATCCGGATCGTGGACCGAGACTTGTACGTCGCGGGCATAGGTCAGTGGCGAATGATTGCCGATACCCATTTCGGTCCATGTATCGCCCTTGTTATCACTGCGGAACAGGCCCATCCGGGTCGCGTGAATCAAGGTGCCGGGACGCTTGGCGCTGATGGTGGTCGCGTGGGTGTCCATCATGCCTTCGGTCTTGGTATCGCTGCCGATTTGACTCTTGAGGTGTTCTTGTTTCGCGAGGTCCAACAGGCCGCCGCCGATATCCTCCCAGGACTCGCCGGCATCCAGGCTGCGCAATAGGCCGCCGACCTCGACTCCTGCATAAACTTCGTCGGGATTGCTCGGGTCGAGACACATGCGGACCGTGCGGCTCGGGAAACCCATGCGGCACAGACCGGCGGGCTCCGGCGTGTTCAATTCCGTCCAATTCTTGCCGCAGTTCTCGCTCCGGAAGACACCTTGATCCTGCGTTCCGGCATAAAGAATGTTCGGGTCGCTTGGATGCAACAGCATCGACCAGGTGACGGCGTTGTCGCTCGGCAAGGTCAGGGCGGTCCAGCTGTCGCCGCCGTTGTTGCTGCGATAGGGGCCGACTTGCGTCCCCACAAATATGCGGTCCGTGTTCTTGGGGTCGATGACGATGGCGCGGATCTCGCACTTATCCGGCAGGCCACCATTGGTAATGTTTTCCCAATCACTGCTTCCGGATTTCAAGCGAAACAGGCCGAACCGATGATCCCGGCTGTCGGCGGCGGCCCAATTGGCGGCGCCCGCGAATATTGTTGATTTCATGTCGATCTCCCTTGAGCGAATATCAGTATCAAATAAACTAGGTTGCTCCGTCCGGAATTTCCCGCAACTGATTTACAAGCGCACCTGGAATCGTGATGCCGTCGCGTGCCGCCGCTCGCCGTAAGTCGTATCGCCGCAATCCTGGAAGTCGGGTGCCGGGCTGGTCCGTTATCGCCGTCATTAAACCTTCCAGTCGGGCGCCGAACCCGCCGGCGGAAAACGGGCCTGGGTCGATGGCTATCAGGAATTGCCCGACATGCGGCGGCTCACCGTCGCCGTCAAAGAACGAACTGGCCTCGAAGCCGAATTGGGACGAGGTCAGGGCGGCCGCGAAAATCTCCACCATCAGCGCGAGCTGCGCACCCTTGGCGTCACCCATCGCCAGCATCGCCCCGCCGAGTGCCGCCGTGGGATCGGTCGTTGGATGGCCGTCCTTGTCGACCGCCCAACCTTCGGGGATGGCTTCGCCCTTTTGTGCGGCGGCGTTAATTTTACCCCGCGCGACCTTCGAAAGGCTCATATCGATCACCAGAGGGTCACCTTCTTGGCGCGGTGCGGCAAAGGCCAGCGGATTGGTGCCGAACAAAGGTCTGGCCCCGCCCCATGGTGCAATCGCATGCGGCGTATTGCCGAAGCTGAGGGCAATCAATCCTTTCCTGGCAAGGGCCTCCACAGGATGTCCGGCCACGCCGGAGTGGTGTGAGTTCGCGACTGCCGCCGCCGCGATGCCGGTCTCATGGGCCAGGCTTGCGAGGCCTTCAACCGCGAGATTGAGGGCGGGAACGGCAAATCCGCTCCGCGCATCGATGCGGATCGCGGTGGTGCCCACCTGTTCCGAGGACGGTTGGGCATGACCGTCCACTTTGCCAGATTTCGATTGTGCGGCGTAAGACGGAATGCGGGAGAGGCCGTGCCCTTTCTGACCATCGGCCTCAGCGCGTGTCAGACCGTCCGCCACCTGCGCCGCGTTCGCCTCGCTGGTGCGGTGTGCGACAAGAATGCGAGTCATCCAATCGCGCAATTCTTCCAGAGTTAAGTTTCGGTCGTTCATGTTGCGGCATTCTCTCCCATTGGCAGCGGCTCATTTGCAAGAGAGAATAGATGAGCAAGGCCTTAAGGGGTAGGAAATGAAAGAAGAACGATGGATCGGCGAGCGGGCGCGGATCGGGATTGCTATCCCGTCGACCAACATCGCCGTTGAGTACGATTGCCAGCGCATTATTCCAGAGGGTGTCACTTGGCATTTCGGGCGCTTTTTTATCGAGGTTCGGGACCTCTCGGACAATGCGGGGTTTTTACGGTTCGTCGCCGCAATTCAGGACACGATTCCATTGTCGATGCGCGACCTGGTCACGGCGGAGATCACCTACGCGATGATGGGCATGTCGGCGGAGACCTTCTGGGGTGGGCGTGCCGGTAATGCAGCGTTCCAGGCTGGCATACGAGAAATCATCGGCCCGGACATGGGTCTAACCACGGGCGCTGAAGCCGCTGATGCGGCGTTGAAGGCGTTCGGTATTAAGGACATCGCAGTTTTGACACCGTATCAGCCGGTGGCGGATGAGCAGGTGCGGACCTTCTTTGGCGAATCTGGTTACAACATAAAACGCCTGCACGGCCTCAAGTGCGACAGCGCCCATGGCATCGCGAACACGCCGCGCGCGCAGGTCTTGGATGTGGTGATGAACGAGCTCGATGGTGACGATATCGACGCCATCGTTCAGGTCGGCACGAACCTCAGCACGATCGATATATTCCCGACACTTGAGCACCAACTCGGTAAGCCGATGATCGCCATTAACGTGGCGTTGATCTGGCACGCCCTGAGAGCGGCCAGCATCGATGATAAATTCTTTGGTAGAGGCCGGTTGCTGGAGGAATTTTAGGGCATACTACTTTATCACAACGGAATTGAGCGGAGCGCAAGGCAATGTTAACGGCGGAAGAAAACGATTTGCTAACGGAAACCGGACCAGAAGCACCGATGGGCCAGTATTTCCGGCGCTTTTGGCAACCGGCCATGCTGTCCGAGGAACTGCCGGAACGTGACGGACCGCCGATCCGGGTCACTATCTTGGACGAAGAAATGGTCGCCTTTCGCGACTCCAACGGCGATGTCGGATTGGTCGACACGAAATGCCCGCACCGGGGCGCCGATATGTATTTCGGGCGCAATGAGGAATGCGGACTGCGCTGTGTCTATCACGGATGGAAATTTGATGTGAATGGAAAGGCGGTCGACCTGCCCAATGTTCCACCCGGTGTCCGCCATCATGAGACGGTACGCATTAAATCATATCCGACCCGCGAGTTCGGCGGAATCGTTTGGGCCTATATGGGCCCGGCTTTAGATATCTTACCGGAATTGCCCGAACTTGAGTTCGGGTTCGTCGACGACGCGAAACGATTTGTAACCAAGCAACTGATGGAATGCAATTGGGCGCAGGTCATGGAGGGCGATCTGGATACGTCGCATTTCTCTTTCCTGCACATGCCGGCGCCGAACGTGCCGTCGAACGAGAATCCGGACGCGCCTGTCGACGAGCGGCGGATGCGCTGGATTCGCCGAGACCCGATGCCGAAGTTTTCCATTCTGGAGCATGATGTCGGTTTCGTCGTTGGCGGTGCGCGGTCGACCGATGAGGCGGATGAGCGCTATTGGCGTATGACCCAATACTCGTTGCCCGCCAACGGCACCGGCCCTTCGACCATGCCGGGCGAGACATATTACGGCTTCACCCTGGTGCCGGTCACCGACACCTCGTGCTGGATGTATTGCTATGCCTGGAACCCGGATCGCGATCTGGGCGAGGCCGAGCGGACAAAGCTGGAAACCACCGGCCATGGCATCATTGCCGAGACGGATGAGAACTACATGCCGTTGCGCAATCGATCGAACGATTACGAGATCGACCGCGCCGTGCAGAAGAACAAGACCTTCACTGGCGTGAAGGGCTTGGCGGAACAGGATATCATGATCCAGCAGAGCCAAGGCTTTGTCGTGGATCGCACGCGGGAGAACCTGACGGCGACGGATGCGGCCATTGTTCGGTTCCGGCGTACCGTCTTGGAGGGCGCGCGTGCGTTGGCGGAAAACGATATCGAACCGGAAGCGCCATGGCAGCACGAAGCTTACCGGACGCGGCCCGGCAGCTGGTTTGCGACGGAAGGGATGGAGTTTGAAGAGGTCCTGGTGGCTCGGTTTGGCCATGAACGGGGTCGCGTATTGAGTGAGGCCGACTGAGATGCTGACCCCTGAAGAAAATGCAATCCTGACGGAGACCAATCCTGAAACGCCGATGGGCGAATACTTCCGCCGATACTGGCAACCGGTGGCTCTATCCGAGGAATTGGAAGAATGCGATGGGGCACCCATCCGGGTGACGGTGATGGGCGAAGATCTGGTCGCCTTCCGCGATACGGAGGGCCGGGTCGGACTGATGGATCGGGTATGCCCCCACCGGGGCGCCGATATGTATTTCGGGCGCAATGAGGAATGCGGATTGCGCTGTGTCTATCACGGCTGGAAATTCGACGTAAACGGCAAGGCCATGGACCTGCCCAACGTCCCACCCGGCGTGCGCCATCATGAGACGGTCCGGATCAAGACGTATCCGACCCGCGAATTTGGCAATATCGTTTGGGCCTATATGGGACCGTCGACAGCTGATATGCCGGAGGTGCCGACCCTGGAATTCGGCTTGGTTTCGGACAGCAAGCGTTTCGTGATGAAGCAGAAATTGGAATGCAATTGGGTCCAAGCCATGGAAGGCGATCTGGACACGTCGCACTTCTCTTTCCTGCATATGCCCGCTCCCCATGTCGAGACGATGGAGAATAAGGACGTCAATTCGCCCAACCGACATCTTGAGTGGATGCGCCGGGATGGTCGACCGAAATTCGATCTTCTGGACCATAAAGTGGGATTTGTTGCGGGTGGTGCCCGGGCGACTGATGACGATGGAGAGCTTTACTGGCGTATGACCCAGTTCATGTTGCCTTCTCACGGCACCGGCCCGGCCACGGTTCCGGGTGAGACCTACTACGGCTTCACCCTGGTGCCGATTGATGATTATTCGTGTTGGATGTATTGCTACGCCTGGAACCCGGAGCGCGACCTGCACGATGTAGAGCGCGAGAAGCTTATTGAAGGGCATGGGATCATGGCCAAAGTTGGCCCGGATTACATGCCAGTCCGCAACCGTGCGAACGAGTACCAAATCGATCGCTCCCGGCAAAAGAACGAAACCTATACCGGTGTGATCGGGACTGCTGAACAGGATATTATGGTCCAGCAAAGCCAGGGATTAATCGCCGATCGGGCCCGCGAGAATTTGACCGCGACCGATGCCGCCATCGTGCGCTTTCGTCGCCTGCTGATTGAGGGTGCGCTGGCGTTGGATGAGCAAGGTCTGGAGCCGAATGCGCCGCGTTGCCACGATGCATATCGCACAAGGCCCGGTGCCTGGGTGGCGACGAGCGATAAGGAATTGTCAGAAGTCTTAGTCGAACGCTTCGGTCACGAACGTGGGCTCGTCTCCTCGTCGTGAACAGTAATACCATCATTCCCGCGCAGGCGGGAATCCAGTGACTCCACGATTGCATTTTGGATTCCTGCCTGCGCTAGAATGACGAAGTAAAATGGAGCTATCTGATGCAATGGTCCCCCCGCGTGGGAGGTAAGCTATGACTCTCGAATCCGCTTTCGATATCGTTATCGTCGGGACCGGGGCCGCCGGATTGAGCGCGGCGCTTGCCGCGTCTTCGAAAGGGGCTCGGGTGTTGGTGCTAGAGAAGGCTGATGTCGTCGGCGGCACGACCGCGATGTCCGGAGGGTGTATTTGGGCGCCCCGTCATCACCGCGCCGCGCAGTTGGGGATCGAGGATTCGCGGGAAGCAGTACTTGAATATATTCGCGCCGTCTCTCCGGAAGGTTGGCACAATACGGAAGAGCCACTTTGGGCGGCGTTCGTGGATTACGTACCGGAAACGATCAAGTTCCTTGAAGAGCGGAGCCCTTTGCGGTTCGTGCCGAATAACGATCCAGACCCCTATGCCGAGGAAGCAGGTGGATTGGAAAAAGGCCGAAATGTTTCCGCGGCGCCTTTGCCACTCGGTATTCTCGGTGATTGGCGGGATCGTGTGCGAAAGCCAACTCTCTCTGTCTGGCTCAGCTATGAAGAAATCGTCGATAC
>JBMYRC010000084.1:0-17211 GCA_049601975.1 Alphaproteobacteria bacterium | reverse complement strand
GCTCCAATGCCCGCACCGCGAAGGCCTCATGCAGGGAGGAAGGGGCGATGATGTGCAGCACATCGATCTTCTCAAGCAGCGCATCGAGTTCGGCGAAGGCCTCGCCGCCATGCGCATCGGCGAAAGCCGCAGCTTTGGCTTGGTCGCCTGCGTGGATGCCGACGACTTCCACATTGGTGCCATAGACCCGGTGGATATTCACGGCAAAGTCGGAGCCGACGAAACCTGCGCGGACGGTGTTCTTCCTCATGGGGCTTTCCCCTTATCGAAGGAGGAGCCTTCTAACTAACCGGCGTCGAGAGCCGTGCAGGCTTCCGCAAACGGGGCTAGTGGTGGCTGGTAGAGCCCTGCGCCCAAGCCTCCACCGACACCCGTCTTCTCGACAAGTCCAAGCTCGACCACCGGTGTCTTGCCGCTATCGATCACGGTGCGCGCCGAGAGCCCGGCCCTTGCCGCAGATGTTGGTAAGCCGGGATGCGCCGCCATCAATAAAGTGCCGGGCAGGTCGTAGATGTCGTCGTCGCAGAAATCCGTGTGCAGCGCCTGCATGTCGGGGCAGTAGGAGAGCGCCATCGCCCCCAACCCAAAACCCTCGGCGAGCGCGCTATCCCCGTACGCACCGGTACAGGACTCGAGCGTATAGGGTGCACGCACGTTCCCGCGCGGCACATCCGCGTTCGCCGTGAACCAACGACCTGGCAGGCCGCTGACCTGGAGTCCGAACTGTGCGCCGTTGCCACCGAACGCGGTGATCAGCGCACTGCCGTCGACACCAGACGCGGCGGACAGCGCGCAGCGGGCAGCAGCCATCCAGAAATTCAGATGAAAAATCGGCCATTCGCCAACGAAGGCCCCGGCTTTGGAGTTCGCGAACTCTGCGCCAAGCCGTTCGCCGAGGAGCGCCATCATCGTGGTATGGGCCTCGAGGTGGCGGAGATGGGCATCATCGCCCTTGGTCAGCGCGTCGTCGATTATAGGTAACCAGTCGACCACTGTGTCGGTAGCGGGCGCGATGGCGGGTGCGATCTCTTCGTTCAGGAAGCGCAGTAGGTCGAGTGCTTCTTGTGACTTCCGTCCGTAACGCGCGGCGGGCGCACCGCCGGTGCCGCCACCGTTCAAGGGTGCGAAGGCGCGCACGCCGGAGCCAGACGTATCCGCCATGACCACGAGTTGCATGGAGGGTGAGACGACCGCCGCCAAGGGGGTGGCGACATTGCGGTCCTGCGCGGGGGCAAAGCGGATTTTGTCGGAGGCGATCAGCGCGTCGGCCTCGTCTAAGTTTTGAGCCCAACCTTCGAAAACGCAAGCGACGGAAGCAGAGTTCAAGGTCGGGACGACCGGCGGTTCCTTCGACGGTGGGCCGCTGTGGAGTAACGTGCGCGGCTCTAATCCGATCGCGTCCGATGCCGACATCATGCCGGTCCAGGCAGGGCGCGCCTTCAATAGGCGCGTCAGCGCCTCGGCGTCAGGGGGTGTCATCGTCACTATGTTGCTGGTCCTTTTTGTCGACCGCGCACCAGTCTGCCGGGCAGCGCACCTGTATGCGTGCCTTCCTCGAAGGTTACTGCGCCTGATTGGATCGTCGCCAGATAACCGTCCGCTTCCTGCACCAATCGGCGGCCGCCGGCCGGCAAATCGTGGACGATATGCGGCGGGCGTAGGGTCAGCCGATCCATGTCAATCAGATTCACGTCCGCCTTCATGCCCGGAGCCAAGACGCCGCGATCATGCAGGCCAAAGAAATTAGCGTTATCCCGGGTCTGGCGTTTGATGATCCATTCCAGCGGCAAACGGTCGCCGCGTTTGCGGTCGCGCACCCAGTGGGTCAGCAGATATGTGGGGATCGTCGCATCGCAGATCAGCCCGCAATGCGCGCCGCCATCGCCGAGCCCGAACAGTGACTGTTCGTCGCGCAGCATCTCCAGGATTACTTCGTGATTACGGTCGGTATAGTTGGTGAACGGCAGGTAGATAAGCTCATGTCCGTCGCGCTCCAAAAGCATGTCATAGGCGACCTCCTGGGGCTCACGCCCTTCGCGCTTGGCGATGGAGAGGATGCTGTCCGCTTCTGACGGCTCGTAATTCGGCGGATCGCCCAAGCGGTACATTTTGTCGAAAGCACCGGTCACCTGCTGCATCAGGTTCGACTTGTGATCGCGCACCTGAGAGAGAATTTTGCGACGCACTTCCGGATCGCGCATGCGTTTGACGCGCTCGTCGAGCGGCAAGTCCGCTATTTCGCGATAGGCCCCACGGCTGACGAACGGATTGAACGTGCATTCGAGGCCGAGGAAGAAGCCGACTGGGCGCGGACACACTTGCGGGTGGATAACGGCCCCGTCATCGCCGGGGCGCGAGAGTTCCAATACCTTGCGCCAGCGGTCCGGATGTTCGTCGAATTGAACCAGCAGGTAATAGAGTGGGCGGCCCGATTCGACGGCGAGTTGGCGAAATCCGGCGATATCTTTTTCCGGCTCATCGAAATCGCAGAGCAGGCCGATGACTCCGTCGCCGTGGCTCTTCAGCGATTGCACGATGGTGCGCAACTCCTCCAAATCGGCGAAGTGGCTCGGGACGTGGTCACCGCTCGAGGTGCGGTGGAATTTTGTGCGCGACGTGGTGAACCCGAGCGCGCCCGACACCATTCCCTCGGCGACGATGGCAGCCATCTTCTCGCGCTCTTCAGTCGTGGAGGTGCGGTCGGTGCCTGCATCTTCGCCCATAACATAGGCGCGGACCGGATTGTGTGGCACTTGTGTCGCAACATCGATGGCGCGCGGCATAGCCTCAAGCGCATCCATGAATTCCGGAAAACTCTCCCAGTTCCACGGCACACCCTCGTGCAGCGCGGCGCTCGGGATGTCTTCCACGCCTTCCATCAGCTCGATCAGCATGTTGTGGTCGCTCGGCTTGACTGGCGCGAAGCCGACGCCGCAATTGCCCATGACAATACTGGTGACCCCATGCCAGCTAGAGGGGCTGACCACAGGGTCCCAGGTGACCTGGCCGTCGTAGTGCGTGTGCACATCGACCCAGCCGGGAGAGGCCATGGCGCCATTCGCCGCGATCTCTCGTTTGCCCGCACCGGCGGTCCCGCCGACTTGGGCGATGGTCCCGCCATCGATCGCGATATCGCCTGAATACGCGTCCGCGCCGGTGCCATCGACGATGTTCGCGTTCCGTATGACCAGATCATGCATGTCTCAAACCTCCAGATGCCCCAGGGAGTGTAGCGAATGATTTACACCGTGTCGTGATGCGGGAAAGGGAGCACGGAAGAGGGAGGCGAATTTAGGAGTCCGCTAACAGATATTCAATTCCGGTTCGTGAAAGGGGAAGAGCGGAAGGTTTCTATCTTGAAGGCAGCGTAATCAACCTTGTACGATTCTAATCTAGATTGCGTGATTTAAGATTAAAATGCCTAAAAAATTGTTCGTTAATGATTGCGCAATCCTTCATTTTGTTGATAACAGCCTTCGGCGCATTATTGATCGCAGGCTGTACACAGACGATTGAGGCGACTGGCAAGGCTACGCCAGTTGCAAGTGTGGAGCGTAAACTCTCGGGAAAATACGTTGCTGTTTTAAAGTTGGATCCGGGCAAACCAATAGCAGGGGACTTATCTAATCCGAATGCTCCGCTGCAAAGCCTGGTAAAGCAGTTTTTTAGCTACAAACTAGTGTTTGGTCCATAGCTGGAAAAATCTATGAAACTCGCAGTCGAAACGCTCTTTGAAGAAGTCGTCTTTGCACCGAAAAGCCGGACTCCTATCAAAATACGTGATTTTAATGCTGTTGGCGGAATTGCGATGGCCTTAACAAATATGACACCTCGGGGCTAGTGCGTTGGGACGGTTTGCAATGCGGATTTGGATTTTACGATCAGGGTATGGATCTACCGTTCAGGGCATGAAAAGTTCGAAAAGGAGATAACACGCGGTGGATTTAAGGGCGGACATGGGCTTTGGTCGCAATGCTTTATGATGACGAAACTATTAAGTGAAGCGCAGGATTTAGCGATTCAAAACCGGCAAAAGGAACTAGGTAAGATCGTCGCGTAGGCAGATGAGTTGTTCAGGTTATCCGATCGCAAAAAGAGACGAGGAAATTGGAACAGGTTTCTTAACGCGAAAGTGAATGCAGATTTGCATTCAGGAACGTGTCCCGGATAATCCACAAAAGACGAAATGAAGGGATCAATATGTCAAAAACAGGCACAGTCACTTTTGCCGGCTGCGGCGATGCGTTCGGCTCCGGTGGGCGGTTTAATTCGTGCTTCGTCGTCGATGTGGAAGGTTTTCGCTATGCGATTGAATTTGGTGCCACGTCGCTCGTCGCATTGCAGCAGGCGGGCATAAAACACGCATCGCTCGATGCCGTTATTTTTTCGCATATTCACGCCGATCATTGTTCCGGTATTCCCTCGATGCTGTTGGATGGGATGTTGGCTGCGAAACGCACCAAGCCGCTCATCATCGCGGGCCCCCGTGATACGGAGGTGCGCCTGCGCGAGATGATGGAATCGATGCTGCCGGGCAGCAATGTCATGGTGCCGAAGTTTGACCTGACCTTCGTCGAGATGGACATCATGAAGCCGAATAAAGTTGGCGATCACGCTGTGGTGACACCGTATCCCGCGAACCATACGCCGCAGACCCATCCGACAAGCTTGCGCGTGGGAGCCGGTGGCAAAACCGTCTCCTATACGGGGGATACGGCGTGGACCAAGCACATACCAAAAATTTCCAAGGACGCCGATTTGTTTATCTGCGAATCGTATTTCTACGAAAAACCCGTGCGCTTCCACATGAACTACCCCGATGTGATCGAGCACTGGGACGAGTTCCAAGCCAAACGCACGATCCTCACCCACATGTCCCCCGAAATGCTGGCGATGGCCAACCGTGTGCCGGAGGAGTGTGCGTATGATGGGCTGGTTGTGGAGATTTAGGGTGGGGGAGGTGGCTGAACGACTAGAGCTTGCACCTGGCGCTGCTTCAAAATCGGTATGCGGCTGGCACTCGAATAAACCATAGGCACACGTTATGAAGTGGATATAGGGAGGGAGTAATCAATTCGTCGATTTTGAGTTTATGAAGCTGCCTAAGTGCCTTTATTACCGCGAAATTTCGCGACGAATGTTAAGGATGTGATAGCAAAGTATATGGTGGATCGCATTTTAGACGCCCAGAGAAGCGCCATAATGTCTAAAGTTAAATCAAAAAAACACCCGCCCTGAAATGATGGTTCGGCGAATGCTTCACAAGCTAGGCTATCGATATCGGTTGCATCTTCGAAATCTACCCGGCAAGCCGGATGTAGCTTTTCCAGCGCGAAGAAAAGCAGTTTTCGTTCACGGCTGTTTCTGGCACCGATATTGACAGAAATTTTTTCCTATTCAGCCAAACCAACACTCATTGCCGGTTCAACAACTGTGTCACCTGGAAGTGTTACGCCAGGTCGTAGATGTCGGTCGCGTTGTCGAGAAAACAGATGATCTCAAGGCTTAAACCGGTGGAAATCATCAAGGAAGCCAGTCGCCATTGTCTCCACCTTGCCGCGCCACTGTTGCCCCGCCCCAGAAACCAATAACACCGCAAGTTCGGAGAATGCATGGAAGACGGGAACGCTATCACTCAAATATTTCTACCGTTGTCGTTGACGTTCATCATGTACTCGGTCGGCCTGGAACTGACGCTTGTGGATTCCAAACGTGTTGCCGTCCAGCCCCAGGATTTCTTAATTGGCGCCGTCAGCCAGATGTTCTTCTTGCCGTTAGTGGCGTTCGCTTTGCTGTAGTTCTGGCGGATCGATCCAGCCTTGGCCGTGGGCCTGATGATCATCGCCACTTGTCCGGGCGGCGTTGCTTCGAACCTCATGACCTATCTGGCCCGCGGCGACACCGCGCTTTCGGTCTCGTTGACCGCGGTCATTAGCCTGCTCTCGGTCGTCAGCCTGCCGTTAATCGTCAGTTTATCCATTCTTCATTTCATGGACGCGGTTACCGCGCCTGAGCTTTCCATCGGCCGCACCATCTTAGGTGCCTTCGCCATTACCACGGTGCCGGTGATTATTGGTATGGTCACGAACCGCTACGCGCCCAACTTTGCCGAAGATTTTGAGCGCATAGCCCGAATGGACGCAACGGTTCTTTTCATCGTGATCGTTGCCGGGGCGATCTACGCGGAACGGCAGAACCTCGTCGAATATTTCATACAAGCTGGTCCGGTGACCCTGTCTCTGAAACTGGTGATGATGGGATTGACACTCGCGCTCAGTAAGGTTGGCCAGTTGAGTGAAACGCAGCAGACTGCCATCACGCTGGAGTGCGGATTGCAGAATAGCACGCTCGCGATCTTTGTCGTCCTTACCTTGATCGGGTCGCGAGAGATGATGGTGCCAGGCGCTAACTACAGCTTGTTAATGTTCCCGACTGCCGTCGCTTATGTACTCTTTGTGGTCCAGCGGCGCCGTCGCGAGACCTAACGCCGGTCCACCAGTCGCGTGGCCTTCGCGTGTTTAGCCGGATCGTAAATATCGGTTGCTGAAACGAAATCGATGCGGGGGCGGATGCGAGCTGCGGTTTGGGCTGCGTCCGTGACCGCCGCGATCAGATCGTCCCTGTCGGTGCGGGGGCTGGCGATGCGGACGATCATTTCGTCCATGGAAAATGGATCGCTTTCGTCCTGGCGTGTCAGCACGACTTGAAACTCGTCGATGTCTTTGACCGCGGTCAGCGATTCGAGCAGCACGGTCGGGTTGATCAACATGCCTTTGACCTTCACCAGGTCCTTGGTCCGCACGATCGGCGGGACAACGCGGTCGCCGCCGAGGCCGCAATTCGGACACGGCTCGTGGGTCAGGCTCACGACATCGCCGACCAGATAGCGGACCAGCGATGTTCCACGCCGATTGAGCTGGGTGATTGCGAGGGCGCCGCGCTCGCCGTCGGGAAGACGGCGGCCTGTATCGGGGTCGACTACTTCCTGGAATAAAAGATCGGGCGCTGGATTGTGCCAATCGCTGTCTTCACGGCATTGCGCCATGCCGCCCGCCTCGGTTGAACCGTAGCGGTCGAAGATGATTGGCTTCTCGACGCCGTGCGCGCGTAGGCGCTCGCGGATGTCCTCACGCATCTCCGGCGTGCTGGCCTCACCGGTCACGCTGCACATGCGGACGCTCGAGAAATCGGCGCCGAGTTCCGTTGCCCGAATGATCGCCCGGCGCACAAAACTGGTGATGCCCCAAAGCACCGTCGCGCGGTGGCGTTCGACCATACGGACGGCTTCATCGAGCGAGCGATGCATGTTGAAATCGCCGAAGGGGGCGCCGACGAGAGCCGCCGTGATCGTCGCCCCTGTTGCATAGGCGTTCATCGGCGAGCGCATAAAGGCTCCCATTGGTGCTGGTGTGAGCGGAAACAGATTCATCAGAACGTCGTCTTCACGGATGCCTGAAATTTCGCCTACGCGTTTCGCCAAACCCAGATAGGCGACGTAGTCGTGCGTGGTGACATAAAGGGGCGTTGGGTCGCTGGTGGAGCCTGTCGTGTAGTTCACCTCCCACAACGTCCGCTGTTCAAGCGGTAGATCCGGGCATTGGAGGCGAAAGGCTTCCGGATTATCCATCAGGTCTTTTTTCGACGTGAGCGGCAGGCGGTCTAGGTCGTCGATGGTCTTCACCGTCGCCGTCTCGACACCATGCTCCGCCCAGCGCTGCTTGTAAAATTCATGACCCTGCGCACAGAGCGCAATTTGTTCAGCTACCAACTTGTTTTGGAGTTCGCGGATTTTCTCTATCGGTTGACGCAGGAAATCCGTCATTGGGCCATCGCTCCTTCGGTCTCACTCACCATATCGCGGAATACGTCGGCCGCCTTAGGGATGTCGTTGATGGCGCCGGCCGCTTGCCCAGTCGGGAAATTGGCAATCTCTGGCATGCCCACCGCCTTGGCGGGCGCGACGAGTTTTTCGACCCGCATGCGTTGCCACGGCATCGGCAACAGTTCGTTGTCGCGACCGTGCCAACGTGAGGTGAACTCGTTTTTCAAAACGCGGCTCGGTTTGCCCGTGTAACAACGCGACACGACAGTTCCGTTCTCGTCCGCTCTCAGAATGCCTTGCTTATGGCTGTCCGGCGCGGTGGCCTCCTCAGTGGCTATAAACCGCGTACCGATCCAGGCACCTTGAGCGCCGAGCATCATTCCGGCCGCGATGCCTCGCCCGTCGATGATGCCGCCCGCGGCCAGGACCGGGACGCTCACCGCGTCGACGACGCTCGGCACTAACACCATGGTGGTGACAGTGCCGACATGACCGCCCGCTTCCATACCTTGCGCGACAATGATGTCGACGCCCATCTGCTCCAGCCTCGAGGCGTGGCGGACGGCGCCCACCATCGACATGACCTTTGTGCCGACGGCGTGGCATTCCTCGATCAGCCAACGCGGCGTGCCGAGGGCCGAGACCATCAGCGGCACTTTCTCCTCAAGCGTCACTTCGACCTGGGCGCGCGCGAGATCGATGGTGAGCGGCGGCGGTGGGTTGCCTTTAAGCCCTTCCACCTTGGGCATAAGATCTTCGAGGAAATTTGGGAAAGGCGGTACTTCGTGGGCGGTCAGGTCCGCGGGAATATCACCCGGAATGAGCAGATCGACGCCGAACGGTTTGTCGGTGATCTCTCGTACTGAGCGGATTTCTGCGCGCAGCTGATCCGGGGTGCAGAAGGTGGCGCCAAGCACGCCGCAACCGCCCGCCGCCGAGATCGCCGCCGTCAGTGGTGCCATCGTGACACCGCCCATACCGGCAGCGAAGATCGGGTATTCGATTCCCAGCAGATCACACATCGGGGTATGCAAGGCCATCGGGCTTCTCCTTCAGCCGTCGCCGTCAATGCGGCGTTTGAGCATCACGATTTTATCAATCTGAAATACCGTCTCATCCTTTTGATTGAAGACATGGTCACGGAAGTTGACTATGCCCTTCTCCGGATTTCGCGTCTCTTTCTTTGAGATTACCTCCACCTCCGTGCGGATCGTATCTCCAGCCCGCACGGGCGCCAGGAACCGGCCGCGCTCGACGGATATCAGCGAAATCACGGTATGTCGGAACAGGCTTTCGGTCATCGCGGTCGAGACCGACATGGTGAAGGCGCTCGGCGCGATACGGCCGCCATACTGAGTCCGCTTCGCGTATTCTTCGTCGATAAACAGCGGTACGTGATAGCCGACGAAGGAGCAAAACATCGAGAGGTCGCCCTCTGTCACCGTACGTCCGTATGTCTCGTAGCGTCTTCCGATCTCGAATTCTTCCCAGTACATCGACATGCGGCTTATCCTTTCGGCACGATTTGATAGACGTGAAACCCCTCGAGTACGGTCTCGTCGTGCTGGTTCAGCATCGCGGTGGCGAAGCGGACATAGCGTCGCTTACCGTCTTGCCAAATTTTCTCGACCGTCAGCTGCGTGTGGATCGTATCGCCGATCTTCGCGGGTTTCAGAAAGCGACTTCCCTGCTCGACAAAAACGAATCCTTCGATCTGGAAACCGGCATCGGACCCTCCGAGCGCTGTCATCCCGGCGAGCAAAAGCCCGTGCGCGAGAGGTGCGCCGAACTTGGTCGCCTTCGCGTATTCAACGTCATAGTGGATCGGATGGTTGTCGCCCGTTAGGCCCGAGAAAAACAGGAAATGTGCATCGGTCAGCGTTTTTGTCGGGGTGGTGAAGACCTGCCCTTCCTCGATTTCCAGTGTTTGCTCCATGTACCATCCCCTATTTGCCTTAACGGCGTTGTCTGGTCAGATGCCGTGCCGATCGACTTGAGCTTAACCATCAAACTGGCGCCGGACTGCAGGGCGGCTAGTGGAAAGTTAGCGCTATGGCTTGCGCAAGATAAACTGGATGCTTGTTCGTCTCAGCGAGCATCTAGTTCATCACCGGCCGGAACTCAGCGCCCAGCTCGTGGACGATCTCGCGCACGCCGTCGAGATGCGGGTTTACCAGCAGTGCTTTCTCGAACGCGATCCTCGCACTGACCGGCTCATCTTGGCGCAGGCAAATTTGGCCAAACCCGCCGAGTGCCCCGAAATGTCTCGGCTCCAGACGCAGAGTCTCCTCAATGTCGGAGATGCTTTCCTCGTCACGGTCTTGCAGAAAATACAGCGTCGCACGTTTGTTCCAGGCTTCGGCCCAGTCTGGGTAGTCGCGGATCAAGCCGTCCAGCAGGCGTTCGGCGGCGTCGAAGCGGCCCTGCGCCAAGCCCCCGATGACCCGCTCCATACGCTGCACAGCGCTTTCATCCGGGTGGCTGCACCACAGCGCCCAGATCGAGCCTTCGACCACGTCGAGGGGTTCCGACAGCTCCAATTGCGCCAGGTGATCGAACAGACCGTCCAGTTCCTCTGGCAGATTTGCCGCTGGGTCCATGTGATCCAACGACAGAATCAATTCCAGGGCGCGATCCAAGGGGCCTATCTTGTCCGTGTTCATGTATGGACCCTCAGCCTTTCTTTTTGGCGGTGGCTTGTTGGCCCGAAGCCTGTTGACGTTGCACCTTAGCCCAAGTGTCGCGCAGGCCAACGGTGCGGTTGAAGATGGGGTGCTCGGGCGTGCCGTCCGGGTCGGCGCAGTAATATCCCAAGCGCTCGAATTGTAGCGTGCCGCCAACAGGAGCATTGGCCAACGCGGGCTCCAATTGGCAATCCTTCAGTACCGCGAACGATTCCGGGTTGAGGTCGTCCAGATAGTTACCGCCGGCGCCCGGCGCCTCGGCGGTGAAGAGATGCTCATATTGCCGCACCTCCGCCGCCACCGCGTGTGGCGCGGAGACCCAATGCATTGTTGCTTTGACCTTGCGCCCGTCCGGCGCGTTGCCGCCCTTAGTTGCGGGGTCGTAGGTGCAGCGTAGTTCGATCACTTCGCCGTTCTCATCCTTCACGACATTGGTACAAGTGATGAAATAGGCGTAACGCAAGCGGACTTCGCGGCCGGGTGCGAGGCGGAAGAATTTTTTTGGTGGGTCTTCCATGAAGTCGTCGCGCTCGATCCATAATTCACGGCTGAATGGGATCATGCGGCTGCCCGCACTCTCGTCCTCCGGATTGTTGACGCCGGGCAATTCCTCGCTCCCGCCTTCCGCGTAATTTTCGATCACGACCTTGAGCGGATTGAGCACTGCCATTCGACGGAGCGCTGTGCGGTTCAACAGGTCGCGCATGCAATGATCGAGAAGTTGGGTCTCGACCGTCGCGTCGGATTTGGTTACGCCGATGCGCTTGGCGAAATCGCGCAAGGCTTTGGGCGGTACGCCGCGGCGGCGCAGCCCCGAGACGGTTGGCATCCGCGGATCGTCCCAGCCCGTCACGTGTCCATCCTCGAGCAACTTAATGAGTTTGCGCTTGGAGAGGATGTTGTAGGTGAGGTTGAGGCGCGCGAATTCGTACTGACGCGGACGCGAGGGAGTCGGTAAATTCTCGAGCAGCCAATCGTATAGCGGGCGGTGATCCTCGAATTCCAAGGTGCAGAGCGAATGGGTAACGCCTTCAATGGCGTCCGACTGTCCGTGTGCGTAGTCGTATGTGGGATAAACGCACCACGCAGTGCCTGTGCGCGGATGCTCCGCATGCATGATCCGGTAGAGGACCGGGTCGCGCAGATTAATATTGCCAGACGCCATGTCGATCTTGGCTCGCAGGACACGCGCCCCGTCCGGAAACTCGCCGTCGCGCATGCGTTGGAACAGGTCAAGACTCTCCTCGGCCGAGCGTTCGCGATGAGGGCTGTTGGTGCCGGGCTCTGTCAGGGTACCACGATATTCGCGCATCTCGTCCGCACTTAAATCGTCGACATAGGCCTTGCCGTCTCGGATCAATCCCTGCGCCCAGGTGTAGAGCTGCTCAAAATAGTCGGAGGCGTAATGGGGCTCGCCACTCCACTGGAATCCTAGCCAGCGCACATCCTCTTGGATGGCGTCAATATATTCCTGCTCTTCCTTTGCCGGGTTGGTGTCGTCGAAGCGCAGATTGCAGCGCCCGCCCACTTCCTCGGCGACGCCGAAGTTAAGGCAGATCGATTTGGCGTGGCCAATGTGTAGATAGCCGTTCGGTTCCGGTGGAAACCGGGTGACGATTTCGTCATAGCGATTCGCTGCCAGGTCATCCGCGACAATAGTGCGGATAAAGTCGCGCGTTTCGGCGTTTTCGTCCGTGTTTTCGGGTTCGCTCATCAGATTCGGTACTCAGGGGGCTCGTTATTTAGAAGCGCGGTGTCCGCGCGGTTAGCAGCGCAATCAGCCCTGTGACGTCTGCATACGCAAGAGAAATGTCTCGAGCATTTTCCGCCGGGCGACTGGAACTTCGCCGATGATCGATGGATCGATCATGCAAACTTCAGTGTCTTCTAACGCACGTACATTGAAGGTCATCGGCGCATCGAACAGAACATTCTCTTCGTTGAAGAAATCGCCAACTCCGATGTTGATCACCTTATCGCCAACAATTTCACGCTCGACTTTGCCCGACCGTACAATGAACAAGTTGCCGGGCGCGACCGCGAACAGGTCACCGTTCGGAATATAGGCCATGTTTTGGCTTTTCGCGATCCGATGTTGGACCGGTTGCGAGATAGCCTCGCCCAATAGCCAGGTGCGTTGAAGGAAATTCGCCGAATTGCCCAGATCCAGGAAATCGTCGAAAAAATCGTTGCTTTTCATGAAATCGACGTAGAGTGTGGCCGGTATGCGCAACGCGCGGACAAAGCTCGCGGCGCGCATGGTAATTGAGGCCGGACGTTCGGTCAGAACCGATCGCTCGCCGATAAAAGCTCCGGCCGACAGCATGCCCGACATCTGCGCCTCCGAGGTCAACCATTCGACGTTTCCGGTGAGAATCAGGTGAACGTGTTCGTGGTGATCACCTTCCCGCACGATGATCGATTCTGGGTTATACGTCGTGACCGGATTGTTCAGCAGCATTTGCAGTTGGTCGTTGCTAGCGTTGCCGAAATAGGTCTTCAGATATTCATAAGCGAACCGCCAGAGGTAGTTTTGGTACCCTTCGATTAGGACATCGACCGTGCCAAAGGGCGCGCCGGAGCCGATTTCCTTCTCTTCCGATGTATGTTCGCGGTCCGAATGTGCCAGAATGATTTTATCGGACGGATCATCCTTGAAATCGAGCGCCGAGCCGTGGATTAACCCGCCGCCGATATCAATTTTCTTCACGTTCGTCGGCACGTGGTATTCGTATTTTGTGCGCGCGAAACGCGCTTCGGAAATGCCAGGGGCGGTATCGTCGTCGGTGACCATGGATTCCAATACGCTGAACGACGCGATATCGGCCATATGGCCGTAAGTTTTGTAACCTTCAGGGCCCATCGCCCGGAAATAGAAACACGTTGTCTCCACTGGATGCGGAGAGAAAATCGGCCGTACTTCCAGTCCACCGATCTTATTCCACGAATCGAAATCCAGGTCGTGGACATCGAAGTAATGTTCGAACTCGCGCTCTTCGACGCCTAGCATCGCGGTCAATTTTTTCGTAACGGCCGAGCGCACTAACGGCGTGGCGAAATAACGAATTCGATGGTCTGTCTGCATCAATGTTGGCAGCCCAGCGAAGTGATCGTCATGGGAATGGGTGTGGAAGATGCCTTCGATTTCGCTGACGGAGATACCGAGGGCGTTCATGATCGCAGGCAGGTTTGGGCCCGCGTCGACCAGAAACAGATTTCCTTGGAAACAGATGATGCTCGACATCGTCGGGTGGTTGATGTCCCAGCCGTCGCCCTCGCCCGAATGAATGACCGAGAAATAGTCACGTTCCACCTGATGGTAACTGAGCGGATAGGGCGACTCGTATTGATGGTGTCGCGGAATGTTCAAATCGACGTTAACGGAGGAACCGCGATATGAAATCTCGTAGACGTTGACGTCCAGGCGTTTTACCATAACACCGTTGCGAATCTCTTTCGCTTCGCGTCCCACCACCCGCGTATCGACGAATTCCGTGGTATCGCGAATACCGCCAAAGGCGAATCGCAATTTCATCCGCATCATTTCGTCGGCGGTTTCGGAATCGATACCGGTCGCCTCGATCTCCTCTTTTGAGATGAGGCCGTAGTTGCCGCGATAAATATAATTGAGTTGTGCTGCGACTTGATCTTGCGTGCCGATCAGGACGGGCTTGCGTCCGGTGTTTCCCGGATGGTCCGGCAGGATCATGCCTTGCCGGTAGAACATCTGTAGGACTGGGAACTCGCTCAAATTAGCGAAACTTCCACCTTGCAGCATGACGTCGGAGAGTAGGACGGCGTTCGGGCCATTTTCGAAGGCCACGCCGCCGACTTCTTCCTTGACGATTAAGCCCCGCCGCATCAGATGTTTGACCGCGTCCGGCGGAGAACCGCACATGATATAGAGATCCGCTTCCGGCACCTCGACCCAGAAGACGCCTGGCGTCACCTGAATCTTACGGATCAAATACGTTTGAGACCCCATAGCCGGTCCAGCCAGGGATGTTGGATTACTTGCTTCGACCATGTGTCGTTCACAAATAACTTTCTAATAATTAATCCCGTCCCAAGTTTAATCATTAGGGCGAATTTTCCAGCGAAAGACCAGACTGCCTGAGGAAAAACATGCTGTTACGGCTAGTTTGGCGGTTTAGCGATATATTGTGTCAATATATCGCGTGTCTGAGAAATGCAATAATGGGCAAGTTGGCCAAGCATAAAAACCCGCCGGCGCGCTGGCGCAAGAGGACATCCGGGATGAAACGCGAGAACGTCAATTTCTTTTTCTTAAATGTTGGCCATTTCATGGACCATCTGTTTGTGCTGATCTTCGCGACGGCGGTGATCAAGCTCTCAGTGGACTGGAACCTCAGCTACCAAGATTTACTCCCCTATGCGGCACCTGGCATGGTGGCGTTTGGATTGGGCGCCATTCCGGCCGGTTGGATCGCCGATAAATGGAGCCGCCACGGAATGATGCAAATTTTTTTCATCGGCATTGGTTTGGCGTCCATCGGTTGCAGTTTTGCGACGACGCCGTTGGAAATGGGTATCGGTCTATTTGTGATCGGCGGTTTCGCCTCGATTTATCATCCCGTTGGGATTGCCATGGTTGTGCAGGGGCGCGCCAAAACCGGCATGCCGTTGGCCATGAACGGCGTTTTCGGAAATCTCGGCGTTGCGGCGGCCCCATTACTGACCGGCGCTATTCTTGATCTCTACGATTGGCGTTGGGCGTTTATCGTGCCGGGCATGCTGTCTATTTGCACTGGCATCGCCTATTGGATATATGTCCGCGCGGGAGAGTTGGAGACAATGTACCCCTCGGAAGGCGGAGCGGCCGCAGCCAGTGGAATTTCCATCGATCGCCATGTCATCGTGAAGGTGTTCGCCATTATTTTCCTCTCGACGGCGCTTGGCGGTATTATCTTTCAGACCACGACATATTCGTTGCCGCAGATTTTTAATCTTCGGTTGGGCGATCTCGCAGGTTCGTTGACAGAAGTAGGCCTGTGGTCCGCCTTCGTATTCTCAATGGCGGCCTTTGCGCAATTGGTCGTGGGGCACCTGGTGGACCGGTATTCGGTTCGCACGATTTTCGGCCTCGTGACTTTAGTTCAAACCGCCTTGTTCGCCCTGATGATCAACCTTTTCGGTGCACCAGCCTTGCTCGTCTCGCTGGCCTTTATGTTGGTTGTTTTTGGACAAATTCCGATCAACGACGTCCTGGTTGGCCGAGTTGCCAAAAGCGAATGGCGCAGCCGGGCTTACGCCGCCCGCAGCTTCGTCACCTTCAGCGTCATGTCGTTCACATTGCCGGCGATTGCCTGGCTGATCGACAATCGGGATAGCTTCGATTGGGCGCCAAAAGAATGGGATCAGTTCGCGGTGATATTTATCATCCTGTCCATCAGTGCCGCGCTGATCTTCCTGTTGGTCTTGCAGCTCCCGAAAGTGGCCGCGGTCACCGGCGTCTCGACGGAGCCCGCTGAATAGAGCGATTACGCGCCTCGGGTCAGCACGGCTTTGCCGATCACCTTACGATCGGCAATCGCGCGGAAGGCGTCCTCTATACCGTCGAGAGGAAATCGATGGGAGATATGCGTGCGGATATCCCCCGCCGCCGCCCAGCTCTGGAGCGTCTCTAGGTTTTGCGCGGCCGCTTCCGGGTTTCTGCGGCCAAACTCTCCGGCCCGGATGCCGCTCACGGAAGCGCCTTTGATCAGGATGTGATTGGTCTTGGCGAGGGCTGGACGCCCAGCGGTGAATCCCACGATCACAACGCGTGCGCCCCAATTCAGGCAACGTATGGATTCGTCAAAGACGTCGCCGCCGACCGGATCGAAGATGACGTCAGCACCCCGCCCGTCGGTTAATTCCTTAACTTCGTCTCGGAATCCGTCTTTGTATTCGATGGCATGATCCGCGCCCATCGATCGGATCGCCCGTAATTTTTCTTCGCCCGAGGCTGTCGCCACCACGGTTGCACCCAGCCGCTTCGCTACCTGCACCGCCGCATGTCCCATGCCGCCGGCGGCGCCGTGTATCAATGCGGTTTCGCCGGCTTGCAAGCGGCCGCCTTGGACCAAACCATGGTAGGCGGTGATGAAGGCGGAGCGGAACCCTGCGGCCTCGGCCATGTACATGCCGCCCGGTACCGGGATCAGGCGTTCTACCGGGACACAGGTTTCTTCGGCGAAGGCACCGGGGCGGTGACCCGCCATGAAGGCGTCGCCAATCTGTATGCCTACAACGCCGTCGCCGAGTGCTGCCACCCGGCCGGCCGACTCCATGCCGGGAATAAACGGCGGATCGGGCCGCAGCTGGTAGCCTCCCTGGCACATCAGGTAGTCGACGAAGTTGACGCCCCAGGCTTCATTGCGGATCAGAACCTCGCCAGGGTTAGGTTCCGGCGTCGCAATCTCACGCATTTCCATTCGAGGCCAAGCGTCCAGCCCAATACAATAAACTGCTTTCATCAACACCATGCCCTTGACACGCCGGTCATTCGACCTTCGATTCCTTCAATGATTTGGCGGCCGCGTCAGCGATATCAATCGCCATTCATCCCAACGCGAGGAGACAGCATGTCCGAAGGGGCGAAACTCGCCGTCGATATTGGCGGTACGTTCACGGATTTGGTTCTGGAACGGGACGGCACGCAGCACCAAACAAAGCTGCTGACAACCTCCGCCGCACCCGAGG
>JBMYRC010000083.1:0-17330 GCA_049601975.1 Alphaproteobacteria bacterium | reverse complement strand
CTCCCTACGCAAGGTGCCACCGGCGCGGACTGCGCCCGCGACCACGTCATCGACATCTGCCTTGCTTGCTTGATTTTGCGCCAAGGTGATGCCGTCATGGACATTTTGCGGGTCGTTGACCGGCGGCAGGTTCTCCTCCGCGGCCAGTTTTGCTCGGTCGTAGAGAATGACGATCATGGCGCCCGCTTGATAGAACGCTACCTCACCGTCGCCGATGGCGGAGGCGCGCCAGCCGAGCCCTTGCTCATAGAATTGACGAGAACGTTGCATATCCGTGACGCCGAGAGAGACGATACTGACCCGTGCGTCCACGAGCTCAGATTTCCTGAAGGCGCGGCATCAATTCGACGAAATTACAGGGCCGAAAACGATTGTCGAGTTGATGGTGCAGGATGTCGTCCCATCCGTCCTTGCAGGCGCCGGTCGAGCCTGGCAAGGCGAACAGATAGGTGCCTTTGGCGACGCCGGCAACCGCGCGGCTTTGAATTGTTGATGTGCCGATTTTGTGATAGCTGAGCCAGCGGAACAACTCGCCGAAGCCCGGAATGTCTTTCTCGCATACCCGTTCGAAGGCTTCAGGTGTCACATCCCGGCCCGTCACGCCCGTGCCGCCCGTGGCGACCACCACATCCACGTTCGGATCGTTGATCCAGGCTTGCAACTGGCTCACGATAATGTCCGGATCGTCCTTCACGATGGCGCGGTCAGCCAATTGATGTCCGTCCGACTTCAACCGCTCGACCAAGGTATCACCGGAGCGGTCGTCCGATTCCGTGCGCGTATCGGAGACGGTCAGAATGGCGATATTGACCGGCAGGAAAGGCAGGCTTTCGTCAATCGGCACGGTTCGCGACCTTCTTCGTGTTGATGTCGAGGCGATTATAGCGCGGCCATGCGCCTGCCGCGACCGCATCGAGCGATGGCGTCGGTTGCCCGAATCGATAGCGGTAAATCCACAAATTCGTCAGCACCCGTTCGATGAAAACTCGTGTTTCCCGCGATGGAATACTCTCGATGAACAGCAAGGGATCGTCTTGGTATTCTGATTTGCGCCGCCATTTATTCAAATTGCCCGGGCCACCATTATAGGCGGCGGCGGCAAAAAACAGATTCCCTTCAATCCGGGGAAACTCGAAAAGGTGTTGAATGTATTTCTGCCCCAATTCGATATTGTATTCGGGGTTGAATAGCGCGTGGCGATTGTGGCCGCGAAATCTCTTTCCGGCGATAAATCCGGCTGTGCGCGGCATCAACTGCATGAGGCCTCGGGCACCAGCGCGGCTTTTTGCTTTCGGCTTGAAGCCGGACTCTTGCCGGATCAATGCGAAAATCATCGCTCTGTCTACATTATATCCAGAAACGGGTACCCAATCGGGAACTGGGTAGAGCGCCGCGTCATATTTGTAGCCGCCCCGCGCTTCCAGCAACCGCCCGAGCCGATAGGCAAGGGCGGGAAGATTGGCCTTCGCCGTTAGGCCTAACAGGATGCGCGCCAATTCCGGCGAGAGATTACCAGTAAACCGTTTCAATTCAGTTTCGGCCCGACCCGTCTCCCCAACCTGAATCAAGGCCAGGGCGCGTTTCGCGGCCGGAGCCTGTGAGAGCAAGTTCATTTCGATGGCGCCGAGCTTCGGCATTTCCCATACGAACGCTGGTGGTTCGCCGAGGGCACGCGCCCCGAGCAATCCGTAGAAGGTCCGGGGATAACGTGCCGCGACGGCCAGCAGCGGATTTACCTGGGCCGGTTGGCGTGCGGCCAAATGCGCACGGGCAGCCCAATATGCCGCTCCCGAGGTAATCCAATCGTCATCCAATTTTGCTGCGATCAGAAGTTCGAAATGACGGGCGGATTGAGCGAATTGTCCGGAACGCCATGCCGCGAGGCCGGACCACCAAAGCGCCATTGGCGCTTTCACACCGGAGCGTGCTACGGCGGGGGCGGTGACTTTCAGCGCCTTTGCGTCATCCTTGGCGTGGTAGTATCCGCGCGCCACGATCGCTAGTGCCCGGTCGTAATTGAGCGCGTCGAAGCCTCGCCGGATATCCTTACGCTGCAGATGTTTTAGAGCCTGTGTCGGGCGTTCGCGCCGCACCAGGGATTTAATTTGCCGCGTTACATAACGCGCATGTCGGCGTTGGGCGTTGGTGCCGTAGCGTTTTTTGGAGGATCGATCGGAGCGAATATCCTCATCGCTCTCGGGCGGCAATGGCCCGAACGAGACACCGAGTGGCCGTTGTGGGGGACGCCAATTGCCGGGTTTTCGACGCATCGCCAATTGATAGACGCGCTGCGCGCCGGGATGGTCGGCATAAGCCGTCATCCATTTTTTCAACTCGGCATAGCGCGACCGGTATTTAGTCGGATGCATATAGCGCTGATACAGAACATGCCCCAGGAGCAACGGGTCGGTGAGCTGTTTGAGGAGGCCGTCTGCGGCCCGCCATTGGCCGTCTTGTTGCAGCTCGAATATTCGACGATAGAGGTTGGCGTCCGCCGTCGACAGGATCACCGGCAGGGTCGTCTGCGCATCCCGAACGTCAATTCCGATAGGCAATGCGGCCGTATCGCGCGGCGCATCGTTGGCCTGCACGTTGTTTCCGCCCGCAAAGAGCGCACCGGCCGCGAGAATCGAGACCGCAGCCCGGCTTTTGAAAAACTCAAGCTTTAAGATTTTCCGCCCCTCGGAGTATCCGTTTTGAGCCGTACCCTCAAATATAGTCCTACTTGAGAACACGATTCGGTGCAAGGTGACCGCTGGCCGCAGGGAAGGTGAAGCGGAACACTCTGGATTCGTGGATGTGTGTTTCTTTGTCGACTTGAAAATCGCGCTAAAGTAGTCGACTAACAGAAACCATCGAGCTTTTCCTGGATCGAGAGGAAATCGCGCCAGGCTTCCCGTTTTTGCGCCGATTGACGCATAAGGAACGCCGGGTGGAAGGTCGGCATCGCTGGAATCGGCGTATCAAGACCGTCGCTCGTATAGTCGAACCATTTGCCGCGCAAGCGCATGATGCCCTCTTTGCGGCTCAGCATCGTTTTGGCGGAGCTGCCGCCGAGAAATACCAAGACTTTGGGTTTCGCGAGTTCGATGTGGCGCTTTACGAACGGCAGGCAGGCCGCCGTTTCCGCGTCTGTCGGGCTGCGATTGCCGGGGGGACGCCAGAACAGGATATTGGAAATGTAAACCGTATCGCGCTCCCGTCCGAGGGCGGCCAACATCCGGTTCAGCAATTGCCCACTGGCGCCGACGAAGGGCAGGCCTTGGCGATCCTCATCGACGCCGGGCGCTTCGCCGATAAGCATCAAATCGGAGGCCGGATCACCGTCGGCGAAGACGGTATTGGTCGCCGTGAATTTAAGGGCGCATCCCTCGAATCCCTCTAAGCGTTCGCGGAGTTCGTCGATTGTTTGCGCGCCCGCCGCGACAGCGATGGCATCGCGGGCGCCTTCAGCGGGGGCTAGCGCCTGTCCACTGGCTTGGCGTGGCACGGCTTGTGGCCTGTCCTGCGGCGGTTGCAAGGCCGGAGCGGTGGCGGGCGTCGCGGGACGTGGTTGTTGCACCGTCGCATATCGGTCGACCGGCATCTCGTCCACAACCTCGTCAATACCCATCTCCACGTGCCAGCGCAATGCGTCGAGCGGCGACATTGTCTGTGCGGTTTGTTGGTCTTGTGTCATGGCGCGAACGTCCCTTCGTAATATGTATCTACCAAATCCGGGCGCGGTAATATAGAGAACTCGCATGATTAATTTGAGAATTCGAACGGAGTGAGGTGAGTCGATGGAACGCGAATCGATGGAAGTGGATGTTGTGATCATTGGCGCTGGCCCATCCGGTCTGGCTGCCGCGATCCGTCTGAAACAGCTGGCCGTGGAAGCGGGGTGCGAAATCGAGGTCACGATTCTGGAAAAGGGCTCGGAAGTCGGCGCGCATATTCTATCGGGTGCGGTGCTGGAACCGCGCGCCTTGAACGAGTTGCTCCCGGATTGGAAAGACATGGAGGCACCGCTCAATACTCCGGTGACGTCTGAGCAATTCTTGTATTTGAGCGAGACCGGCGGGTTTTCCCTGCCGACATTCCTGTTGCCGCCGCCGATGAAGAACCACGGTAATTACATTATCAGTCTGGGCAACCTTTGCCGCTGGTTGGGTGAGCAGGCGGAAGCCTTGGGTGTCGAGATTTATCCGGGGTTTGCCGCTGCGGAGGTCCTCTATAATGATGATGGCTCGGTCAAAGGTGTGGCGACCGGCGATATGGGCGTAACCCGCGACGGCGAGCAGGGCCCGAACTATCAGGTCGGTATGGAGTTGCACGCCAAATACACCTTCTTTGCCGAAGGGTGCCGCGGCAGCCTCGGCAAGCAATTGATGGCACAGTTCGATCTGCGTGAAGGCGTCGAGCCTCAGACATATGGCCTCGGCATCAAGGAATTGTGGGAGATCGAACCGGAAAAACATAAACAGGGATTGGTGGTTCACAGTACCGGCTGGCCCATCGGCAACGATACTTATGGCGGATCGTTTCTTTATCACCTGGAAAACAACCAGGTGGCGGTCGGCTTTGTGGTTGGTCTCGACTACAAGAATCCCTATCTCAGCCCGTTTGAGGAATTTCAGCGCTTTAAGATGCACTCGAAAATCAAACCAACTTTCGAAGGTGGGCGGCGTATCGCTTATGGGGCTCGGGCGTTGAATGAAGGCGGTCTACAGAGCCTACCGAAGCTGACGTTCCCGGGCGGTGTGTTGGTTGGTTGTGAGGCGGGAACGCTCAATACCCCGAAGATCAAAGGCAGCCATACGGCGATGAAATCCGGCATGTTGGCGGCCGAAGCGGCGTTTGCCGCGATCTCGGCGGATCGGGCATCCGACGAATTGGTTGAATATGCCGACGCGTTCAATAACTCATGGGTATATGAGGAACTACATGCTGCGCGCAATGTACGTCCCGGATTCAAGTGGGGACTGCTCGGCGGTATTTTGAATGCGGGGATCGATCAAGTCCTGCTGCGTGGCAAGGCGCCCTGGACCTTGAAGCACGGCCACGCGGATCACGAGACGACCGGCAATGCGGCTGATTATCAACCGATCGAGTATCCGAAACCGGATGGTGTCGTGTCCTTTGACCGACTGACCAGCGTTTCCTTCTCGGCGACTAATCATGAGGAGGATCAACCGGTTCATCTCACCTTGAAGGACGACAGTGTCCCGGTTGATGTCAATCTGGCGAAATACGCCGCGCCGGAGCAGCGCTACTGCCCTGCCGGAGTCTATGAAATTCTCTATGACGATGATGAATCGAACCCCCGGTTGCAGATAAATTCGCAGAACTGCGTTCATTGCAAGACATGCGACATCAAGGATCCAACGCAGAATATCGTTTGGGTGACGCCGGAAGGCGGCGGCGGGCCTAATTATCCGAATATGTAGGCATTGCTCGACTCCGATGGCGGAAACGGTTGCTGGCTTGAGCGAGCCAATTCGGCTATCATTGATGACGATTTTCGCTGCTTTGGCGTCGAGGTAATGACGGCTGAAAATAAAAGTTTAGGTGGTCGTACTCTGCGTGCCGGCGGTTTCTTCCGTTGGGCGGCGATTATTGGTTTGCTGATGTCTTCGGCGTGTGTTTCGGCGCAAACAGAACCTGCGGCTAAATTGGCCGACGCTAGCCACGAACGTATTTCCGTCAATGAGGCACCGTTCGAAAAGTCTATTTTCGGCAGCTATTTGGCGGGACGCTTTGCCGAAAAGCATCAAGATTTGGCCGTCGCCGCGGAGTTAATGGCGCGCGTGCTGGAAGACGATCCCGAACAAGATCGATTGATGCGCCGCGCCTTCGTATTGTACCTGGGCGCGGGTCAGGTCGAGCGCGCGATTGAACTTGCCGAACGCATGGCGGAACGTAAAAAAGGTACGACCGTGTCGCTTTTGCTGTTGGCGGCGCGCGATGTAAAGGCAGGTGAGTTTGTAACCGCACGGGATCGGCTTAAAGATGTGCCGGAACAAGGTCTTGCTCGGTACAGCCAACCTTTGGCTCAAGCCTGGATCAGTGCCGGATTAAAAGAATTTCCCGCTGCGTTCACGCGATTGGAGCCGTTGGCGAAGGAAAACGGGTTTGCCGTCTTGAGCGATCTTCACTTGGCGCTGTTGAACGAAAATGCCGGGCGCAAGGACGAAGCTTTGGCGATTTATCGCAAAGCGTCCGAGGATATGAAAAAGGTTCCGTTGCGCATGGTGCGCGCCATGGGATCGTTCCTAGAGCGCGAAGGTAATTCGGCGGAAGCGAAGACCCTGTATGAAGGCTATCTCGCGGTTCATCCGGCCAGTCATCTGATTGATTATGAGCTGAAGCGTTTAGAGACAGGAAAGGTAGCTCGTCCGATTGCCGTTGACGCCGCGTCGGGCTTTGCCGAGGGCATGTTTAATTTGGCGTCCGCTCTTCCGATAAATCGTGCGGGCGCAGCGGCTCTCCTATACTCCCGGATCGCAGCATATTTGAGACCTGATTTTCCGGTCGCTCAATTACTGATGGGCGATATCTTCGACATCAGCCGACGCTACGCGGATTCAATTGCGATATATCGAACCATCGCCCTTGATTCGCCCTATAGCTGGCTGGCCCGCCTCAAGATGGCGGAGAACTTGAACAATACCAATCAGATAGAAGAAGCGAAGGCTCTTTTAGAAGCCTTGGCGAATGAGCGTCCGAAAGATATTGAACCGCTACTGCGGCTCGGTAGTTTCATGCGCGTGAGAGAGGAATTTGACGGCGCTGAGGAAGCCTATAATCGCGCCTTTGCACGGCTCGAAGATCTTAAACCGAGCAACTGGTCACTCTACTATTACCGGGGAATTTCCCGTGAGAGACTAAAGAAATGGGACGAGGCAGAAAAAGATTTCTTAAAAGCACTCGAATTAAATCCTGACCATCCGTATGTGCTAAACTACTTGGGATACTCCTGGGTTGATCAAGGGAAGAATCTTGCCAGGGCGCGGGGAATGATCGAACGTGCGGTCGAGCAACGGCGCGACGATGGGTATATTGTTGATAGCATGGGGTGGGTTCTCTATCGCCTTGGGGATTATTCCGATGCGGTTCAGCACCTCGAGCGAGCTGTAGAACTCCGTCCTCTGGATCCCATAATAAGTGACCATTTGGGGGATGCTTATTGGCGGGTCGGCCGCAAGCATGAGGCTCGGTTTCAGTGGCGTCGCGCTCTTAGTTTAAAACCGGAAAAGGGTGAAATCATTAAAATCGAAAGTAAAATTCTAAAAGGTATGGAAGCCCCGATAAAAACGGATTCCGGCGGATGAACGCAGCCCCCACGGGCTCGGTGGTGATTGAGGCACCGGCGAAAATTAACCTCTATCTCCATGTCGTCGGTCGCCGGTCGAACGGTTATCACGAGCTTGAGTCTCTGATCGCATTTACCGATGAGTTTGATGTCTTGACGCTTGAGGCATCCGACGAATTAACGCTGGAGATCGATGGGACGTTTGCCGATCGCCTACCGACTTCGGACGACAATTTGGTGTTACGCGCGGCACGCGCGCTTGGTGAAGCAGCGGGGGTCGATCCTGTGGCTCGCATTAAGTTGCGCAAGGAACTGCCGGTTGCGGCGGGGCTTGGCAGCGGGTCTGCGGACGCGGCGGCGACATTGCGCGGTCTTGCACAGCTTTGGGATATTGATGCATCGAAGGTGGACCTTAAAGAGGTTGGTTTCGGTCTCGGCACCGACATACCCGCTTGTCTTGTAAGCGACACAGTTCATGTCGGTGGCGTCGGTGAAAATCTGCAGCCTGGCCCGGCCTTTCCGGATGCGGGGATCGTTCTTGTCAATCCGGGTGTGACATTGTCAACGCCGTCAGTTTTCCAGGCCCGGCGGGGTGGATTCTCACCGAATTTGCCGATGATGAAATCGCCGGCCAATCTTGGTGTCCTTGTCCGCAAACTCGAAGACCGGAGCAACGATCTCACCGAGCCCGCGTTGCGTTTGGCACCCGTTATTCGTGAAGTATTGGCGGCTCTCGAAGCGTTGCCTGGCTGCCGATTGGCACGGTTGTCAGGAAGTGGTGCGACGTGTTTCGGATTGTTCGATAATCCCGCCGCCGCTGAGGCCGCAGCAAGGGACCTCGAGGTCGATGGATGGTGGGTCAGAGCGACGCGATTCCGGACCAGCGGCGCATGACCGATGAGACAGCAGAGCGATTGCGCGTTGTGGTTTGCGTGAACAAGATGCGGGGGCCGCGAGGCAAGTGCTGTGGGCTCAGCGGGTCGCCGGAAATAGCGGCGGAGCTAGAGAGTGGTGTCCAGACGCGGCAATTGAACGTCGATGTAGAAACCATCGTGTGTTTCGGCAAATGTGACGATGGACCGAACCTCAGAATTGTCGGTGCTGAATTTCGCCAACATCTGACGCTCGAAGACGTGCCGTCCTTATTGGATGAATTCGAATCTCGTGCCGGACGAATTGAAAACGGTGCGCTGCTGTATCCGGGCGCATAAAGCGGCTCCGTCTTAGTTCATTAAGAAAACGCCTTTGCCAGTTGTTTGTGTGTCGAACAGCCTATAGGCGGCGTCCGCTTCATCTAACTTGAATTCGTGAGTAAATAGCGCATCGACGTTGATCTTCCGTTCTGCCACGAATTCCGCGCAATCCGCCTGTCCGTTCTTGCTGAAGGTCCATGACCCGAGGACGGTGACCTGCCGTCGGAGCATGTCATTCGAGACGTCGATGGTGACGTTGCCGCCCTCGCCCACGAAACAAACAGTCCCCCAAGTCCGCAGACATTGGACCGCCGCGCGCCGGGCTTCCGAACTGGAACTGCAATCCAGCGATTTATGCGCGCCTTCGCTGTGGGTGAGGTCGCGGATGGCTTCAACGACGTCGTTTTTGCCTGGGTCGATGACCTCGTCGGCACCGAATTGTCGGGCGAGTTCCAGGCGTTCCTCACCAATATCAAGCGCGATGACCCTGGCCCCCATCGCCTTTGCCAACTGCGTCGCGCTGAGACCGACCGGGCCCTGTCCAAAAATCGCGATCGTCTCGTCCCCTGCGAGATTGAGCCGTTTCAACGCGCCGTAGGCGGTGCCAGTACCGCAGGAAATCGCGGCACCGGTTTTAAAAGACAGTGATTCCGGGAGTTTGACCAAAGTATGCGCCGGCACCTTCATGTATTTCGCGTGCGCGCCGTGTCCTGTGGCGCCATAGACGACGGCGCCGTCTATACACAGCTGCGACCAGCCATCGCGGCAATGTTTGCAAACCCCACATCCACTGTAGTGATGGTCCATCACGCGGTCACCAACTTTGGCTTGCGCTTCGGGCACGCCTTCACCGACCGCTGCGACGATGCCGCAGGGCTCATGCCCCGCGATTAGCGGTGTGCCGTCGCCGACAAGGCCGAGCGCCGCGGCCCCGCCGATGGCCCGGTACATCTTTAAATCGCTGCCGCACATGCCGGATGCCATGATTTCAATGACTGCTTCTCCAGGCCCTGGTGTCGGGTCGGGAAACTCCATGAATTCGAGCTTTCGGTCTCCCATGAATACAACAGCTTTCATCTTCCTACCCTTCGGTCGTGCGGTGAAATGGTAGAACGAACGGTAAGCCTGCGCGCGGGCATGGCAACACTTTTGAGGGGCTGAGGAATACTGACGCAAAAATCACGTCAACGGCCTCTTGCGGGACCGCGCCGAGCGCCTTATCTTCCGACCCGGATTGGGGCGTGGCCAAGTGGTAAGGCACCGGTTTTTGGTATCGGCATTCGCAGGTTCGAATCCTGCCGCCCCAGCCAATCCTAGAATATTATGACATTCAGACGATTTTGCGTTCCACGCGACAGCCTCTGGAAACTTATGAGAACTTTTCGTGTATTGAAAGTGTCCCCTACGCGGCCGCTCCGTGACGTCTCTGGGCATCTTCTTTAATCATATCCGCTCCTTTCTCGGCGATCATGATTGTCGGTGCGTTGGTATTGGTCGACGTCACCGCCGGCATGACGGAAGCGTCAATTACGCGCAGCCCTTCCATGCCGTGAACGCACAGCCGATCGTCGACCACCGCCAGCGGGTCTGAGCCCATTTTGCAGGAGCAGGTTGCGTGAAAAACGGTCGAACCAATCTCGCGCGCATATGCCAAAAATTCGTCATCGGACTGAACGTCGATGCCCGGGAAGGTTTCCGCCACGAGATATTGCTTTAGCGCGGGTGTGTTGAACCATTCCCGGACCTTCCGTAATCCTGCGATGACGGTGCGGCGATCACGGTCTTCGGCCATGTAATTTGGGTTGATAGCCGGTTGTTCGTGGGGGTCCGCCGATTTCGCTTCGACGTAGCCGCGACTTTCCGGTCGCATCTGCCAGACGCCGGAAGTCATCCCGGGCTTCGTGTCCAACACTCTTTTGGGGCCGAGTGCGAAACTCGCCGAAGCGAAAAGCGCCTGCACATCGGGTGTCGCCGATTCCGGAAGCACTTTCACCGATGCGGCCAGAAGCGATGCTGCATATGTCAGCATGCCAGTGCCGTTGACGGCGTATTTCATCAACTCGGCGGCAAATCGTAAGCCCCGAGAACGTTCGTTCAGTGTTGCAATGTTCTGCACTTCGGCCTGAACGCGAACGATGAAATGGTCTTGAAAGTTCTTCCCGACACCTCTTAATGCATGCTCGGTGTCAATCCCGATCCTGCTCAAATGATCGGGGTTTCCGATGCCGGACAATTGCAATATGTGGGGCGACCCGATGGCGCCGCCCGATAGAATCACTTCTCCACCGGCATCCGCACGCTGCGTCGATCCATCGCGGGAGAACTCGACGCCTACCGCCCGTTTACCTTCTAAAACGATCCGGTGGACCAAGGCGTTTGTAATGACCTGCAAATTCGCGCGACCCATCGCCGGGCGTAGATAAGAGCGGGCGGTGCTGGCCCGAAACCGCCCGCCCCGGGTTTGCTGTACCCAACCGATATGGTCGCCCAATCCATGGGGTAAGTCATTGAGGTCCTCTCGATATGCCCAACCCATTTGTCGGCCGGCCTCAATAGCGATTTCGCAAAGCTCTGGCTTGTCGCGGTTTTGCGATGTGAAGAGCGGTCCGCCTTTAGCGTGGACGGCGTCGGCCGGACCCTCCCAGTTTTCTGCCTTCCGGAAATACGGGAAAGTACTGGCAGCGTCCCAGCCCCGGTTGCCCATCTGTGCCCAATGATCGTAATCCTCTGGTTGTGAGCGAATATAGATCATGCCGTTGATGGAGCTGGATCCGCCCAGCACTTTGCCGCGCGGATAGGGTATCTCACGACCGTTCAGACCCGAATCCTTGTCTGCCTTATATCCCCAAGTCACCTTGGGATGATCCAGAAGTTTCATATAGCCGGCGGGAATATGAATATACGGGTTGGTATCCTTGCCGCCCGCTTCCAATAGAATGACGCGCGTGTTTGGGTCTTCCGTCAGCCGGTTGGCGAGCACACAACCCGCCGAACCGGCACCCACGATTACATAATCCGCTTGCATGACGAACTCTCTCCCGACAAATCTTAGTTACCGTTCTGTCTGAATAAATATTTGTCAGAACATAGAGGAATTAAAAAGTAATGCTGGATATCAATTTGCGTATGTTTAGCAAGCCGAGGAAAATTGCGACCGAGGTGCCGGTCAAGAACGCCAATTTTCCCACGGGACGGTGAAAACACTTCCTCCCGGAAGTGTCCTTTGGGAGAAGTAGACGACTTATGAGGAAATAAAGCGATGACTGATACCGAGACCAGAGCCGGGTTGACCATCAGACCGTTAGAGGGACGCGATTTGGTGCGGAAGTTCTGGGGCTTACGCCGCAGAGATGACGGAGGCGCAGCGTGATGTGATTTGGGACGTATACCTGGAGCGTCATGTTTTAATGTGTTTCTCTTTCGGACGTCTGTTGGAAAGTGACGAGTTGCTTGCGCTGACAGCTGGTTTCGGCGAGAACGAATTTGGGCCGGGCAGTATTAACGGGATTGGTAAAAAGGCTGAACCCGGCGAGAAAATATTACCGGTTGAAGAGCAGGTGGCCGCGCTCAAAGCCAAGGGGATCGAGCCTTTCTTGGCAACGATCGGTAATCTGGAGCCCGACACCTTGGAGCGGAAGCCTGTCGCGAAGACATTTTTTGGTGAATGGGAATGGCACACCGACATGTCCTATATTCCGGTGCCGCTCACGTTCACTTTGCTCCACGCGCGCATACTTCCGGAAGAGGGCGGCGATACGGGATTCTGCAATCAGGTGATGGCGGCGAAAGCGTTGCCATCCGCGTTGCGCGAACGTGTCCTCGGCCTGACCGTTAAACACGATTCTACCCACACCTCCAGCGGTACGCTTCGCCCCGGCATGACATCCCCGGTCACACCGGTTGAAGCCATCGGCCACGCGCATCCAATTCTCCGCAAGGTGCCGACAACCGACGAGGAGGCAATCTATCTCGGCCGCCGCACCAACGGTTATATCACTGGCCTGTCGCTGAATGAGAGCGAAGCACTGTTCACCGTGCTTTGGGAGCATGCGACTAAGCCGGAGTTTTGCTATCGTCACAAATGGCACGTCGGTCAGGTGGTCGTATGGGACAACCGCATAATGCTGCACATGCGCTATCCCGTGGACGAGATCCTCAATCATTTTATGTGGCGCACCCAGACCAAGGGCGAGGCCGTCATCCCAGCTTAGGCTACGTGTGTTGGGGGCAGCCCATCACGGCCGCTTCGAAGCCCGATTGCGTACTCACACAAACTCGGCTTGGATGGATTTAATGGTGCTCAGGGCCTCCGGCGATAGCGGCCCTTTGTTAACTGCATCGACGGCTTGCCAGAACTCTCCATGTGTCGCAATCCCGATCTCGACCGTCGAAAGCGCTAGGTTCGAGATCACGTACCGAACCGCCAATTCAGGTAGCGTCGCCGCGTGACCCGAATCGACAAGCGGTTGGAACCGCAGCGCGCGCCGCACATCCGTCGCATAGTCGTGGCTCGCCCCGATCGGGGTCACATTCTGCAGGCTCAAGGGATGCCGGGCTTCGGTGCCGGAAAGTGCACCACCGGCGAGCACCCGCACGCCGATCGAGCCGACGCCGTGTCGGTTGGCCGCGCTCAAGAGTTGGCGGTAATCCTGTGCCGGATAGCCGGCCGCCACGGTTTCTCCGGCAGACGGGACAAGCATGTTGTAGAAAATTTGCGTGCTGTCGAAACATCCGGACTCGATCAATCGATGCAGTGCGTCCGTATTGCCTTTGGCGGTAAAGCCGAGGAAGCGGGTTTTCCCTTCATCGCGTAGCTTCTCGAACGCCGGAACGATTTCGCCCAAGACTTGATCCGCGGATATGTTCCCGCGTTTGTCGTTTGGGTCTTCCAAAGTGTTGTGCAGCTGAAATATATCGACATGGTCCTGTTGCAGCCGGCTCAAGCTCGCCTCAAGGGAAGTGCGGATTGCCGTGGCTAAATCGCCTTGGTCTTCTTCGGTCACGCCGACTTTCGTACTGACGATAATGCCGTCGCGGTTCCGCCCCAGGGCCCGTCCGAGGTTTGTTTCCGAAGTGGTATTGCCGTAACTCGGCGCGGTATCGAAGTGATTGATGCCGTTATCGCGCGCCCAAGCCACGGCATTATCTTGATCTGCTGGGCTACCTTTGGTCATTAAACCGCCGACGGCACCGCATCCGAACGTCAACATTGATAATTCGAGACCCGTGCGGCCGAATTGTTTCTTTTCCATCCCGAGTGTTCTCCCTTTCGCGATTGCTCAACACCGCGGGGTCCGCGACGCGAATTCGTTAATAATAAAGTGGAGCCGTTCTCGGCGAATTCCCATCTTCGTCGAGGGATCAAGCTTTAACATTTGACTAGAATCGGGCGAAACCCTGAGAATATCGTCGGCGGCGCTACGGAACAGGAGATGCACCATGCCAAAAGTACTGACCTCTGACGCGATTGATCGACTACGCCGGGACGGTTTTCATTTTCCGATCCCAGGTGTGAGCGAGACAGCTGCGGCTGATTACCGCCACCAGCTCGAAACTTTTGAAGCCGCGAATGGCGGCGCGCTGAAAGGGGCTCATCGGTTTAAGACGCATTTACTGTTCAAGTGGCTCGCGGACCTGGTTCGGGCACCGCATATCCTCGACCCGGTGGAAGATCTGATCGGGCCGGACATTCTGTGTTGGACGACCCATTGGTTCATCAAGGAGCCGCGCAGCCCGGATTATGTATCTTGGCATCAGGATAACAATTACTGGGGCCTCGACACCAAAGATCTGGTGAGTGTTTGGGTGGCGCTTTCTCCCGCGACCATTGAGAGCGGTTGCATGCGGATGCTGCCGGGCAGTCATCTGAATCCGCCAATGCCCCATGTGGATACACGAGCGGAGCATAACATGCTGACGCGCGGACAAAGCATTATGGACATCGATGAGAGCAAGGCGGTCAATGTTGAATTGCAAACCGGCGAAGCCGCGCTGTTCGATTATTCAATTGCCCATGCTTCGTATCCCAATAATAGCGACGAACGGCGCATTGCAATTGTCCTCCGCTACATTCCGCCGCAAACCCGCCAAATACTTTCCGATTGGGACAGTGCGGCCCTGGTTAGAGGCAGCGACGCCTTTGGTCACTTTGAGCACGAACCGGTGCCGACCTGCGATTTGGACCCGGTTGCCGTCGCGTTCCATCAAATGGCGGAGGAGCGACAACGCCAGGTCTATTTTAAAGGAACGGAATGGCAGGAGGGCCGAGTCTCCGAGCAAGGTGTCGAGGCACCTTACTAAGTATTTCTGCCCTGCGGACTCGGCTCTCGCCACCACGCGTCTCTGCGCTATCTTGAATTTCGCCAATAGGGGCCAGCGAAGGATAATTCCATGAAGCTCGACGATTGCATCAATCTGGATGATTTGCGGAAAGTCGCAAAACAGCGCGTGCCAAAGCTCATCTATGATTTCATCGAAGGCGGGTCGGAGGATGAATCCGGCCTCGCGAGGAACGAGGACGCCTTCCGCAACCGCGCCCTGGTACCGCGATACATGGTGGATATCTCCAGTATCAATCAGGATACGGAATTGTTCGGGCGCACCTATTCCAGCGCCTATGGGATCGCGCCAACCGGTGGTATTTCCAACTACCGGCATAAAGGCGATCTGATGCTGGCGCGCGCGGCACGCGATGCGAACATCCCCTTTATCATGTCTGGCGCGGCGACTGCCCGCATGGAAGATATGGCCCGCGAAGCGCCGGATCATGGCTGGTACCAACTTTATACGGCGAAAGACCGAGCGATTGCGGATGACCAGGTCAAGCGGGCCGCCGATCTCGGTATCCCGACCTTGGTGATCACCGTCGACGTCCCTGCCAGCGGCAATCGCGAGCGCAATAAACGCAACGGTTTCGGACGGCCGCTAAAATTGTCCTTGGCGACAAAATTGGACGCGTTGCGCCATCCGCTCTGGCTCAAGGATTACATGACCAATGGCATCGCCATGCTGGCAAATTGGGAGCAATACGCCCCGGCTGGTTCGAGCGCGGAGGAAGTCGGGGAATTTGTTGCCAACCAATTCCCAGGTCCCCTGACCTGGAAGGACATCGAACATTTCCGGGAAATTTGGTCTGGAAATTTGGTGCTGAAGGGAATCATGCGCGTCGACGATGCGATCCGCGCCGCCGAAGCAGGTGTGGATGGGTTGATGATTTCCAATCATGGCGCCCGGCAGCTCGACCGTGCACCGTCGCCGCTCGACGTACTTCCCGCAATCGATGCGGCGGTTGGCGACCGGATGACTTTGATGCTGGATGGTGGCATTCGGCGGGGGGCAGACATTATGATCGCGCTCTGCATGGGGGCGAAATTCATCTTCATGGGCAGGCCGACGCTCTACGGCTGCATCGCCGGTGGGCAACCAGGTGCCGCTAAGGCGGTAGAGATCGTCCGCTCGGAAATCGAAACTAATATGAAGCAACTCGGCTGCCCGTCGCTCGATCAACTCGGTCCCGATTTTCTGCACTGGGACGCGGACGAAGCGCGCAGGAATTTGCGGAGTTAGGTTTTCGGAGACAACAAATACGCTGCGGCAATTGCGATTAATGAGAGCACCGCGAAGCCCGCTGAAATGCTGAACACCATTGCCGGCATTCCCGCATCGAGTAGGGAGCCGAGAAGTAGTGGTGCTAGACTGACACCGATCGAATAGCCGACGAAAACGAAACCGAATACCTTTCCGGTTTGTCCCGCCGGAATGATTGCTTTCAGCATCAGGTCACGCGCCGGGAGAACCGCGCCGAGACCGACACCTGCGGCGATCATGATTACGATCAAGATTCCTTCCATCGGTCCGACAAAGACCGGAAGCACTGTCGCGACAGCCGCTAATATCAAAGCTGCGGCAGCCGTCACAATATGTCGTGGGTATTTGTCGACAGCGAACCCCGCGAGCAGAATGCCGCCGACGACACCGAAGAGATGCCCAGTCAGAGCGGTGTTTGCGGTGTCCAAACCGAGGCCGTGAAGGTCGATCAATCCACTCACTGTAAAGGCGAGGAGGCCGCCGCTCGCCATTCCGTAGAGAATGAAGAATGCGAGGAATAGCAATACAGTCGGCGTCAGCAAAAGGGCGATGCCCTTACTGCCCGCGGGTTGGGCCGCTTCGCTCTCACTATGGCTTTCACCTACAAGGACTTCGCGGCGTACGGTCATAACCGCTAATACCAGCAAGCCGATCCCACCAGTGACGATCAAAGCGGTTCGCCAATCCGTATAGGCTGCAATCGTCAACATGGCGACGGGCGCGCATGCGCCGCCGAGAAAGCCGGAGAATGTGTGAACTGAATAGGCGCGGCCAAGGCGTTTTTCACCGATGGATCCGGCCAGGATTGCGTAATCAGCCGGATGAAAGACGCTGTTGCCGAGGCCTGCAAATACCGCCAGGACGAGGAGCATCCAATAGCTGCCAACGAAACCCATCAACATGACCGATGCGGAAATCAAACAAAGGCCCCACAACAAAACCCGGCGCGGGCCCAGATGATCGACGAGAAACCCGACCGGTGCCTGCAGAATCCCGCCAAGAAAACCGTAGGCGGTCATGGCGAGACCCAATTCGATATAGGAGACGCCGAACTCCATCTTCAACAGAGGGAACAAGGGGGGCAGGGCCAGGCCATAGAAATGGCTAAGATAATGCCCGGCGCTAATCAGGCTGATGGCCCAGCGCTCATCGCCTGACGCGCCAGCGTCGTCTAGCTCTTCTGCAACTGCCGCTCTATCAGACATCCATCTCACCTGGTCTCGCTATAACAGCCCGGATAGTCAGGCGGTCACCGG
>JBMYRC010000082.1:0-17472 GCA_049601975.1 Alphaproteobacteria bacterium | reverse complement strand
ATCGATCCCTCGACCTTTCAGATCAACATCCATATCTACGGCAAGAATGCGACCATGGGTGTCATCGAGCCCGTGAAGGAGACGGCGGCGCATGAACTTGGCCTGTTGGTCGACGTGATTGGCGAAACGGAGGAAATCTCTAAGGCCGTCTGCGCTAAAATCCGCTACCTCCTGCTGCATGGCGATTTCGAAGGCCGAATGTGTATTTCCGGCAACATGGCGATCCCCTTTTCGCCGTCCGACATGCCGGTCGGCCAAGTCTATGAGTTCAATGTTTGGCACGTAATGGAATGCGATCATCCGCTGGAAGCGGTGCGCATGGAGATGGAGGCCCTCTGATGGCGAAATTACGGGACATAGCCAAAGTCATTCGCTCGAAGAACGCGGGAGCGCTGATGTTCACCCTCGACATCATGTTCGAAGATCAGGCGACATACGAGAAAGTCCGCGATAGCGGCGTATTATCCCCGCGCGCGCTAAGTCCGCTTTACGGAGTCACGGATAACGAAGTCGCCATTATTCCAATGGACGTGGCCTACGCGATCAAGATCACCTTGCCGCGCAAAATCCCGTCCGGTTCACCGGGGGACACCGATATTTATGGTGCCCAACAACATGTGCCATTGATGGAGTTAGAGATCGCCGACTAGGGTCCTGTCGTCATTCCGGACTCAGCGCGCCGGAATGACAGGAGGGGCGTTAGTCCCTATTCCCATAGACTGCTGGGCGTTTTTCCAGGAATGCTTTCATGCCTTCTCGCGCGTCGTCGCGCAGGAACAATCGACGCTGAGTCTTGTACTCATACGACAATGTCTCGGGCAGTGAAGAGTCCACACCGCGATAGACGCCTTCCTTGATGGCCGCCAGGGTTTCCGGAGGACCATCGGCCAGACGTCGCGCCAGTTTAGCGGCTTCGTCACGGAACTCCACATCGGGGACAACGCGATTGACGAGGCCAAGACGGTGCGCCTCCATCGCGTCGATACGGTCGCCCAGCATCATCAGCTCCATTGCCTTCGAAGTGCCGACCAGTTTGGTGAGAAAATCAAAACCGCCCCAATCGGGGGCCAGGCCGATCTTCACGAAACTTTCCGCGAAGACCGCGCGGTCGCTGGCGATCCGCAAATCGCACGCGAGCGCCAAGTTCATACCGCCGCCGGCCGCCGCACCATTGATTGCCGCGAGTACGGGCTGCGGCATACGTCGAATTTGTTGGATGACCTGGCCCGCGATATTCATTCGCGTCTCGACAATGGAGACGTCGTTGTCTTCTTGCAGCTTTGCCATGCTGGCGATATCGCCGCCGGCGCAGAACGCTTTACCGGCACCGGTAATCACGACGGCGCGTATACTTGGGTCGGCGGCGCACGCTTCCAGTTGGTCGAATAGCGCTTCCCGCATTCCGTCCTCGAACGCGTTCATCACCTCGGGGCGATTCAGTGTCAGGATCGCGATGCCGTCGGACGCCTCGAAAAGTAATCTGTCGTCGCTCATGTCATCCTCCGTTTTTAACTCAAATAGTCGAGTGGTACGGAATGTCACCACGGGCTTTCCGACGGATACCGGCCTATGTCATTCTGTGCGGACCTATTGCGGAGTGGAACCATGAGCGACATCCATATGGACCCGATCGATGGCCCCAACGTCTGGACCGGCGAGGGTTTGCAGACCGACCGACGCTGGGAGTACGTGTTGGCACCGCGCGATTGCAATGAGCTGACCTCGGCCTTGGCTCAAGTGAAGGACAAACGCCTCGAGCATATCGACAAAGCGGATTTCGCATTGCCGGGATTGGCGGGTCGATTGGCGGAACTTTCGAACGACCTTCGCGACGGACGCGGCTTTGCCTTGATCCGAGGGTTTCCCGTCGACGGGTTTTCATACGAGGACGTGGAGCGAATGTATTGGGGCCTGTGCAGTCATATCGGCACCGGTCTGACCCAGAATGGGGATGCCACATTCATTCACTATGTGACCGACGGGAAATTGCGGCCGAGTCAGGGTCGGCGCGGTGTTGGATTCCCCAAGGAATCGAAACTCCATATCGATCTCACGGATATCGTCTCGTTGCTTTGCGTGCAGCAGGCGCCTGATGATCCGCCGAGCCGGGTTGCCAGCTCCGTTGCTATCTATAATGAGATATTGCGACGCTGTCCGGACGCTTTGTCCCGACTCTGTGAAGGGTTTGAGTGGGACCGTATGGATGAACACGCGCCACACGAGACGCCGACGTCCGGCTATAAGGTGCCGGTGTTCAGCCGTAAGGACGGGGCTGTATCGTGTCAGTATAATCGCAATTGGATCAACAATGCCGCAGAGCGAAGAGGCCAGCCCATTACTGATGAGGAGAACGAGATATTCAATCTGCTCGACGAGATCGCATTCGAAGTGTGTCTCGAGTTTCCGTTTGGTAAAGGCGATATCCAGTTCTGCAATAACTACACGGCTCTGCACGGAAGGGCGGCCCATGCGGTCGTCGATGAGGAAGAACGCAAGCGGGTGTTGATGCGTATCTGGCTCGATATGCCGGACGCCATTCGACCATTCGTCGACGACGCACTAATCCGTTACGGAAATGGGCGGCACGGGCAGGTCGGCTGGACAGCGGCGGAGATGCTTGCAGGCGCCAACACCAAGCCGCGCGTGCGACGCGATGACGGCGCCGTCGTCGTTTGAAATTCCCCGTCACCCTAACCCTCTCCCGCGAGGGGGAAGTAAAAAGTTAAGTAAAAAGGAACTGTGTATGCGTATTGGAATTTCACTCCCGGTTCGGGAATTGGGGGAAGACCTCGACCTTATCGTCGCTTTTGCCCAAGAGGCCGAGAACCTTGGTCTAACTCATTTGCGGGTGCCGGAGCAGGTCTACCGCGCGGGCAGTGGGCCGTTGCACGAATCCATGACGATGATGACCTATATCGCGGCTGTGACGTCGAAGATTGAACTGGTGCCTTCCGTCGTTATTCTGCCGGCGCGCCCGACTGTGTTGGTCGCCAAACAAGCGGCGACCCTCGATAACCTGTCCGGTGGTCGTCTGCGTCTCGGGATTGGCGTTGGTAAACATCCGGAGGAATACGCGGCGTTGGGAGCGGATTTTCATACTCGCGGCGCCCGCTGCGAGGAACAAATGGAGCTATTGCGGCGGCTCTGGACGGAAGAAGTGGTTGACTTCGATGGCACGTTTCACAAGCTCGAAGGAGCGGGGATTACTCCCCTGCCGACCCAGCGGCCAATCCCTATGTGGATCGGTGCTGCGGGCGTTCCGGTCGATCGCGTTCGACGACGTATCGGCCGTCAGGCGGATGGTTGGTTCAATCTCTGCTCGCCGGAGGAGTTTCCGGAGCTGCGCGACGATATTTATCGGGAGGCGGAAGCGGTGGGCCGCGATCCGAAGAGCTTGGGCGTCGAGGCGGGTGTGGCCGTGGTCGGTCCGCGCGAAGCGGAGTGGAAAAGCCGAATCGCCGGTTGGCGCGATTTGGGTCTCACTCACATTTGCCTGCGCACGCTGGGCGGCGGACTCGAGAAAGAACAACACATAGAGAAGATGCGCGAGGCGGTCGCGGAGCTGCCACAAGTGTGATGATTTCGTTAGCGTTCCGGCACGGTTATGTGTGTGGAAATGCCTATTCGGCGGCCGAGCGCTCCATCGGTTTAACCGCCATCGCTTCCATGATATCGGGATAGGTGTCGAAATCTTCTGTGCCGTCGATCACGTCGGAATGTGACTGTACTCGGTAAATATCACTCCCTTGCGCTGCGACAGGTTCGACCCCGCACTGCAGTGCCTTGGCGCCGTCGATCAGGAGGCGGCGCATCTTTATAATGGCGGTGTCCGACGTGCCGAGATGCTCTTGCGTGCGGTCGACGATTCGCTCGGCTCCTTCCGTCATTGCCATATCCTGGGCACGAACACCCTCGATTCCGCTATAGGTCCGCAGCCTCTGGTCTTCGCGATCAACGAGGTAGTCATTGTCGCGATTGCGACGCGGAATCAGAGTCCCAGGCACCCGATCAGCGTGGCTGTTTTGGCCAGTCTGCCACGCCTTTACTTCCTCAGCCGATACGGGCTGTTCCATACGGAATGAAACGCAGATGATACTGATATTTTCGTCATCTATCGGCACCCACATGCGAAAGGCACGGGGTCCGCCCGGCACGGGTGCAATCATGGTGTAGAATGGATGGTACCACTGATTCATGCGCCAATAATATCGGGCATTCTCGACGACTCGCCGCGCACCAAGAATCATTCCGTGATCCCACTCGATCACTTTCCATTTCGGCGCCGTGTCGTTTGAGAAATAACTCCCGGCTAGCGCCGCATTGTTTGCGTCGTTCGTATCCACGAGGCTGTGAAGAAAACTCACATGCGCGGAATCGATTTCTCCCTCAATCGCCTGTGCGTAATTACATTGTTGGGTCCAGCGTGAACGATAAATATGACTTTCCGGCAAATCCATCCAACCGAAATCCGGCACTTCGCCGCGCTTCTCGGCCGGTCCCATATACGCCCAAAGCACGCCGCCCTTTATCGTCGTGGGATAAGCTGTTAGCCGGACTTTCTCACGAAATCGACTTTCGGGTGGCTCGGAGGGAAGATCGACGCAATTCCCATCAACATCGAACTTCCAGCCGTGATAAATGCAGCGGATACCGCAATCTTCGTTACGCCCGAAGAACAGATTTGCGCGGCGATGCGGGCAGTACCGGTCCACCAAGCCGACACGGCCTTCGGTATCGCGAAAGGCGATCAGGTCTTCGCCGAGCAGGCGTACGCGCACCGGTGCGCTGTCGGGCTCTCCAAGCTCTTCCGCGAGCATGACAGGCATCCAGAACCGGCGCATGTAATCGCCCATCGGAGTGCCGGAACTTGTTTGTGTCAGCAGGTCGTTCTCGTCACGGCTTAGCATTACGTAATCTCCCTACATTTCAGGGTCGATAATCTAGAAACGAAACTGACCCGGGCCTGTCGTGGATCAAGCAGCCTTAAAGCGTATCGGTAGGGACGACAGTCCCCGCAATACCAATGAGTCCCGCCACACCGGCGGATTGTTGCCGAGCTCAATCTCCGTCATGCGTTTCATCATGGCGGCGAGGGCGAAACGGCCTTCCATGCGAGCGAGCGGTGCACCGACGCAAAAATGAATACCGTATCCAAACGCGATGTGGCGGTTGTTCGCCCGGCCTAAATTCAGTCCGTCCGGGTCGTCGAATTGGCGCGGGTCGCGGTTGGCGGCATTCAAAATGCAATAGAGGCGCTGCCCTTTACGGATCGTGTTGCCGCCGATTTCCATATCCTCGAGTATGCTGCGCGCCAGAGAGCCGACCGGACCGTCGTAGCGCAGCAATTCCTCGACGGCGCTCTCCGCTAAGGCCGGAGTTTCGGTGAACCGTTGCAATTGGTCCGGATGCCGGATCAACGCCAAAAATCCGTTCTCCAATAGGTTCGTTGTCGTCTCGTGCCCGGCGAAGAGGAGAAGGACAGCGTTTGAGATCAGCTCGGCCAGAGAAAGAGTGTCACCGTCTTCTTCCGCAGCCATCATATGATCGATAATGGTCGTGTCTTCCGGCCCGGGTGGGCTTGCCCGCCGGTTTTCCAAGATGCCGGTAAAGTATTCAGTCAAATCCCGGGCGCTCTGCTCCGCGAGACCCGCCTTGTCCGGTGTGTCCGTCGCACTTTCGACGAAGGGAGCGAGATCTTCCGCCCAGGCGCGGAACTGTTCTACATCCGATTCCGGCACTCCCAACATGACGGCGATAATTGTCGCCGGCAGGTGATAAGCGAAGGAGTTGATGTAGTCGATTTCCGAGTCGTCCCTGCCTTTTTCGACCAGTTGGTCAATCATCCGCTCGACGATGATTTCGACCTTGGGACGGAAATCCGCTGTCGCGGTCGATGCGAATCTGTGATTCAACAGCTTCCGCATCCGCGTGTGATCCGGCGGGTCCTTGAAGACGGCCCATTTCTGCAGCATTGGGTCGACGGTCGCTACCTTATCGTGATTGTCCTCGGAAAGCCGATCCAGGTAGGGACTGATCCGGTCGGCGGAGAGGCGAGGATCGTTCAGGCTCGGCCGGACGTCGTCGTAGTGCGTCAATATCCAAGACCTTAGTGTGTGGCTGTAATGCACCGGGTCGTTCTACTGCAAAAATCGAAATGCAGGATACGGGTCGTCCATGACGATGGAATCGTAGGGGTCGAAATCAAAGGGCATTTCACCTACTCCTTATAGGGTTCATATTATGTTGGTAGGTGCGTTGCCGCCAGTAACGCGGGGTGTGGCGAGCTAGCAAGGAATTTGAGGAACGATCCGATGGGGATGAATGTTAAGCGGTTGGGCGACACTTTTTTTGCCGAAGTAGACGGGATTGATGTCGCGCGTGATATCGATGCGGGGAATTGGGCAGAACTTCACGACGCATATTTATCTCATCAGGTACTAATCCTTCACGACCAATCGATGACGGCGGCGCAGTTTTACGAACTCGGGGAACGGTTTGGGCCGGTCGAGCCACATACGGTCTCGATGTATCATCATGAAGAGTTCGCCGGGATTACAGTGCTGTCGAACCGCACCGAGATGGGCCGACCCAAGGGGATCCGCGATGCGGGGTCCAATTGGCATTCCGATTATTCCTACAAGCAGGTTCCGGCCAACGCGACCATGCTCTATGCCCTCGAAGTGCCGGAAGACGGCGGCGACACAATCTTCGCTGACCTTGCCGCCGCCTATGACGCGTTGCCGGAAAAGAAGAAACAGCAGCTCGACGGTTTGCAGGTCCGGCAGCAGTATCGCTGGTCGCGGGACCAGAGCCATCCCGAAAGCCGCTGGCTGTTATTGAACGACACGGAGCGTGGGAAAACACCGGAAGTGATCCACCCGCTGGTCCGCACGCATCCCGAGACCGGGCGAAAAGGCTTGTTTATTTCTGCCGCCGTTAGCACCGGGGTAAAGGACATCATTGACATGGACGCGGCGGAGAGTGAGGCGCTACTCGACGAGCTTTTCGCGCACACAGACGAGCCGAGATTCCAGGTGCGGTTCAAATGGAAGGCCGGCGATCTCGTGATCTGGGACAATCGAACCCTGATGCATAAGGCTACGACCGATGTTCTGCCGCCGGAGAGCTTTAGGACCCTCTATCGGATCAACACGACGGGTAGTGTTCCGTATTAGCTAGCGTTGCCCGCTCGTTGCGGTGGGTCGGTCTAACTCAAGATGAAATCGGCCGCTTTCTCGGCGATCATGATCGTGGGGGCGTTCGTGTTGCCGCTGATCACGTTGGGCATGATGGAGGCATCGATGACGCGGAGGCCTTCTACGCCGTGGACCGCCAGCTTTGGATCTACTACCGCCATAGGGTCAACGCCCATCTTACAGGTACCCGCCGGATGCCAGTTGGAGGCGCCGGTGCGGCGCGCGTAATCTAAGAAGGCCGCATCGTCATCCGCTTCGGGCCCCGGCGTGATTTCGAAATCAACATAGGGGCCCATCGCTTCCGTCTGCATCATCTGCCGGGCCATCCACATGCCGGCGACGGCGGCACGGCGGTCGGTCTCGGTCGCCAGTAGATTGTGCCAAATCGCGGGCGCCGCTTTCGGGTCAGACGACTTCGCGTGTACATGACCTCGCCCTTCCACGTGTAGCAGGGTAACGCCGATGGTGACGCCGGGCTCGCGGTCCAATTTGCGGTCTTCAACCGCTTTGTAGGATCCGGGGAAAATTTGGAACTGAATGTCCGGCGTGGCGAGATCTGGGTGCGAGCGCACAAAGGCTCCGATCGGCAAGGTCGCCATGGTCAGCGCACCGGTGCGGCCGAAGAGGTATTTTAAGCCCTCCAGCGCGCCCCTCAGGCCGCGTGTCTTTTCATTCAACGTGATCGCGTTCTTGATTCGCCATCGCATGCGCACGACGAAATGGTCTTGCAGGTTGGCACCGACGCCCGGCAAGGCATGGGTGATCGGAATACCGAGATCGGAGAGACGTGACGGATCACCGATACCGGAAAGCTCTAAAAGTTGCGGTGAATTAAACGCCCCACCGGAGAGAATGACCTCTCGTCGCGCCGTCACCTCGACGGGCTGATCGCCCTGCAGATAAGCGACACCGGTGGCGCGTTTGCCATCGAAGGTGACACGACACGCAGTCGCGTTGGCTTGGACGTGCAGGTTCGCGCGGCTCCGGGCTGGTTTCAGATAAGCTTGAGCCGTGCTGGCGCGCCGCCCTTGTCGAATCGTTGCCTGATGTGGGCCGATACCTTCTTGCTCGCCGTCGTTGGTGTCTTCGTTATAGGGCAGGCCGATCTCGATCCCGGCGCGGACCATGGCGTCACAAACCTCGCCTTGTTCAGTGATATCGGACACGTCGAGCGGGCCGCCGACACCGTGAACATCACTTTCGCCGCGTTCGTTGTTCTCTGATTTGCGGAAATACGGCAGCACGTCGTCATAGGACCAACCGGTGCAGCCCATTTGCGCCCAGGTGTCGTAGTCTTCCCGTTGGCCGCGCACATAAACCATGCCGTTGATCGAGCTAGAGCCACCGATAACCCGACCGCGTGGCAGGAAGTAGCGTTGCCCGTGGCAGTACTCCTCAGGCTCGGACTCGAAGCACCAATTGACCGCCGGATTGTTGACGTTCTTGCCGTAACCGATAGGGATATGAATCCAAGGATCGTGGTCCTCTGGCCCCGCCTCTAATAGCAACACCCTATTGGCGGGGTCGGCGCTCAACCGGTTGGCCAATACACAACCGGCCGAGCCCGCGCCGACGATGACATAATCGTATTCCATAAAAGCTTCTTCCCATTCGGAGGCCTGATACCAAAGGTAGGTTAACAGACGGGATTGCGCCATAATACGACACACAACAAGTGCGTAAGGATAAGAAAGGCGCCATGCGTAGATTTTGGCTCATTGGCTTAACGGCGGATATCTCAACCTCGATGAGAGGGGGTGTCCTCGTAAGCTGATTGGCAATTCACTCGTGCAGATACGCAGTTTGCTACATGACGAAGGTTTCGTGACGGCTCTGGTCGATGCTCCGTCGGATCGTCAAGGGCAAGGAAGGGCTAGGCGGATTTCGTATCCACCCGGATCACGCGATGGATATCGGAAATATCATCGCCGACATCCGTGCGCGTGCGGGAAAGCCGGTTTGGCTGATTGGCACAAGCCGGGGATCGATCTCCGCCGTCAATGCTGCAGCCCGTCTGAGCGGGATGCAAGTGCCCGACGGATTAATCCTCACATCTCCCGTCACATCGGGGAGCGAAGGCCTCCATAAAGCGTGGGTCGCACAAAGCGTCTTCTCCGTTGATTTGGAAGCCATTCGCATACCAGTTCTGGTCATCGCGCATACAGGCGACAAATGCGTCCGCGCACCGCCCGATTTGGCCGGTTTGATAGTTGAGAAGACGTCGGGTGCGCGCGAGAAAACCGTCAAGCTGAGCGGTGGTCCTGGGTGGTCGGGTCGTGTTGGCGTGAAAGCGTGCCGAGGCAAATCACCCCACGGGTTTATCACGCAAGATTCCGAGATTGTCTCTGATATGGCGCGGTTCATCGCCGGTGGAAAGTTTTGACAGAGCGCGGGCCGAATGCGAATTAGGCGCTTCGCCATATCGAGATATAGGAACGGCAGCCATGAGCGCATATGTCATCATCCACGTGACCATTAAAGATCCCGAGAAGGTGAAGGAATACGCCGCGATTGCGGGGCCGACCGTGGCGGCGGCGGGGGGAGATTTCGTTTCCGCCGGAGAGGTGGCCGATGCACTTGCTGGGCAGCACGGTTACGACAAGGCGATCGTCATCAAGTTTCCCGATAAAGCGACGGCCCAGGCCTGGTACAATTCAGACGAATATCAGGCCGCGGTGCCGATCCGAAAGCAAGCCATGGACGCGGTTTTCATCATTGCGGAAGATCCCGAGAATTAGGGCGCGCTTCGGCTATTCGTTGTTGTCTTGATCGTCAGTCGAGCTCGGACTGTCTTCCACCGAACTTGGGATCTTGGGTGGAGCGGCTTTTTTCTTTGGAAGAGGAATGGTTACGAAACGCTCACCGCGCTCACTCTTCAGTCGTAGCAGAACGTCGTTGCGGCCAGCTTCGTTGGCAAGATTAACCAATCGAGAAAATTCCTCCGTGTCGCCGGACGGTTTTCGATCCACGGTGAGGATTGTTTCTCCAGGTTTTAGTCCCCTTTGCTCGGCAACTGATCCTTTCGTGACCTTACCGATTTCGATACCTCTGGAGGTGTGAAGGAAGCTGAAGCCGAGGGCACCCGGTTCCGGTGCGAATTTGGCCATCCCACCCTCTGCCTCGAGTGCGCCCAATGTCACGGCGATCGTTTTGATACCGCCGTCGCGCCACACTTTAGCGATCACTTCAGAGCCCGCCGGCTCTTGCCCGATGAGGCGCAGCTCGCTGAATTTCGTTATATTATGTCGCCCAAAACTCAGAATAACGTCTCCACTTTTTAATCCCGATCGCGTACCCGGGCTGTCGTTGATCGCTTCGGCGATAAGTGCTCCTCGGGCATGCGTCATCCCCATTGTTTTGGCCATCTCGTCCGTGACCTGTTGTATTCTGACACCGAGCCAAGGTCGCGCGCCGGGCGAAATGGTCGGTTTTGGGATTGCGGTTGATGTCCGGCTGGCGATTTTAGGTGGTTTTAATTCCTTTATTTTGAATTTTGCCAGGGGAGCGAATGCGCCGCTTTTGGATGGATTGCCAGAACATCATTTCCGGCGTGGCGCCCGCTTGTGGTGCCGCTGCTTTCTTTCGCGTCGAAGAAAGGCTCGTCTTCGAGATCGAAAAGACAAAATCGCCCCGGTCCCAATCCGCATCGCGTAGTTTTCCGTAGCGCGGCGTTTGTTTCGAGCGCGTGAGGTTTGTCACAGGGTCGCCGAGGAACAGGCCCATTTCGCTCGCGGTGATGAAGCCATCGCCATTGGCGTCGACCCGTTCCTCGCCGCGCAACGCCCGCAGAAACAACTTCCGGAAGGTGCCGTCGTCAGAGACCGTCTGTCCCGCGTCGCCCGATGTTAGAAACTGGCGCACGGGTAATGTGGTGGCTCGAGTTTTACCGCGGTGGGCGGCAGAGCGCGCGCGCCTTCGAACACAGTGCCGGAGAAGCAGGAGTCGAATACTGCGAAAGCGTGTTTCGATTCTGCGAGGCGGACATACTCGCCAAACCGGCGCATGGGAAGAGCCGCGAATTTAAATTTACGGCCGACTTCGGGCAGGGGTGCATCGGCTGGAATTAGGAACCCTTCGCCGTTCTCCGTGTGGCCATGGCCGGCGAACCAGACGAACAGCCGCGCATTCGGATCGCCGCCCTTGTTGATGAAGAAGGCTTTGAAGGCTTGCTCCAATTGGCTCGACTTCAAATCCGTCTTTAAGGTTGACGTCGAAACCTTTGCGCCGTAGTTCATCGGCAACGGCGCGGGCATCCGCGATGGCGTTGGAAAGGCGGGGCCAACCGTTTGTATAATTGTCGATCCCGACCACCAGGGCATGTGAGGACCCGTAAAGCTCGACCTCCTTCGAGACAGCAGCTCCGGGTTTATCGTTGGCTCGCAATGGTACCTTGAGGCCACGATCCGCCGCCGCTTCGAGCGGCATGAAAACCGTAGCGGCCAAAATAATCAGCAAGCTTGTCACAAATCGTATGTCGGACATCTCTCCTCGCTGCGGTTATGGACGGAACAGGTCCGAACTTCCGCAATACGCTGAAATGAGGAAGTAAATTCGCAATTAACGAACGGCAACTAAATCAGCCGTGGAAACTCCGACCAAGCGGTGTAGCTTGCTAATCTCGCGTCCCCCACAGAAAGATCCTCCGTGAAACTCGGCATTGTCTCCGACCTACATTGCAATATCAAAGGCCTCGACCGGGCGCTCGAGCTGATGGGCGAGGTCGATCAAATCTTGTGCCTTGGCGATACTATTTACGAGTACCGGTTCTCGAATGAGGTAATTTCGCGATTGATCGAGATCGGCGCGCACACCATTCAGGGTAATCACGAGGAGACGTTCCTGGGCCCTATGGGTGCCCGCGCCCGAGCGCGTGAAGGGATCGATCCCGACCTCATGCATTGGCTCTCCGAGTGGCCACATCGCATGGAACTTGAATGCGACGGTAAGACGGTGCTGATGGTGCACTCGACACCGTGGGAACCGCGCGGCACTTATGTCTACCGACACAGCCCTGAACTGGAACGCTTCGGCGAGGCCGACGCCCATTTCGTGCTGTTCGGCCACACCCACCAACAAGTGGTGCACCGAGCGGGAGACCTATTGGTGGTCAATCCCGGCTCCGCCGGCGATGCCCGCGATCCCGATAACGGCCGTCTCCTAAGTTGTGCCATCCTCGATACGGTAACCGAGGATGCCCAGATAATAGATTTTCCTGATCCGGCGCGGGAATAGGTGCCGCTTACTCTCCCGTAGCGTAACGTTTCTCCAAATCGGTCAGGAAATCGAATTTCGTGAGATCGAGAATCTCCTCGAAAGACGCGACCAGTTCTGGTTTCTCAATGACGTCATCAGACGCTATTGCTTCCTGCAATCCTTCCAGCGCTCGGGTCATTCCGACAATGGCGCCAGCCGTCAGCAGACGCGGATAGATTACCGCCGCGACGCCAATTTCCTGTAGCCGCTTGGCTGGTATCAAGGGTGTTGTCGAACGTGCCCTGATGCCAAACCCCATATTGACGCAAAGCGGCTTGGCGGTGTTCTCGACCACTTTGATGATGGCGTCCTCCGACAGCAATGCATCGGCGAAAATCAAATCAGCGCCCGCCTCCGCAAAAGCGTTCAGCCGCTCGACGACATCGTCCAACCCATGCACGGCGAATGTATCGGTGCGCGACATGATGACGAAATCGGAATCGACCCGGGCATCTGCCGCCGCCTTAATTTTGGCGACCGCTTCGTCAAACGGAATGACGTCCTTGCCTTTCATATGGCCGCATCGCTTCGGCCACACTTGATCCTCGATCATCACACCGGAGAGGCCCGCTTTCTCGAAGGCGCGGATCGTGTGATACACGTTGACCGCGTTGCCGTATCCCGTATCCGCATCAGCCTGCATTGGAATGGTCGAGACATCCGCCAAGGCGCGGGCCCGCGCGAGATTGTCTTCCAGCCCCATAACGCCGACATCGGAGAGGCCAAGCGCGCTTTCGCTGATCCCGGCGCCGGAGATAAATCCAGCCTTGAAGCCCATCTTCTCAACGATTGCGGCGCTGAACCCGTCGAAGACACCGGGCATGATTAGAATTTCGGGCGCTTCCAGGAGTGCCTTGTATTGTTTCGCGAGACTGTCGGCCATGGCCTGCTTCCTCTTGCTGTTGGCGATCTCTGAAGTAACGTAGCGTGATTGGGAATAGACGACAGGAAGCAAGCCCTTGCAGCTTATTATCGCTAAACCGAGCCCCTTCGCGCGTAAGGTCCGGATCGCACTTCGCGAGAAGGATATTACGTATGAGGAAGTGGTGAGTAATCCTTGGAACACCGATGCGCTTGCCCCCACGCATAATCCGCTCGGCAAGGTTCCGGTCCTGTTGTTGGAGGACGGCAGCGCGATCTATGAGAGCCACGTGATCGTCGATTATCTTGAAACTTTGGGTGGACCGAGCCTAATGCCGCCCGTGCCGGAAGACGCCATATCGGCGCGGCAAATAGATGCCTTGGCGATGGGTATCTGCGATGCTGTGGTGTTGTTGGTACTTGAAGGCCAACGCAAGGCGGAGGCTCGGAGCGCCGATTGGATTACCCGGCAGAATGCGAAAGTCGCGGCGGGTGTCGCGAGCCTTTCCAATAGCTTGGCTCAGCGGGATTGGTATATCGGTGAAGGACTGACGCTCGCCGATATTTCGGCTGGATGCGCCTTGGCCTATCTGGATTTGCGCCTGCCGAAATTCGAGTGGCGGGACCGGTATCCGGATTTAGTGCGATACTCGGAGAAACTGGAGGCACGACTCTCCTTCGCCGAGACAAGGCCGGAAATGCAAGCGATTGAGCCGTTGGCGTAAAATCGACTACCGCCCGGTAAAATTCGGCTTTCGCTTCTCGACGAAGGCACGCACGGCTTCTTTATGATCGTCGGTCTGGGCACTTTGCACAAGACGTTCGGCCTCCCCATCCAAGGCGGTGAGGAATGGTTGCGTCAGCGCGTCGTCGAGATTGTCCTTTATGTGTCGCAACGCCACGGCGGGTCCGTCCGCCAGGGATTTGGCGAACGTGAATGCGTCGTCGCGGAACGTCTCGTCCGGTACCACCCGATTGACCAGACCCAACCTTTCGCACGTCGCGGAATCGACACGGTCGCCAGTAAAGAGCAACTCCCGGGCCTTGGCCGTGCCGACCAATCGGGTCAGCAACCATGCGATGCCGTAATCGCCGGACAACCCGACCCGGGCATACCCGGTGCTGATGAAGGCGGAGGTGGCGGCAATGCGAATATCACAAGCGAGTGCTATGGCGAGGCCCGCACCTGCTGCTGGGCCGGGCAAGGCTGCGACAGTTGGTTTGCGCACGGCCACGAGCGCACCGGTCAATGTGCGTTGGCGTTCTTTCAGGCGTGCCACTTTTTGGTCTGGCGTCATTTCGACAGCCGGGCCGGGACTCGCCATGCTCTTGACGTCGCCGCCGGCGCAAAAGGCCGTGCCCGCTCCGGTGATCAGCAACGCGCCTACATCCGGGTCCTCGCCACGCTCGCGGATCATGCGCCGTAAGGCGGGTGTGAGGATATCACCGAGTGCGTTGCGCGATTCGGGACGATTGAGCGTGATGACGGCAACCCGCTCCCTGACTTCACACAGGAGTTGATCGGTGCCGGTATCGATACTGCCCGTCGCCATGACGATTAGGGCGCCGTCGCTTTAAAGCTCTCGCGGTCCTGATTCTTCGTGAAGTACGCGTTGAGCTTCGGCGAATTCGCGATGGCTTCCTTGCCTTCGTCCCACATGTTGGTGGCATTCAGGATCGGCATCACGAAGCAATCGGCCATACCGAACGACGCGGTACCGAAGCATCCGGCGGAGGCTGCGTCTTCCAACATCTTGAACATTTTGGGGAAGCGCTTGATGGTCTTGTCGATCTTTGTGCGCACGACATTGCCACCGTCGTCCTTATGAAAGGCATATTCGACCACATAGTTACGCATCAGCATCTGGTCCACTTCGGTGGCGGCGAAAGCCGTCCAGCGGTTTACATGCGCCGCCGCTTTCAGATCTTCCGGGATCATCTTCGGGCCGTCGAAGGCGTCGTCGATATAGCGCGCGATGGCAAGCGATTCGCAGAGCTCCAACCCGTCATGACGCATCGCCGGAATTTTGCCGGTCGGATTGAGACCCTTTACCGTGTCTGAATGCGGAAACTCGGCGAGGAGCTCGTAGGGCACGCCCTTTTCCTCGGCGACCATGCGGACGCTGCGCACGAAGTTGGACCGGGGGAAGCCAATGATTTCTAGTGCCATGATTCTCTCCATTCAATTTGGTTTGCACTAAGAATAGCGCGCGACGCCGTCTTTGGCATGGGGGAGAGAGCGGTTCATCTCATCCCCAAATCCTGTGCGAACCGCAGCAGGTAGCCATCTGGGTCTTGGACGACGAATTGCTTGTTTCCGCCGTGCATCTCTCCAATGCGGTACCATTTTTCTTCCAAGGGGAGGAACACGGTCGCGTTCGCTGCTTCAACGCAGCGATAGAGCGAGGCCACATCTTCGGTCTAAATTTGCAAATTAACGCCGCGCCCGAACGGGGCTTCCAAGGGCGCGGTGAGCCAAGTCCGTCCGGTCTCGATAGCATCCAACATCAATTCGGCTCCCTCTCGAGACAGTTAGACAAATCCGTCTTCCGGCCGTTCGAAGGCTACAGCAAAGCCAAGAACATTAGTGTAGAATGCGCGGCTCACTCCGATATCTGAGACGTAGAATTCGGGAACCAGTCCTCGTTTTTTAAATGTCATGTCGACGTTCTCCTCATTCTTGGAATATGCGCCGAATTATCTCCGCGCGTCGAGAATAAGAGTGTGTCCGCTGGATACAAACCCGTGGGCACCTAAATTCCAATCACAAGAGAAATCGAAGGAATCCCATTTATGAAGCTCGGCCTTTTTATGATGCCGTTGCATCCCTCTTACCGGGAAGTTGCGGATTGTTACGATCGGGACATCGATCAACTCGTCCTGGCCGATAAGGTCGGTTTTGACGAAGCCTGGCTCGGCGAGCACTTCACCGAAAAATGGGAGAACGCTCCGGCACCTGATCTGTTGATAGCGAAAGCCTTAGCGCTGACCGAAAAGATTCGCTTCGGTACCGGTGTAACCTTGTTGGGTATGCATGAGCCTGTCTATCTGGCTCATCGTCTCGCAATGCTCGATCATCTGTCGCGGGGGCGATTCCAATGGGGTATCGGGCTCGGCGGCATTCCGACAGACATGGCGCTAATGGGGCTCGACCCGAGCGAAGGCCGGGCGCGGGCTGAGGAAGCCATCGATGTCATTCTCGGCTTGTGGGCAGCTGAAGATGGTACGTACAGCCATCAAGGTGAATTCTTTAAGATCGAAGCGCCAAAATTAGATCCTGTCACGGAACGCGGCCTTCACATGAAACCGATGCAGCTACCGCATCCGCCGATCGCGCTGGCGGCCAGCACGCCGAATTCTAAGTCGCTCCGGATCGCCGGGGAACGCGGTTGGTCGCCGATGTCGAGTTCTCTGCTCTCCCGCGCGTTTCTGCCGGGTCACTGGGAGACGGTGATGGAAGGAGCGAACGGCGTTGGAAACACGCCGAGCCGCAGCGACTGGCGCATTGCGCGCGATATTTTCGTGGGGCCGACGCCGGAGATTGCGAGCGAGCGAGCCCGCACGGTCCTTGGTCGCAATTACGAAGTTCATCAATTGCCGAGCCGCCAAGGCACCATCCAAATGGAAATCATGAAACACGACCCGAACCTTAAGGATGAGGATATCGACGTCGATTACTTGATGGAGAATCTTTGGATTGTCGGCGACCCGCAGGAATGTGCCGATAAAATCCGCAACCTGTACGAAGAGGTCGGCGGCTTTGGCACCTTGCTCAGCGTCACTGCCGATTCGGACGACCCGAGTTGGGATCACGAGAGTTTAACGCTTTTGGCGCAGGAGGTCGGCCCGCGCATCGCCGATCTCGGGTAAAGAAGATGGTATCGCATACCGTTTCTGAGTTTGTCGCGGGTTCGCGCTGGGAAGATTTGCCGGACGATGTTCGCCATGCGACCAAACGCTCACTTTTGAATTTTTTTGGAACCGCCTTGGAAGGCACGCATGATAGCGCCGTCGAGCGTGCGCTGGCGACGCTGCGGGAATTTGCCGGTAGCGGGGAGGGGACCCTGATCGGTCGAGCCGAACGAGCGGATGCCCTGACGGCGGCGTTTATCAATGCGGCGGCGGGCAACGTCCATGATTTCGACGACACACATTTGCGCAC
>JBMYRC010000081.1:0-17635 GCA_049601975.1 Alphaproteobacteria bacterium | reverse complement strand
AATTGGCGGCATGCGGCGCTGAAATCGAACGCGTCCGAGATTAAGGGCAGGCGGGTCGGGGAATGCCTGACGACGAGAAATCGAAACTGGGTTTATTGAGCCGGGACGTGAACGACCTGATGGTTGTCTCGTCGATGCTTCAGGACGCCATTGTTCCTGTCATCGATATGGCTTATCTGGAAAACGAACGCGCATTTGTGATGGCGGTAAACCGCTTCAAGTGGGAACAACCTGCAAGCGATGCGGCAGGGGAACGGATACATTCTGGGCTCCGATTCGATACGGTTAAGCGCGTTCAGTATCGCAACGTCGACCGCCAAGCGCGCGACCGTTTCGCCGCCATACTGTCGATTGCGTATGACGATGGCATCGTCATGATCCATTTTTCGGGTAACGGGGCTCTCCGACTTGAAGTGGATGAGCTGCTTTGCGCCTTAAAGGATTTCGATCATTCCTGGCCGACGATCTGGCGGCCCGACCATTCGGCATAAGACCTGTGTATTCACTCCACATCGATAGTATAGGTGTAACTGGAGCCGCCCGGACAGTCGAGATCGTCCGTGTCTTTCAGAGGGGCCGATGTCGGTTCGTAAATCCCTGGCTTATCTCGCCTGTGAACTGCAGAACCATGACACCGCCACCAATTCGACTGCCGACCTTCGGCCTGATGTTCGAGAGCAGTCCCGACAGGACCGGTTGGAATTTGAATTCCAGCGTGCGAATTTCATGACCGGTCGAGCCGGAGGGTGCGCTGTCGAGGAAGCCGCTGATGATTTTATCGACAAGTGGGACGAGCCTACCGTCGCGGTTCGTATCCTGCACGATCAATCCGGTGGTGTACCGCGCCAAAATTTTGGGTTGTGCTTAGCCCAGCGCCCTCAGTTGGCTGGACGACAGCACGCCCGCGCCCCGAGTGCCGAGATTGAATTTATTCAGATGTTGCGCTGGGACGTCGATGGTGCGTTTGAACATGAGCAACGACAAGGGGAGCGTGTCTGGCTTCTCGCCGAACGTCTCACTGCTCGAAATTCTTTGCCAGTTTTGGTTGCGCTGATTGTCCAGCAGATTGGTTGGGTGAATTTGCGGAATTGCGTTTCCTAGAAACCTAATCTCGCCGCGCCCACGCTCGGTGATTTTCCCATTCGCATCCACGATTCGAACCTCGACGGGGACGTGTTTCCCCATATTGACAAAGGGGCGGGCGCGAAAGCCGATATGGGAGACCTTGATCCCGCGCTGGCGAATGGGATCACCGCTGGGCCCCTGGAGTTGGGAACATCATGTCCTGAGCCCGGACAGCGCCAGGCACGTTAGGCTCGATGGCGAAGATACTTCCACACGGATCATGGACCGTGTAGCCGAGCTTCTTCGAGGGGAGGCCCTGTTGGGGTGCGCCTGGCACCAGAATGATTCCCGTTGCATTGATTGGGTTAGCCGAGCCGCGCTTGAAGCCTCCGCCCGACTCTACCTCAATACGCCCGCCCGCTGGGATGCCTTAGCCGATGACAGCTGAGTCCATAAAGGCGACACCTGGAGCCGCTTTGTTTTGAAGATAGACGTTTATACCGAGCCGCGCGCCCTGGACCGTGCTTGCCGCGGTTACGGGTGATGAAACGATTTTTGCTACAATGCCGTCCGCCATTGCGGGCGAGGCAGCGAGGGAAAGGGCGACGGCGATGCCGACGCTTGGTCAGGGCCTCCAAGCACGGTGCATGCCCGTAGGCTTACCCGTTATCGCCCGTAATGCATCTTTACATATGCGTCAGAAAATTTGCCGCTCTCGACGTCATCCGTAATATCCGCGTCCGAACGTTCTTCCGGCGCGCCGTAACCGCCCGCGCCGGGCGTCTCAACCAGAATTTTCTCCCCGGCTTTTAGGGCGATCCCGGAAGGCTTGATTGCCAATTTCTTCTCGAGGCCGTCTTGTTTCGTGTGAATGAATTGACCTGTGTCACCAGACGATCCACCGAAGACTCCCCAAGGCTCGTTGCTGAACCGCTCTCCGGCACCATTGAAAATGCAATCATGTCCGACCGGCGTGATTTCGCGGCGCAGACCCATACCGCCCCGGTACTTGCCGGCACCACCTGAATCCTCGACCAGACCGTAGCTCAGGACCCGCAGTGGATATTCCATCTCGATGACCTCAACCGGAAGGTTTGAGGTGTTTGTAATATGCACCTGCACGCCATCCTTGCCATCACGGTCGTTGCGCCCGCCAAAACCGCCGCCGATGGTCTCCAGGTATAGGTATTCCTTTCCCGTGACAGGGTCGCTGCCGGAGAAGACGGCGGTGGTATTTGCGCCGTTGGCGGCACCGACCGTGGCTTCCGGCAAGGCGTCTGACAATGCGCCGATCACCACATCGATGATCCGCTGGCTGGTGTTGGCGCGTGCGGCGACCGGCGCCGGCGGTGAGCAGTTCAAGAGCGTGCCTTTGGGGCATTCGATCTCGCAAACCTCAAGTACGCCCTCGTTATTGGGGATTTCCGGATCGAGCAGGGCCTTCAGGCAATAGGCGACGGAGGCTTGCGTCGCGTTTAACGTGACATTGATATTGCCCGCGACCTGCGGCGAAGTGCCGGTAAAATCGAAATGGATGCGGTCGCCCGCAACGTCGATCTTCACTTTGATGGGAATATCTAACGTGCCCAAACCGTCATCGTCCATCACGTCTTCGAAGTGATACGTGCCATCCGGAATTTGGGCCACGCCCTCGCGCATGCGCCGTTCGGTTCGCTCGATGATTTCGCCGAAGGCGGCTTGGAGCATGTCCATGGAATATGTTTTAGCCGCTTCCAACAATCGCCTGCGCCCCAATCGGCATGCCGCGATCTGCGCATAATAGTCGCCGCGCCGCTCTTCGGGAATGCGGACATTGAGCAGCAGGATCTCGAAGAGGTCTTCCTGCAGTTCTCCGCGGCGGAATAGTTTGACGACTGGAATGCGCAAACCTTCTTGATAAATCTCCGACATGCCGCCCGCCATGGAACCGGGCGCCATGCCGCCGACATCCGCATGATGCGCAATGTTGCAAACGAAGGCGCTGAGCTTGTCGTCGATGAATACGGGCATCGCCAGATTGATGTCGGGCAAGTGGGTGCCGCCCGCGACATGTGGATCATTGGCCACGAACAGGTCGCCTTCCTCAATATCGGCCGGGTCGTACTTGGCGAGCAGGCTCGCCATTAGGCCCGTCATAGAAGCGAGATGGATCGGTAACGAGTTCTCTGCTTGCACGATCAAGCGGCCGTCCAGATCGCAGATCGCTGTTGAATGGTCGCGGCGTTCCTTGATGTTGGTGGAGTAGGCGCTTTTCGTCAGTGCGATAAATGTCTCGTCGGTAATCGACCGGAGAGCGTTGAAGACGATCTCTAAGGTGATTGGGTCGAGGTCTTGATGTGCGGTCATGTCGACAACTCAATTATGAAGTTGAGGGCGGCATCCACGATTGCCGTGTCTCCCGGATAAACCAGCGCGGTCGAATCGAGTTGCTCGATCACGGCGGGTCCAACAATACGATGGCCGGGCAATAAGTCTGCGCGGTGGTAAACGGCTGCGGCGTCCGAAGCCTCGGCATTGAAATAGACGGGGCGTGTTCCGGTGGGCGCCGGGTTTCCGTCAGCAATCTCGTCGGACCCGGTTTTAGGATGGTTTAAACGCCCCCATGCGGTGAGCCGCAAATTAACGACTTCCACCGGATCCTGTGGATTGTGATAGCCGTAAGCACGGTCATGGGACTCGAAAAACGATTGAGACAATACATCGGGCGCGATACGGAAACGCGCATCGCGCATCGTGTCGCTATCGGCAACGGGGACGGGCAGTTCGAAATTTTGTCCGACATAGCGCATGTCGAACACCAATTCGAGCCAACGCGCCGACTCATCTATATCTTCGCTCGCGAACCAATCCTGCGCGCGATCGATAAGAGTTTGGACATGTGTGCCGATGGCGACGATGCCCTCATTCCCGACGCGGATACGATCGCTGATGACGAAATCTTCTTTGAGGTCGGAGACGACGAGTCCTTGTGCACAGAGAATACCAGGGGCTGGTGGCACGATCACAGTGCTGATGCCTAGTGTCCGCGCCACATCTACGGCGTGAAGAGGCCCTGCGCCGCCGAGAGCCATCAAGGCGAATCCGCGCGGGTCGTGCCCACGTTCGACGGAGACAGCGCGTATCGCTCGAACCATATTGGCAGAGACGATCCCAAGCACGCCATGCGCGGTTTTTTCCAACGTAAAGCCAAGCTGATCTGCAATGGGCTTAAACGCGCTAGCAGATAATGCTGGATCGAGCGCCATCTCTCCGTCGAGCAAGCCCCTCGGTGACAATCGCCCGAGGATGAGATTAGCATCGGAGACCGTGGGTTCCGCGCCACCTTGGCCGTAGCACGCGGGGCCAGGACTGGCCCCGGCGCTTGCGGGTCCGACTTTTAGCAATCCATCCCGGTCGAACCACGTAATGGAGCCACCACCAGCACCAATCGTATTGACGTCAACCATGGGCAGTCGGACCGGAAATTCGGCGACTTTCTGGTTAAATCCGATACCCGCCTTACCGTCTCGGATGAGCGCGACGTCGGCGCTTGTTCCGCCCATATCCAGCGTGATGACGTCATCATGCCCTGCGAGTTTGGCGATATGCACGGCCCCTACCACGCCCGCGGCAGGCCCGGAAAGCGCGGTGCGGATGGGGAACTCCCCGGCGCGTCCGACTGACATCAAACCGCCGGATGATTGATTGATCCCGATCACGGCACGCGGTATCCGGCTCGCCAATCCTGCTTTTAAAGTGTCCATGTAGCGGGTGACGATGGGCTGCAGGTAGGCGTTTAAGACGGTAGTGGAGAGACGCTCGTACTCGCGGAATTCGGGCTGTACCGAACTTGAGAGGGAGACGAATACATCCGGCAGTTCGGCCTTTAGGATTTCTCCAATGCGGCGCTCGTGTTTGGGATTGAGGAACGCAAACAAAAGCCCAACGGCGCAGGCTTCCGCACCGGATGCTTTAACGGTTTCGACGGCCTTTTGAATAGCACTGTCCTCAAGCGTCTCAACGATGCCACCGTTGGCATCGATGCGCTCTTTTATTTCAATTCGATGCTTCCGTGGGACGAGTGGTGGCGGTTCGTCTGCTTTGAGGTCATACATTTTAGGGCGGATTTGACGCCCGATTTCGAGTAAATCTCGAAACCCTTCCGTGGTAATCAGAGCAACCGGCGCACCGCGTCGTTGGATGAGGGCATTTGTGGCGACTGTTGTGCCATGTGCAAAGCGTGCAACCGTGTCCGAAACGACGCCTTGGTCCCGCGCAAGGTCATCGAGACCGGAGAGTATTGCAAGCGCTGGATTCTTTGGTGTTGATGGCCGTTTGTGAATACGAACTAAATGTTGATCCTCATCGAATGCATAAAAATCCGTGAACGTGCCGCCAACATCGACGCCGACAAACCAAACCATTGTGGAATTCCTCTTTAGACCAATGCAGGAAAAACGGAGGCGGTAACGATGTCAATACACCTGACTGTAACCAAACGCTTCAGAAATCGCTATTTGACTGAATACGGTTTTACATCAATAAATGCTTGATCGGATGCATTTATGCGCATCCGGTTGTTTGTTGCGGGGTACCGATTAAGGAAATTTCGTTTTAAAGGATCTGTCCTTACTGAAAAATACGACAATCGCTTCGGTCTGGGACACCAAAATCGGTCGGACATGTGTAACACGCCGCGTCCGTGAGAATGTAACGTTACAGGGAGAAGGTAATGAATCTTAAATCAAAATTTTTGTTTGGTGTATTGATGGGCACTTTTGTGCTTTCGATGCAGCCAGCGATGGCAGAAATACAGAAGAAGAATTTTACAGTAGCTGGTACTTGGGGCTTTCTTGATCACTGGAAAGAACGCGAAGGTCCATTTTGGAAAACCATCCTTCCAAAGGCGTCCGGTGGTAAACTGACAGCGAATGCTAAATCGAATACGGAACTCGGTTTATCGGGTTACGAAGTTATGAAGATGCTTAAACTCGGAACTTTTGACGCGGTGCATGCCGTCACAACTTATGTAGCGCAAGAGAGCCCTGAGCTAGAAGGAGCGGATCTTTCGGGGGTCATTCAGGACCTGCCCACTTATCGAAAGGCCAATGAAGCCTATCGGTCTATTTTAGCGCGCGAAGTAGACCAAAAATTTAATGCTAAACTATTGATGGTTTATGGATGGCCTAGCCAGCAACTGTGGTGCAACCTTGGTGACAAGAGTATCAAAACCTATGGCCTTGATAAGCTCAAAGGTAAAAAGATACGGACCTACAGCACGACCCTTGGTGATTTTGTCAACGGCGTTGGTGGCAGTGCGGTAACTATCGCATTTGCGGAAGTTGTTCCTGCTCTTCAGAAGGGCGTCGCGGATTGTGGGCTCACTGGTACACTGCCAGCCTATAATGCGAAGTGGTATCAAGTTGTAACGCACAACATCAGAATCCGACTGGGTTATGCATCGTCCATCATGGCGATGAGTAATAAGGCTTGGGGTAGTCTCAATGATGAAACTAAAGCCCTTATTCAAAGTGAAGCTGCTAAGCTTGAAGATGCAATGTGGGCTGCCACAGCTTTAAATGATCAACGTGGAATGGATTGTAATGCGAGTGGGCCTTGCAAAGACTCTAGTGGAAAAGACCTGCCTACAGGTGGCATGATCCCAATCGAACCCACAGACAAGGACAAGGCAATGTTGAAAGATGTTGTTGAGAATTTTGTTCTTAAACGTTGGGCAAAACGTTGTGGTACCCAAAAATGTGTTGATGAATGGAATGCAACGATTGGTAAAATTTCGGGTATGACAGCTAAATTACCAAAATAAAAAATTGCGAAATTTTTGTTTGCTAAATTGGCGTCGCACCGCGCGGTCGGTGCGACGCTATATCTGAAATAGATAGGGGTCCCGGGGAATGCTAGCTACTATCCATAACGGATTTGAAAAATTATCAAAAATGGCTGTGTGGATTGGTGGGGCTAGTCTTTTAGGGGCTGCTTTGATGGTTTCCATTGATGTGATCTGCCGCAAGTTCTTTTCTATCACAATGAGTGGTTCTGATGAGTATTCTGGTTATGTCTTTGCGGCATCGACTACTTGGGCATATTCCTACTGTTTATTGCATCGCTCTAATGTCAGAATTGATGCGTTTTATAATCTACTGCCACGTAAATTATGTGCATTGCTGGACTTAATTGGTTTAATACTTCTATTGTATTTTATGGCGATCATGACCTATCACGCTTTAATAGTGTTTTGGGATGCAACAATTTGTTTTCGAGATGCTGAACGGAAATGTGCCGTTGCGATAACAACATTGGGTACTCCACAGTGGATACCTTTATTTTTTTGGGTATTTGGATTGGTTATGTTCATCATAACTCTCCTATTTTTACTGATATACACTACAGTCGCACTTTGCCAACGTAATTGGGCGCTTGTTGCAAAACTCGCCGGAGTTCCTTCAGTAGTCGATACGATTGAAGAAGAAACTCAAGGTGTAGATGTGGTTTTGTCTACTGAAGAAAATCTTCAAAATGTGAACAGGGCGTAAAATGATAGTCGGCTGGATATTAATTGGGTTACTGATTTTAGTCGCAGCAGCAGTGCCAGTGGCTGCAGTCCTAGGGGTGTTAAGCTTTACCCTCGATGAGATCCATATGGGTGGGCGGATTCAATTTGGAATTGGCGAGATAATCTGGGAGAAAAGTAAGGAATTTATATTAGTTGCGGTGCCGTTATTCATACTTCTTGGAGAAATTATGCTTCGTGCTGGAATAGCCCGAAGAATGTACGGTGCTGTTGTCCAATGGTTGTCATGGCTTCCAGGTGGCTTGATGCATGCGAATATTGGCTCCTGCACCATATTCGCCGCAAGTTCAGGGTCGAGCGTCGCAACCGCCGCGACAGTTGGAACAGTTGCCTATCCGGAAATTCAGAAAAGAAATTATAATGAAAGTTTATTTCTCGGCTCTATAGCAGCTGGCGGGACAATTGGAATTTTAATACCGCCTTCAATCAATTTAATTTTATATGGACTTCTGACAGACACGTCGGTCCCAGAATTATATTTAGCAGGGATTATACCTGGAATAATTCTGTCTACCCTCTTTATGACGGTCATTGTTGGCGCGTGTATTTTTAAAAAAGAATGGGGTGGTGAAAAAGTAAAAACCTCGTGGTCTGAGAGATGGAGTACTCTACCACATCTATTGCCGCCAATATTATTGTTTTGCGCTGTGGTTGGATCAATTTATGCGGGCATAGCAACTCCAACGGAAGCAGCATCAATTGGTGTTGTTATGGCTTTAATAATAGCCGCAGTTTTCAAAACCTTATCTTGGTCGATGTTGCGGGATGCATTTGAAGGTACAATGCGAACTACTGCAATGATAATGATCATTGTATTTGCAGCGATATTTTTAAATGTCGTTCTGGGATTTATGGGCATCACACAATCGATGCTAAATTTTATCCGAGATCTCGGTATCAGTCCGATTGAAACAATTTTACTTTTAGTCTTGTTTTATCTCTTGATAGGAATGTTTATGGAAACCCTATCAATGATGTTAACTACTGTACCTGTAGTTTTTCCAATTGTAATGGCATTGGGTGTTCCTGAGTTTTCGGATGTATGGTTCGGTATTTTAATCACTTTACTTATGGAAGCAGCTCTAATTACGCCACCAATAGGCGTCAATCTTTATGTGGTTCAAGGAATACGTACCAGGGGTGGTAAGTTCAATGATGTTGCAAAAGGCGCCATTCCTTTCGTTTTTGCGATGCTAGCGATGATCTTTCTTCTAATTTGGAATCCGTCTATCGCAACATGGCTGCCGAATTTAGTTTATCACTAATGTAGTGAAGCCGACCTTAGCTGCATCAGACTGTCAACCGTTTAGAATATCGCAATGCAGGCGTTGAGAAAAAATCTGATTTTGGACAAAAAGCTCGATGGAGCTAACACCTGGACAGTGGAGACGTTGCCCCCTGGCGAGGGACATATAGTTATCACCGATGACTGTTTAGAAGAGCTCGAAGGCCTCATTGGCGAGTTACGAATGAACCCGTTGCCGCTACCTGCGTTGCAGTCGGATGATTTTGAGCTTCCAGAGTGCCGGCGGTTAATTTCGAAGGCTCGTCACTGCCTTGATGAGGGCCCAGGATTCGTTTTGATAGACCGGTTTCCGATAGAGCGGTGGAAGCACGATAATGCAAGGGCTGCTTATTGGCTCCTTTGTTCGATGATCGAGCGGCCGGTCGCACAGAAATGGGACGGCACTATGATCTACGACGTCCGTGATACCGGTAAAAAAGCTGGGAATGGGGTGCGCCCGGATATTACGAACGTTAAACAAAATTTTCACACCGATAATAGTTATAACCGCTGCCCGCCATGGTATGTTTCGTTGCTGTGCTTGCAGACGGCGAAGGAAGGCGGTGTGAGTGGTTTGGTGAGTTTCTATGCCGCACATAACGAGATGAGGCACCGCCATCCGGCACTGCTATCGCGGCTTTACGAAGATTTCATCTTCGATCGCCAGCGCGAACACTCGCCGGACGACATTAGGATTTTACGCCATCCGATGTTTGAGTTGAAGGCGGGAAAATTGATTGCGCGGTTATCGCGTTTTCAAGTTATGAACGGCCAAAAGCTGGCAGGGGAGGAACTCGATCCGCGCGGTAAAGAGGCTTTAGAGGCATTCGAGGAAATTTTAAATGATCCCCGCATGGTGAAGGAGTTCTATTTAGAACCTGGACAGATTCAGATCGTCGAAAATCGCCTATGCGGACATCGCCGAACCGGGTTTTTGGATTGGCCGGAGCCCGAGCGTCGGCGACATCTGGTTCGGTTGTGGCTGCGTGGAGAGGGGAGGCCGTTCTACAACGGCTGAAGAGACCCATACCTCTGGAAACCTGACATTGCCTGTGCCATAAGAGCGGCCCGAACTGGAACAAAATTGGATTTCAACCGTGTTGTCGAACGAGGCTTTGGTTCTGGCGCTGCCCAAGGGCCGTATTCTTCGCGAAGTCATGCCGTTGGTGCGGGCCGCCGGGATAGAACCGGAATCCGCTTTCGACGATCCGGACTCGCGCTTGTTGAAATTCGCCACCAATATTCCGGAGCTGAGCATAATTCGCGTGCGCAGTTTCGATGTTGCGACCTTTGTCGCGTTTGGAGCAGCGCATTTGGGGGTTTCCGGAAACGACGTGTTGATGGAATTCGACTATTCGGAGATATATGCGCCGGTTGATTTGGATATTGGGAAATGCCGACTTTCTGTCGCGGCCCCCAAGGCCATGGCGTTAGAGGACGACCCGAGCCGTTGGAGCCACATCCGAATTGCAACGAAATATCCCGGGATCACCAAACGACACTTCGCGAGCCGGGGTGTGCAGGCGGAATGCATCAAATTGAATGGCGCGATGGAACTGGCGCCTAATTTGGGCCTCTGTCGGCGGATTGTCGATCTTGTTTCTACGGGCAAGACGCTTGAAGAGAACGGGTTGGTGGAATTGGAAACGATTGTCGAAATTTCGAGCCGTTTCGTCGTCAACCGCACCGCGCTGAAGACCCGGCCTGCCGAGGTTGGCGGTTGGGTCGACCGCTTCAGAGAGGTTGCCGATGCCGCTTAGGCTCGAGACATCGAACCCGAATTTCGAGGCCGACTTCGAGCTCTTTGTCTCTGCAAAACGGGACATTGAAGAGGATGTCGACGCGGTCGCGGCATCCATCGTTAATGATGTGCGGCAAAACGGCGATCAAGCAGTGGCGGCGTATACGGATAAGTTCGACCGGCTGTCCCTGACACCTGGCGAATTCGCGGTCGATGCGCGCCAAATCGACGACGCGGTTGACGCGTGCGATCCGAAGACGATTAGGGCGTTGGAAATAGCCGCGTCCCGTATTCGAGCCTTTCACGAGACGCAACTTCCGGAGGCGCTCGAATTCGAAGATCGCGAAGGTGTGAAGCTTGGCGCGCGGTGGACGCCACTTGATGCCGTCGGCCTTTACGTACCGGGGGGTACGGCCTCATATCCAAGCTCCGTGTTGATGAATGCTGTCCCAGCAAACGTCGCCGGTGTGCAACGTATCGTCATGGTGGTTCCGACACCGGATGGCGTGATCAATCCGCTGGTATTGGCGGCGGCCAAGATCGCGGGTGTCAGTGAAATCTACCGAATTGGTGGCGCGCAGGCGGTGGCGGCGTTGGCCTATGGGACGGAGACGATCCGGTCGGTGGATAAGATCGTCGGTCCCGGTAACGCCTATGTAGCGGCGGCAAAGCGCCGAGTGTTCGGCATTGTAGGTATTGATTTAATTGCGGGGCCGTCTGAAATTCTGGTCGTCGCCGACGGGGAGAACGACCCGGATTGGATTGCAGTCGATCTATTGTCGCAAGCGGAACACGATGCGGCCGCGCAATCGGTGTTGATAACCGATTCGTCCGAATTTGCTGATCTCGTCTCGGCGGCGATAGACGCGCGCCTCATGACACTCCCGCGCGCTAAAATCGCAGCGGAAAGTTGGCGCGATCAAGGAGCGGTCGTCGTCGTTGGATCGCTCGACGACACGGTGAAATTGGTAGATCGGATCGCGCCGGAACACTTGGAGTTAGCCGTCGACAATCCGGAAGTTTTAGCTGAGAAGATATCTCACGCCGGTGCTATTTTCCTCGGCCGTTATACGCCTGAAGCCATCGGTGACTATGTGGCGGGGCCAAACCACGTATTGCCGACATCGCGTAGCGCGCGGTTTTCCTCGGGGCTGGGCGTGCCCGATTTTATGAAGCGGACCACAATGGTCACTTGTGACCGGGAAAGCTTGGGTCGTATCGGCCCCAGCGCCGTCGCATTGGCTGAAGCTGAAGGTTTGGACGCCCACGCGCTCTCTGTGGCGATTCGGCTCGATCGCTGATTTGGAAGGCCCGCCATGCCGGAGCACCAAATCGCGCAAATCTTTCTTGACGAGACGTCGATCATTCGCAGGAGTCCGGAAGTCGAACAAGAGCGCGCGGTAGCGATCTACGATTTGTTGGAATCGAATTATTTCGCACCCTCTGGCGAACTGGAGGGGCCTTTCCATTTGCACCTTCGGGTCGAAGACCGCAGCAGATTGATTCTGGATATTCGAACGACCGAAGATGTATCTATGCGTGAGGTCTCGGTCCCATTAGTTCCGTTGCGGCGTCTGATCCGCGATTATTTTCAGATATGCGAAAGTTATTACGATGCGATCAAAAAATTGACTCCGTCGCAAATCGAGACTGTCGATATGGCTCGGCGAGGCCTACACGATGAAGGCTCCGATATCCTACTTGAGCGCTTGAAGGAGACGGTTGAGGTCGACTTCGATACAGCACGGCGGTTGTTTACGCTCGTCTGTGTCCTGCATATCCGGGGATGATGGGAATGTCGCGGGAAGTACAAGTCCATGAGTGACCTTCCCGGCGCGGTATTGTTTGCCTGTACAGAAAATGCTCTTCGTTCCCCCATGGCGGAAAGCATTCTGAAGCATTTACAGCGGCATCGGATTTATGTCGATTCTGTAGGGGTGCGGTCTGGCGAAATCGACTCATTCGCCATCGAGGTATTGGATGAGATTGGGATCGATCTTTCACGCCATCGCTCGAAAAGTTTCGATGACTTGGAAGACGAATATTACGATCTGATTATTACACTGTCGCCGGAAGCCCAGCACCGCGCCGTTGAGCTTACTCGGACCATGGCGGTGGAGCTGGAATTCTGGCATACGTTCGATCCGAGCATCGTGGAAGGAAATCGTGATTCCCGCTTGGCTGCTTATCGCCAAGTTAGGGATCAACTAATGGCGCGCATTCGAGAACGGTTTCCGTCGTCACCGCCACTGGATACGTGACCTGGATTGATATGCAATACGAACCGAATGAATTCTAACCGTACATCGCGCTTGATATTGGCTTCCGCGTCTCCGAGGAGGCTTGAACTGCTAGCACAGATCAGAATTACACCGAATGAAGTGCGGCCCGCCGATATCGATGAAACGCCGCTCGCACGAGAATTACCGCGCCAGCATGCCGCTCGGCTGGCGCGCGGAAAAGCGCGCGCGATAGCCGGGCACGAGACCGAAGCCTGGATTATCGGCGCTGACACGGTCGTTGGAGTCGGGCGCCGCATTCTGCCGAAAGCAGAGGACGAGGCGACGGCAAAGCGATGTTTGGAATTGCTCTCTGGGCGCGCACATCGCGTCTTCGGTGGGGTGGCAATTATCTCTCCGGACGGTGCGGTGAGCGAGCGATTGGTGGAGACCCGGGTTAAGTTCAAGCGCTTGAGCCAGCAAGAGATGCGGAATTATTTGGATTGCGGCGAATGGCAAGGAAAGGCCGGCGGATACGCGATCCAGGGCCGTGCTGCCGCCTTTGTCACCAGGATAAACGGATCCTATTCGAACGTCGTTGGGTTGCCTCTCTATGAGACAGCTACTTTGTTATCCGGATTGGGATGGGAGTGAGCGCAGTGACGGAAAATATACTTGTCGAAATATCGCCGGGAGAAACGCGGATGGCGTTTGTCGACGAGCGCGACAAACTGCGCGAATTCATGATCGAAAGCATCTCCCGACCGCCGCTCTTGGAAGGCGTGTATAGGGGACGCGTGATCAAAATCGAAAAGGGCATGGGTGCCGCTTTCATTGATATTGGCATTGGCGAGAACGCGTTCTTGAGCCGCGCGACCTCACTTCATGAGGGAGAGGCGATCATTGTCCAGATCGCTCGTGAGGCGGCTTCGGGAAAGGCGCCGACCATCCGCCGGGAAACATCGATTTCTGGCAGTTATTTCGTTTATCGGCCTGGCGGCGAAGATGTTCGCTGGCCGCGATCATTGAAATCTGGCCGGCGCCGTGACAATTTGGAAGCCCGGATTGCGAGTTGGTTGCAGGACGGTGAAGGTTGGACGATACGTACCCAGGCACAATATGCCGACGATACCGTCCTGTCTGCCGAAATGACGGCGCTGCGCGCCCGTTGGCGCGATGCCACCGAAAAGACGTCCGATGTCCCCGCCTGCCTTTTGCCGCCACCGTCCCTGGTTGAACGTAGGCTCAGGGACCGCGTGGCATCGGAATCCATCATTTTGGTCGATGACCGTGGTGTCTATCTCGACCTGATGAGGAGAATGAAGCGACAACGGCCCGATATTGCAGCCAATATTCAATTCCACGATGAGGCGGAACCGATTTTCGAATCCTATGGGATTGCTGATCAAATCGAGGAATTGACTAACCGAACCGTTGAGCTGCCAAGGGGCGCGCGATTGACCTTTGACTTTACAGAGGCGCTGACGGTCATTGATGTCGATTTGGGCTCGGCCGGCGGAAAGGGGCGTGTCGATGATGCCATTTTGGCTACGAATATGTCCGCCGCCGTGGAGATTGCCAGACAGATTCGGTTGCGGAATCTGGCCGGTTTGATAGTCGTCGATTTCATTACCATGCGCCGCCGCGAGCATAGACGTAAGCTAGTCGACGCGATGAAGCGGGAGTTAAAGGACTCGTCCGTCCCTGTCGATGTGCTTGGAATGACGGCTGCCGGTTTGATTGAAATTACCCGCCGGCGAGATGGTCCCGCGCTGCATGAATTGCTCACGCAGAGGGTAGCGGGGTCGATACAACCAGCAGCAGAAGTCCTGGCGTGCGACGCCCTTCGACAACTCTTGCGGACAAAAGGCGCTAGCGGGTTCCGTTTGATCGCGGCACCGCGATTGGTTTCTTTACTGCGCGGAGAGTTCGAATTGGCCTTCAGAGAAACTACACGGCGATTGGGAGGAGCTCTGTCATTGATCGAGGACAATGACGAAGCGAGTTTTCGGATCGAGACTGAAAACCGGACAGGAACATGACAGCTAGGTGCCCTATATGTCGCAAAGCGAATGTTAAACAGTATCAACCATTTTGCTCCAAGAGATGTGCTGATCTTGATCTTGGCAGTTGGCTCAATGGTAATTACCGATTGCCGAGTGACGAAGAGGTGAGTTTTGAGGAATTTGAGAGCGAATTAGCAAATCACGATGATCTTTTGGGAAAAATCAAATAATGTTTACAACATAAAGTTATTTGTTGTTCGGAATCTAACAGCGTTACGTTGCGTTGGCGACGATTTATTTCTGCATTTTCCCGTGACAGGCGGTTGTGTTAAACGTAGTCGATCTAATAGTTTCTAGCACCGACCTAGCGGTGCGATGAGGACAACATGGCAGTAACACCTAAGACAACAACAGAGACGAAGAAGCCCAGAGCAAAGCCACGCCGCCGTTGGCGTACGGTCTTGGAAGATGGCCCTCGGGAGATCGATGTCTATGTCGGGCAACGGGTCAGGCAACGACGGGTGCTGTGCGGATTGAGTCAGACGGAACTGGCGACTGCCATTGGACTTACCTTCCAGCAGTTGCAGAAGTATGAACGAGGGATGAATCGGATTTCCGCCAGTAAGTTATGGCAGATTTCCCAGGTTTTGGATGTGCCGGTGCAATGGTTCTTCAAGGAATTCGCGGAGCCGAAAGACGAAGAAGACAAGCGTAAGGAATCCTTCCACATGAAGCGCGAAACGCTTGAACTCGTGCGTAACTATGTGGCGGCACCCGCGGATGTGCAGCGGAAATTCCTTGGTCTCGTCAAAAGCATCGCGAATTCGGCTTCCTCCTAGAGGGTTCCAGGTCGAAATATCGTTTAATTTCGATATGGCGCGATTCGGGCGTGCCTTTCCGGTGGACAACCGGGATAAATTTTTCTATTAGTGCGCTCGCCCGTATGATGGCGCGTGTGCCCAGGTAGCTCAGTTGGTAGAGCACAGCACTGAAAATGCTGGTGTCGGCTGTTCAAATCAGCCCCTGGGCACCATTTATTTCTTAACCCATTAAAAGTATTGATGTTTTAAGAAGGTTAGGAAGTTTTGTTCTATTCCTGTGCTTCTCGCGCCTTTTTCAGCACATTCCCAGCGAGGCGTTTACGGCGCACACCTTTTGTGTAGTGGGACACTTCTTTCAGCGTATCCCATCCACCCATAGCTATTATTTCGTGATCAGAATGTCCGTCCTCCGCAGGGCGCACGGCTGCAGGTTTCCGCAATCCATGCGGCGATAATCCGTCCAGATTAGCCGCAAGGACGGCCCGCTGCACCAATTCCCAAAACTCTCATTCTTAAACAGTTTACGGTATCGAATTACCGCCTGGTCATCCTCACCGCCATTTCCCTTAGCCATTGATGTCCGGCATCCCGGTCATTCCGCTCGTGCCAGAATAGGCTGACCGGGATATCGGGAATGTCGAAAGGCAGCTTCAATATCTGAAGCCCGTATTTTTCTGCATAAGGTTCCGCCAGCTCCCGCGTCACCGAAGCGATGAGGCTGGAGCCGGCTATGATCACCGGCACGGCGAGGTGGCCGCTGATGGTCATGCCGATATCGCGGATGATGCCTCGTTTGGCTAAGACTTCGCCGAGACCACTTTTCATCGGTCCCGGCGCTGAATAGATCAAATGGCGTGCCTTGCGATAATCGGCGAGATCAATCTTACCCTTAATATCCGGGTGTTGTTTCGAGGCAATGACCACGAGCTGACTGGTAAACAGGGGCATCGATTTAAACCGCTTAGGCAGGTCTCCAATCACGCCGGCTGCTATATCGAGCTCCCCTTGCTCTACAAGCCGGATGGCCTCCGGCGTCGGCGCATCGTGAAGATGAATGCCCAGCTTCGGCGCGCCGTCGTTGAAGGCGTCATAGATCAGCGGCGCATATTTGGCCACAGCATGGTCGGGCAGGCCGATACAAAATACCCGGTTAGAGGTCGCTGGATCAAAGGTCCGGGCGGTGGAAATTGCCGCCATGGCGCTGTCCAGGGAGTCCTGGACGGAAGCCGCCATTTCGTCCGCCCGCGCCGTGGGCTCCACGCCTTTGCTGGAACGTATAAAGAGGGGATCGCCGACGATATGTCGCAATCGTTGCATGGCATGGCTGACCCCGGACTGGGTCATGCCCAAACGTATGGCGGCCCGGCCGATATGGCCTTCCGCACGGACCGCACTGAACACACGAAGTAGGTTGAGATCAAAATTATTATGAATTTCATTCATGATAAAAATATATTATATGCATTATATTTATGTTCATTGCCAGGTTAATCTAATCTTCAGTCACTCACGCCGAGAGAGGAAGATTGGATCATGAAGACAACATGGTACCCACGAGCCGCTTGGCTGGTCATGACATTATTTGCGACCGGCGTTGCAATGTATTCCTTGCGGTTCTTCCTGCCCAGCCATCCTGGCGTCGCCCCGTTTATCCTCGCCAACCTGATCGAAAGTCCTTTTACCTTCCTGCTCCATGTGGGCGGCGGGCTGACGGCGCTTCTGCTGGGGCCTTGGCAGTTTCTATCTTCGATCCGGCGGGACCGACCCGGCCTCCATCGCTGGATTGGGCGGACCTATGTACTGGCAGTGCTGATCGGTGGGACGACAGGTTTCTTTGTGGCGTTCAGCTCAACTGCCGGGCCGCGGGCGACCGCTGGGTTTTCTATCTTGACCGTTGTTTGGTTGGTCACCACCTGGCTCGGCTACCGGC
>JBMYRC010000080.1:0-18265 GCA_049601975.1 Alphaproteobacteria bacterium | reverse complement strand
GGTGGCGGATGGCTGGTGAAGACCATCGGAGATGCCGGCCTCGCGGCTTTTCCCGCCGAGGAGACAGATACTGGAGTACGCACTATGCTGCAGCTGAAGGAGGAAGGCGACGCCTGGCTGGCGGCGCGCGGCCTCCGGAGCGAATCCGTTGTAAAACTTCATGTCGGTAGGGTCGCCTGCGGCATGGTCGCTGGCTAACCGGACATCTACGGCCATGCCATCAATTTGGCGGTGGTTATGGAATCGACCGGATCCGCGATGTCGTCACAGACCTTCAGGAAACTGTCGCCGGAGACCCGAAAACTGTTCAAGAAACACACACCACCGGTATCATAAATACCCGTCGAAGCGGCACACCCGCGCGACGGTCAGAGCGGTTGGCGAAGCAACATGTGATGGTACTGCTCCGATGCTATCCAGATTTAACTTTACAGCGGTTTGACATCGGGCTATCGCCACGCCACCTACTAGCCTAGAGACAGTATGCAGGAAGGGTCGATGCGATGACGGGTCTGGTCAGTCATTCCATTCAACGGCGCAAGAGTATTGCAGTGAAGGTCGGTTCGGTGACCGTAGGCGGCGACGCGCCGATTGTGGTGCAATCGATGACGAACACCGACACGGCGGATGCCGACGGCACGGCGGCGCAGATTGAAGCGTTGCATCGTGCGGGATCCGAATTGGTGCGCATCACCGTGGACCGCGAGGAAGCGGCCCAGGCGCTCCCTTATATCAAGGAGAAGCTACTGGCGCGCGGCATCGACGTCCCGATCGTCGGCGACTTCCACTATGTCGGCCACACATTGCTGAAGAAGTACCCGGCATGCGCTGAAGCGCTCGATAAATACCGTATCAATCCGGGGAATGTCGGGTTCCGCGAGAAACGCGACACGCAATTCTCCTCCATGATCGAAACCGCGTTGGAGTACGACCGCCCGGTGCGGATCGGCGTCAATTGGGGCAGCCTCGACCAAGAATTGCTCGCGCATATGATGGACGAGAACGGCAAGCTGAAGACCCCCGTGGCGGCAGCTGACGTGATGCATGAGGCGCTTGTTGTTTCCGCCATCGAGAACGCGAAGCGGGCGGAAAGCCTCGGCATGGGGAAGGACAAGATAATCCTCTCCTGTAAGGTCAGTGAAGTGCAGTCGTTGATCTCCGTCTATACGGAAATGGCGAAGCGCGGCGACTACTGCATGCATTTGGGCCTGACTGAAGCGGGTATGGGCTCCAAGGGCATCGTTGCGTCTACCGCGGCCCTGGCGGTCCTGCTGCAACAGGGGATTGGCGACACCATCCGCATATCGCTGACGCCGGAGCCCGGCGGTGACCGGACGGAAGAGGTCATCGTCGCGCAACAGATTTTGCAAACCATGGGCTTCCGCTCATTTATGCCGTTGGTCACGTCTTGCCCCGGTTGTGGGCGCACCACCAGCACCGTGTTCCAGGATTTAGCCGGCAAGATTCAGGGCTACGTTCGCAACCGCATGCCGGAATGGCGTGAGAGCTACGTCGGCGTTGAGGAAATGAAGCTTGCGGTAATGGGTTGCATCGTCAACGGGCCCGGCGAATCGAAGCACGCGGATATCGGCATCAGCCTCCCAGGCACCGGCGAAACACCAACAGCCCCGGTTTTCATTGACGGCGAGAAGCGCATGACCCTGCGGGGTGAAGGCTTGGCCGAGCAGTTCCAGAATATCGTCGAGGATTACGTGTCGCAGAAATACGAAAAGCGGGTCTAACCGCCGGGCTGTCTCTCGCCAGTACTGCAATTATTCTGGTGCTGTTTGCAGACGGTCTTGCCCGTATTATAGAGCGCGCGACCAACTCCCTCTCGGGAACACGCACCGAGAGGCATTGTGCCGATGGCGGTGACAGATAGCCAAATTGTGAATTGCTTGCACATATCCTGCGTTTAGCAAGAAAGGCTCCCCGTTTTTAACCTCTAAATTAAATTGCTAAATGGGCTAGACGAAAAATTCTTCTGGCCTCCATTGGCAGGAGATGCGGAGCATTCTCTGCCACTCTTCTTTTTTTGCCGGTCGCTAGTTGTGTTTGATGTACAGGCTGTCGAACCAGCTATCGCGCTTTGCGACTTACAGAAGTAAGCTTAACACAATTAGCGCGTGATTGAAGTGGAATCCACCAAAATTTGAGAAATTGACGTATTGGTGGTTTGCCTGGAAATTCGGGTTTGGTCCGTGCAAGGAGTATTCGAAGCCCATGAAGGAGTTTCTAAAACCGCCGTTCGTGCCACCGTTTTGGCTCTTGCTCGCGGTGATTGCCATGGTGTCCTTGGACCAAGTTCAGGGACAGGCGGTATGGATTCTGGCGCCGTATTCCCATGCCGGATGGGTATTGATCGGGGCCGGCTTGTCGTTGGCGCTCTATGTCGAGCTGATCTTCAAACGGAAGGGCACCACGATCCTACCTTTTCGCCAATCGAACGCCTTGGTGCTGACGGGACCGTTCCGCATTTCCCGCAATCCGATCTATGTTGGGATGGCGGCGGCGTTGCTCGGACTCGGCGTGATGCTCGGCACGGCATGGCCGTTCGGCGCGGTGCCGATCTTCGTCTGGGTGATCGACCGGTATTTTATCCGGCGCGAGGAAGTGATGCTCGAAGCGGCCTTCGGGGCGGACTACCGAGATTATAAAACCCGGGTCCGCCGCTGGATTTAAAAGCGCCCGTTACCAGGCTCCTGAGTTGTCCATTGATTTCCACGGCTCAGCCGCTTCCTTGGCGCCTCCTTTTTGCAGCAGCTCGATGGAGATGCCGTCGGGTGAGCGGATGAACGCCATGTAACCATCACGGGGCGGGCGATTAATTGTGACGCCGGAGGCCTGAAGGTCGGCGCATAGCTGATAGATATCATCGACCTCGAACGCGAGATGACCGAAGTTCCGGCCACCCGTATAATCCTCAGTATCCCAGTTATAAGTCAGCTCCAATACCGGTGCTTTGGTGGCCTCGGCATTCGTTTTGTCTTCGGACGCGGCGAGGAAAAGATTGGTGTAGCGGCCCTTCTTGCTCTCGGTGCGGCGGGTTTCCACCATGCCGAGCTTGGTGCAGTAAAAATCGAGTGCTTTGTCGAGGTCTTTCACCCGTACCATGGTGTGGAGATAGCGCATTGTCCGGAAACTCCCTGTCTCGTCTGAATTGGTTGGAAGTGTTTTAGCACGTCGGTTTCCGGCAGATAAAGACCGAGCGGCGCGACAGCATCTCGACATCGCCAATTCGGTTCGATATAGCGGTCTCGAATCCAACTTGTCTGAGCCTGGTTATAAGGCCTGATTTGCAATGTATATTAAGCCAGTGCGTCTCTCGAGATCGCCTCCAACTTCCATCAATGTGTTGGTCGAGGACGATATCCCGACGCAAACGATGCCTGCCAAGACCTTCGCTCGCCGTATGGTCAATGCGCTAATCTTTGCCCGTTTGGCGACGACGGTAGTGGAACATATTGGCGTTGTCGCGGATGACGATATCGAACATCAGCACACCGCCAGGTGGGAGAGCGGTAAAGCTGGATTGAAGAAAATCGTCATTCGCGAGTGTATCACTCCCCGCTTCCGAAGTGTAACAGAGCACTTCACCGAGTGCCGCGATCGCCGCGCACTTGGGCAAGGTGAACCCGGCAACATTGCCATGATATAGTGTCGCGCTGGGCGCCAGTTTTTCCGACAATGCCAAGGCCGCTGCAGAGAGATCGACGCCGATCGTACCTTAGCCCGATTGGGCAAGTGCAGCTAAAAGGTGCCCGCCATTGCACCCAAGATTGACGATCAAGCCATCCGCAATGCCGTTCTCTCGCAGTGCACCAATGACCGCGCCGGGTAGTCGTGGATTGGAAAACCCAATGTGATGACAATAGGCCAAGTCTTCGGAATAATAATTATCCATCGGATTTGAGCGTCGACAAAACTGGGAGGCCTGTTTACATGCGCTCTCCGTAATCCAAGTAAACCATCATGCGCGATCTTCTGGAAAAACCTGTTCTCGTACCGCTGATCGCCATCGTGCTGATGCAGAGCATGATCGTAATGTCGACATACGGGATTACGATTATCGCCCCGGACGCGGCGGGCGACGTCGGCATTCCACCCGAATGGATCGGCTATTTGTTCGCGGTCATTTATGCTTTTGCGAGTGTGTCGGGGCTGATGTCCGGATGGATGATGGCGCATTGGGGAGCGGCGTGGGCATTTCGCGCGATGATGGTCGCGGTGGTTCTCGGCAGTCTCACCTTTATCGGCGCGCACCCGTGGCTTGCGTTCCTGTCGGCGGCGTTGCTCGGCTTGGCGACGGGACCGATGAATCCGGTGGGAAGTGTCGTCCTGGTGCGGATATCGCCGCCTGGATGGCAGGCTTTTTTGTTTTCACTTAAGCAATGCGCAACTCCGATGGGGGGAATTCTGGCGGGCTTGATATTGCCGCCGCTGGCGTTGCTCTGGGGATGGCAGGCCGCGTTCGCGGTGGTGCCGGCCATGGCGCTGTTGTTCTTTATCATTGCAGGTGTGGGCGGTCTCGGTGGGCCGACGAAATCCGCAGCTCAGCCGAAGCCATCAGGCGGCATGATGGAATCGTTACGCCTCTCACTCGCGGGACGGCAGGTCGCCGCCACTTCCGTGGCCGGCGCATTGTTCGCTGGCAGCCAAGTCGCCCTACTAGCCTATCTCGCGGTTTATCTCTGGCGCGAAGCTGGAATGTCGACGACCGAAGCGGGCTATGCGTTCGCGACCATCAATGTCTCCGGTGTCGTCGCGCGTATCGCTCTGGGGTCCATCGCCGAGCGCCGCGTGGAAACAGCTCTGCTGTTGGTGATCTCAGCGGCGGGCATGGGGGGCGGTGTGATTGCCATCGCCAATTTCAGCGCCGATTGGCCGCTCTGGGCAATGTATTTGGCAATCGCCGTCACCGGCGCTTTCGGCAATGGTTGGGTTGGACTGCTGTTTGCTGAATTGGCCCGCTTGGCGCCTGAAGGCCGTGCCGCCGAAGTCACGGGCGGCGGTCAGGTATTTATGTATGGCGGCGTCTGTGCCACACCGCTGCTCTGCGGCGCGGCACTCGATTGGACCGGGCAATACGCTGCCGTCTTTTCCCTGCTTACCGCGCTGGCCTTCATTGCCGTGGCTGTCTTGGAGTGGGGGCGGCGCTAGCCCGCTAATCCGGCCAGTTTTGCAATAAATCCACAGGGTCGCCGAATTGCGACGCCATTTCCACCACGCTCGGTGCGTTGAGGGCATTCAAGAAGCCCTTGTCGATGAGGGTGGTGTTGCCCGCCGTCACGGTTGAGTCGAAGGTGATCAAATCCATATGAACCGGCGGTTCTTCCCATTCCGGCATCATCTTGCGGATGTAATCGTTCGGCTTCGCGAGATCTATGCCGAAATGCAGTGCGCCGACGGAGTTCGAGCCCGCCGGGTAGATCGTGTGCCGCGGTGCTTTCGGGTTGAAGCCGCAGCCAAGCTCGATCAACTGTCCGCCGACCAGCATGTCGCGCAAGATAGCCGCTTCCTCCGAATTGCCCTCGACTTCGGTGATTAGGTCGTCCTTGAAAATGACCTGAGGCGGATTTTCGAACGGCTTCTCGAAGCCGACCGCCCAATAGGGTATCATCACGCCGTTGGTCTCTACTTGGACTGAATCGTCGTCGTCGACGGAGGTCCGGTCGTAAACGTTGGGACCATGGCAAGGCAGATAGTGGACGTAGCATCCGGGCTCGTCCGCCGTCATAAGTCCGCGCCAGCGGTTGGATTTCAACAAATTGTCGCGCATTTGCGCTGTGTATTTAATAGTGAGGTCGGTGCCGCGCGGATCGCCGAATTTCAGGTCGAAATCTTGCCCCTTCGGGAACATCTCGGCAGTTTGTCGGATGATTTCGCCGACGATGTCGATGGGGAAACGAGCCTGCGGTGTCTTCAATAGGTCCAAGTCGCGGAAATAGGTGATTTTCACCCAGCGTTGGCCCTTCTCCTTGCGCATCTTGATGCAAAAGGGATCGATGATTGAGCAGAACCAAGTAGAGACGACGAAACTGGCGGTCTCCACCAAGGGGCGCAGCTCGACCGGAATTTCCGTCGACTGGCTGCTGTCGGCCATGATCACCGTCGGTTTCACGCCGCGCGAGCGCGCAAGCCCGCAGATCGCGTGGATGACGCGGGGATCGAGCTTGCGGTCCGCCAGGAACACCATGGTGTCGTCGGGTCGGATGGCGAAAGTACGCACGAGATTGTCCATGGCCTCGAAATACTGGCCGGTGAGCACCGTCTCCAGTTTCTCTTCCCGTGGTAACCCGATCAGGGCTTCTTCCGGTGGCTGCGCCATGACGATCTCCTTACGGTTAAAATTGCGTATCAAGGAAGGTAGCGTGGTGGGAATTATCCGCCAAGGCTTGCCAAGCGTAACGTCGGTGGGCTGAAATCGTTCTTATGCCCCGTTTTGTCGAAATCGTGGCCATTTTGCCCTTTCTCCTGCCTTCCGCCCCCATCGTCGCGGGTTTGGCGACGACTATATTCGCAGCCACATATTTCATGATTTTTACGGAGGCGCCGTTGGAAGAAGCGCGGGCGCTCGCACCGTTCTTTCTCACCGTTGCGGCCGTCGTATACGGGACCTTGTATTGGCACGTTTTTAAAGAAGGCGGCTAGCCCTTCATCCGGTCACCTTTGGGATCGTAAAAGCCCGCGAGTTGCGCTCGTGCGGACACGGAATCGGTGGCGATTTCGATCGACCAATTGCCGCTATCGATCCAATCCTTGGTGACACCGTCCGGCTCCGACACATATCCCATGCCCACAGCGGCACCCATCGCATGCCCATAGGACGCCGACGTGGTGTAGCCAACACGTACGTCGTCCCGAAAGATGGGCTCATCGTGAAACATACGGGCATCGGGGTCGGTGAGCAGGAATTGCACGAGGCGTCGATCGAGCGGTTTGCCCCGTTTGGTCTCGAGGACGTCCCGGCCGATGAAATCTGCATTCCAATCGATAGCAAAGCCAAGCCCTGCCTGAAAAGGCGTGTCTTCTATACCGATATCATGACCCCAATGGCGGAAGCCTTTTTCCTGTCGTAGCGAGTCCATCGCGTGATAGCCCGCCATCGTTAGGCCGAAATCTTTTCCCGTCTCCATCATACGGTCGAAAAGATGCTGTGCGAACTCCGTGGCCATGTATAGCTCGTACCCCAGCTCGCCCATATAACTAATGCGTACGGCACGTACGGGTGCGTATCCGATCTCCATCTCCAAAGCGCCGCGATACTGCAACGCATTGTCGGAGACGTCTTCTCCGCAAAGCGCCGCGAGGACCTCGCGGGATCGAGGCCCCATTAGACCAAGGGAAGATATTCCCGAAGTTACGTCCGTTGCGATCGCGCGACGCTCTCCGATATGCCGTTTCAGCCATACATAATCGCGCGACGCAGCGGCGGCGCCGGTGACCACTAGGAAGGCATCGCTGGTCAATCGCGCAACGGTCAGGTCGGCTTCGATGCCGCCTTTGGCGTTCAGCCATTGGGTGTAGCGTACCTGTCCGGGCTCGATCCGAGTGTCGCAAGTACAGATATCCTGCAACACTGCCTCTGCATCCGGGCCTTCCAGCCGAAATTTCGCGAAAGAGGACATATCAAATAGCGCGACGCCCTCGCGGGTTGCCTTGTGTTCTCGCGCCCAGTTATTGAACCAAGGGGTACGGCCCCAGCCGTAGCTGTATGTGTTGTCTTGTCCTTTGTCCGCGAACCACATGGGGCGCTCCCATCCCATGGTGACGCCAAAACAAGCGCCGTGGGTGTCGAGCCGGTCGTGAAACGGGCTACGGCGGGCGCCGCGCGCTGTTTCCGGTTGCCGGAAGGGCCAATGCATAGCGTAGAGAAGTCCCAAGGACTCTTGGGTGCGGTCATAAAGAAAAGCGCGATTACGTTCGAAGCGATGGAAGCGCCGAATATCGAGTTCGGCCAAGTCCATGGTCGGCGCGTCCTCAACGATCCATTCTGCCAGTGCCTTGCCCGCCCCCCCGGCGGATTGAATGCCGATAGAGTTGAAACCGGCGGCGATGTAAAGTTTCCGCAATTCGGTCGCTTCGCCCAGGATATAGCGGTTGTCGGGAGTAAAACTCTCGGGTCCGACGAAAAGCTGGCGAATTTCAGCCTCAGCCAAAGCTGGGATGCGCTCCAACCCAGTATTCATGAAGACCTCGAACTGGTCCCAATCCTCCGGCAGAGCCTGGAATTCGAATCCATCCGGAATGCCCTCCATGCCCCAAGGCTTGGCATTCGGCTCGAATCCGCCGAGGAGCAAGCCGCCGACTTCTTCCTTGATGTAGATGTAGCCGTCCATATCGCGGATCACCGGCTGGTTGCGCACCACGCCTTCCATCGGCCGGGTGACGATGTAGTAGTGTTCCGCCGCGTGCAGTGGCACGTCGACGCCGAGCGGTGCACATAATTCCCGCGTCCACATTCCCGCGCAGACGACGACGACTTCCGCGTCTATGCGCCCTTGGTCGGTGAGAGCGCCCAACGCGCGGCCATTTTCGGTCAGAATTTCAGAAACTTGGACGGTTTCGACAATTTTCGCGCCGCCGTTTCGCGCCCCTTTCGCCAGCGCCTGCGTGGTATCGGTCGGGTTTGTCATCCCGTCGGAGGGGATCAAGTAGGCGGCGACCAGATCGTCAGTATGGAGCAATGGAGCTTGCGCTTTGGCATCGTCGAGAGAGATGCGTTCGACCTCAACGCCGAAGGCGTCTGCCATGCCGGCCTGGCGTTTCATTTCTTCGTCGCGCTCCGGCGTGCGGGCGACCGAAATGCTGCCGGTGCTGCGATAGCCGGTCGCCTGTCCGGTCTCTTCTTCCAGGCCGATATAGAGGTCTCGGGTATAGCGCGCGAGTTCGGTTTGATTGTGAGTGGCGCGCAATTGGCCGACCAATCCGGCCGCGTGCCACGTAGTGCCACAGCTCAAGCGACCCTGCTCCAGCAGCACGACATCCGACCAGCCAAGCTTGGTCAGATGATAGGCGACACTACACCCGACGATGCCGCCGCCGATAATCAGGACCCTTGTTTTAGATGGTAATTCTGCCATGTTCTCTCTCCCTGTGACGGCGAAGTTTAACCATTGTTTGCCGTCAGTCGCAAAGCCGGATGCTGGTTCGCGTCGTCGGGTCGTGATAGCAATTTCCATTATGCGTAATGCGATAAGAATACTATTTTTATTCATCGGCCTTGTTGCGACCACGAACGTTTTGGCGGCGACCCAAATTAACGTCTATACCGCTGTCGGCGAGACAGAGGCGCAAGGGATTGGGCGTGCCTTTACCGCTGCCCATCCGGATATCGACATCCGGTGGGTGCGGGATTCGGTGGACAATATCCTTGGACAGTTACGCATCGAGCACGATCAGCCGAAAGCGGATGTGGTTTGGGGAATGCCGGCTTCGGCGCTCGCGGATCTGGCCGCTGCGGAATTTTTCCAACCTTATACGCCAAAAGGGTTCGAGAAATTAGACCGGCTATTCAGCGATCCATTGACGCCGCCCCGCTGGACCGGCCAGCGCGCCTGGGCGAGTGCTCTCTGCGTCAATCCAGAGGCGTTGGCGGCGGAGAAATTGAAGAAACCATTGCGTTGGGGCGATCTATTAAACCCCGATTATCGGGATCGCATAATAGGCCTTGATCCACGCGCGACACGGACCGGCTTTATGGCGGTCGCCGGATGGTTTTCCCTGTGGGGTGATGCGGGTGGATGGCGGTATATGGAAGGGTTACATCGCAATATTGCCGCTTATATGCGCTCCGGGAACAGGCCGTGCGACTTGGTGGCGCGGGGCGGTTATCCAATTGGAATTTCCTATGCCTATCGAGGGGCGAAAATGCAGGCGAAAGGAGAACCGATCGAAGTGATCGTGCCGGGAGACGGAGTGGGGTGGGATGTCGAAGCCATGGCGATCGTCGACGGCACCCCTTATGCCTTAGCGGCCCGCCGATTCTTGGATTGGAGTATCGGTCGTGACGCCATGGGTCTTCAGGCTCGAGGATTCGGTATTCTATCCTTGCCAAGCGCGACGCTGTCTACGCGGTTCTATCCTAAGAAGATTAAGGAACGTCTCGTGCCGATGGATCCGGCTGCAACTGCTGGTAACCGAGAGCGCATTCTCTCTGAATGGCGCATCCGCTTCGGCGCGAAAGCGGAACCGGGGCGTTAGCCGGAAACGAAGCTTGGCCTTTCAGAAGAACCGGTTGTAAGAATTGTTTATTCACGCTCTCGATTTTTAAGGACATGCAGGATGAGTTCGGCAAACGGCGACGCCCTGTTACTAACTCCCGGCCCGTTGACCACGTCGATGGCGACTAAAGAAGCGATGCTCCACGACTGGGGCTCCCGGGATCAAGCGTTTATCGATACGACGCAAGCGATGCGTGCCCAACTGGTTTCGATCTCGGGCGGTGGCGACGCGTTCACGGCAGTCCCCTTGCAAGGTAGTGGAACTTTCGCCGTCGAGGCGATGATCGGCACGTTTCTGCCACGCGACGGCAAACTCCTCATCGTCATCAATGGCGCTTATGGGCATCGCATCGCGAAAATTTGCGATTATATGAACCGTGCTTATGTCGTCTCCGAGACGCCGGAGGATACGCCGCCCGATGCAGCGGCCGTGGAAGCCATTCTCGATAACGATCCGGATATCGGCCATGTCGTTGTCGTTCATTGTGAGACGACGTCCGGCATACTCAATCCGATTGAGGGAATCGCCGCTGTCGTCGCGGCAAGGGACCGGCGGTTGCTGATTGACTCCATGAGCGCCTTCGGCGCGATTCCGCTCGACCTTTCGAAAGTTACTTGCGATGCGGTCGCCGCGTCGTCGAATAAATGCTTTGAGGGGGTGCCCGGCATGGGGTTCGTCCTCTGCCGTAAACCGGCCTTGCTTGAGAGCGAAAACAACGCCCATTCGCTTAGCCTCGATTTGTTCGACCAGTGGAAGGCGATGGAAGGTAATGGCCAGTGGCGCTTTACGCCGCCGACGCATGTCGTATTTGCGTTTAAGGCGGCGCTCGACTCACATGCGGCGGAAGGCGGCGTCGAAGGGCGTTTCGCGCGGTATAGCGAGAATTGCCGCATCCTGACAGATGGGATGCGGGGCTATGGTTTCGTACCGTTGCTGTCGCACAATCTGCAAGCGCCCATCATCGTCACGTTCCGGATGCCCGCTGATCCGCGTTTCGATTTTCAGGATTTCTATGACCGTCTGAAAGGAAAAGGCTTCGTCATATATTCGGGCAAGCTGACGGTAGCGGATAGTTTTCGCATGGGCTGTATCGGCGATCTCAATAGCGCTGATATATGCGCGGCACTGGCCGCTGTTGGAGAGACGCTATCGGAAATGAAAGTCCCTTCAGGCAAACCGGCGTAATATGGCCAAAATTTTGGAACAACGACGTTTGCTGCGTCGTTAGTCGCAGTGTTGATCTTCGGTGACGCGTTTGGCCAACTCCGACAGTGGAGCCACCACAAGGTCTCGACATGACGATTGACCCACGCACTGTCATTGATCGCGACGAATTCGAAGAACTGCCCTCTGCCGCGGAAACAGATGGGGGTGACGATATCTATTACTCAGAGAAATGGCGCCACATGGAGCGAATTTAGGCCCAAGGGGGCGAGCGAGCGGATATGTCACGCCCAGCTTCGAAGAATTTCAAGATGAATCCGATTATCGGCGGCCGACACCAATCGGGCAATCTGGTTCGGCCCGGGGCCGATGCAAAGCCGAGGTTGCCCTTTGGATTGGATTTCACGCGGGAGTTCTGAAGCGGAAATCTGGTGTCCAATCGGACGAAACCTATAGTCAGTCGCAGGCCGATAGTTCGATCTCTTAATTTTTAGGTCGCGGGAGAACTTCAGATGAACGATGCGATGGAGTCGATAGCTGCCGTCATGCCGCCCGGGCCCCTGAGTGGTCTTGGCTCTTGGTATGGCCGTGATTATCAAGATCGCATGGATTGGATTCATCAGTTGTCCGCCGAAGAGATCGAAGAAACTGATTCTGCCGTCAGGGCAACCGAAGCTGCAGGGCGAGACATCATCGGGGTAACTCGATATAATTTCGAATTGCCGACGCTTGGCGACAAACTCCGTGCTGTCCGTGACGAGGTGCGCGACGGCAGAGGTTTCGCGCTTATCCGAGGGCTGCCGGTCGAGCGTTACACACTAAGGGAAGCGGCGATAGCGTATCGGGATTGGCGCGCATATGGGCTCCGCGCGTTCCCAAAACGGCGAGGGGCACGTGTTGGGTCACGTCTGCGATCTCGGTCACAAGCCGAAAGAGAACCCGTACCAGCGCGGCTATCGCTCCGGCGGTCCGCTTGATTTCCATACCGATTCCACGGATATCGCCGCTTTGCTGACCTGGCGGAAATCAAAATCCGGTGGCGAGGGGAAAATCGCGAGTTCGGTCACCGTCTACAATGAAATGCTGCGCCGCTGTCCGGATTTGTTGGGCGAGTTGTTCAAGCCGATCCACCGCGACCGGCGGGGCGAAATTCCAGAAGGGATGAAACCCTGGTGGACGATGCCGGTCTATCAATGGCGTGCGGGATATCTAAATAGTCATTGCAATTTCAATTTCATCCTTGCGACGGAACGGTTCGAGGAACTGCCGCCGATGAGCGACGCGCTGCGGGACGCCTTTCGCACAATGATGGAGATTTGCGAGGAAGTGCATCTGTCTATTGATTATCAGGGGGGCGATATCGGCCTGGTGAATAATCATGGAATTTTTCATGCGCGAGGCGACTACGAGGAATGGCCGGAAACCGACCGCCGCCGCTACCTGTTGCGCCTGTGGCTGTGCCCACCGAATGGACGGCCTTTGCCGGAGAGCTATGCTCAGAGATACGGCAGCGTCACGCCCGGCGACCGGGGTGGTATCATTTATTCCGCGACTGAGTTCAAAGCGCCGCTGGAGCCGATCTAGATAATACGAGGGAGAGGTTGATGAAATACGGATTGCATGTGGGATTGCGCGGCGCCGCCTTGGATCCCGATGGATTGGTGGCGATTGCCCATAAGGTTGAGGCTCTGGGGTTTGAGCATTTGGGTTTCAGCGACCACCTCGTGATCGCGGACAAAGTCGAATCGCCTTATCCTTATACGAAATCGCGAGTTTGGTTTGCCCAGGACAGCGGTGATTGTCTCGACCAACTAACCGCTCTGGCTTTTGTCGCGGCGGCGACGACAAAGCTGAGGCTGTTGACATCCGTGATGGTGATCCCGCATCGCCCGCCGATGCTGACGGCGAAAATGTTGGCGACGGCGGATATTCTGTCGAAAGGCCGCGTGACGGTCGGTGTTGGTGTTGGTTGGTCGGAGGAGGAGATTTCGCTGCTTGGCGCACCGACATTTAAAGGGCGCGGCAAGCTCGCTGACGAGACGCTCGCCGCAATGCGTATCCTATGGACTGAGGCATCGCCGGAATTCGAAGGTGAGTACATCTCGTTCAAGGGTTTAAAGTTCGAGCCGAAGCCGGTGCAAAAACCGCATCCGCCGGTTTGGGTCGGCGGCGAAACCAAGCCCGCGCGCCTTAGGGCCGGGCAGGTCGGCGATGGTTGGTATCCGGTCGGCAACAATCCGACATCGCCGTATGATACGGTCGCTCGCTTTTCCAAAGGTCTGGCGGATATGCGAGGATATGCGGAAACGGCGGCTCGCGATCCCAGTTCGATTGAAATCGGATTGAATGTAATTTGGTTCAGAATGGATGAGATATATGAGAACGAGGACGGCGATCGGATGCCTTTCACAGGGAGCGACGCCGCGATCATTGATGATATTGGCGCTTACGAAGCGGCAGGGCTGAACCACCTGGTCATCAATTTGGAAGGCGATGACCTGCAGCTGTCCTTGGACCGGCTTGATGCCTTTGCCGAAAGAATCATGATTAAAACCTAGGGAGAAAGCGAAATGACTGTCGAACATCTCAATTCCGGAGAAATCCTAAGCCAAGCGACAATTTATAACGATGTCGTAAATGTGTGTGGCCTGACCGCCGATGATCGGTCGCTTGACGCCAAGGGGCAGACGGAGGAAATCCTCGCGAAGATCGATGACCACCTCGCCTCCTGCGGGACCGATAAGTCGAAGCTCCTGATGGCGACGATCTATCTGACCAACATGGGCGACAAGTCAGGTATGAACGAGGCCTGGACCGTGTGGTTGGGTGATTTGGAGCGCCCGGCGCGGGCTTGTGTCGGTACCGCACTCGGCTCTGCCGATACGTTGGTGGAGATTGTGGTCAGCGCCGCGAAATAACGCAGCTGTTCCATATTGCCGAGCGACCCTGCTTTTTTGCGCAGGCGCTCAGCCTCGTCGCTGATCGATCTCACACGGCCCATCATTCATTGCATCATTGATTTGATGATTGGGTCGGTGTTGTCGAGACGGCGGTCGAATTCCTGTTTGCTAACCGCGAGGCAGATCGACTCTGAGTCCGATTTTGCGGACGCCGCGCGGGCGCTCGCGTCGAACAACGCCATCTCTCCGAAGATGTCGCCTTTGTAGAGGATCGCGAGGCGTAACGGTGCTTCGCTGTGCAAGTTCTTGTAGATACCGATTTCCCCTTGCATCACCATATAGGCGTAGTCGCCGGGGCTACTCTCTTCAAAAATGACCTCACCTTCTCGAAAGACCCGTTTCTTGATCTTGCCGCCCGACATCGCTTGTTATCCTGAATGTGGCTTGTGATCGGTAAGTTTTGTGTTATTTCACCATCAAATCAATGCCAAGCTGAAACGCCATAGGCATCGAACGGTCGATGCGGTATCGTGTCGAAAATTTGGACGGGAGAGGACGATATGGACAAGCGCACCCTTGAAGTAAACGGTCGGAACTACGGTTGGCCAGAGACGCCAGTCGTTGTCGTCTGCATTGACGGATCCGAGCCCGATTACATGGACCGCGCGATCGAAGACGGCCACATGCCGTGGCTTGCGAAGGTTCGCCCTGTGGGCACCGACCGCGTCGCGGATTGCGTCGTGCCGACCTTCACCAATCCGAACAATTTATCCATCGTCACCGGCCAGCCACCGTCCGTACACGGTATTGCGGGTAATTTCTTCTGGAACCCAGAGACGGGAGAAGAAGTGATGATGAATGACCCGAAATTTCTGCGCTGCGGAACGATCCTCGCCGCCTTCGCGCAGGCCGGGGCTAATGTCACGGTCATCACGGCGAAGGACAAATTGCGACGGCAGCTGGGCCACGGAATGCAGTTTGGCGCGGATGGCGGTATTTGCTTTTCTTCCGAACATGCGGATCAGGTGAGCCTTTCTGAGAATGGTATTGAGAATGTGCTTGATTTGGTGAATATGCCGGTGCCCGATGTCTACAGTGCCGAGCTGTCCGAGTTCGTCTTCGCCGCGGGCGTGGCGCTTATGGAGCGTGATCGAACGGATATCATGTATCTCTCGACGACGGATTACATTCAACACAAGCACGCGCCGGGAAGTGACGGGGCTAATTCTTTCTACGCCATGATGGATGGCTACTGGGCGAAGCTTGACGCGATGGGCTGTATCATCGTGTTAACCGCCGATCATGGGATGAATGCAAAGCACGATCCGGAGACGGGAGAGCCCAAGGTCGTCTACTTGCAGTCGTTGCTGGATGAATGGGTCGGCCCGGAGAAGACCCGTGTCATCTTGCCGATCACCGATCCTTATGTGGTGCATCACGGCGCTCTCGGCTCATACGCAACTATTTATTTGCGCGGTGCCGACGGCGCGGATGTGGCAAAGCGCCTTGCGGGGGTCGATGGCGTGCTCGAAGTCCACACCAACGCCAAGGCCTGCGCACGTTTTGAATTGCCGTCCGACCGGGTCGGCGATTTGGTCGTCATCGGAGAGCGGGATGTCAGTCTTGGGACCAGCGTGGAACGTCACGATCTGACCGGCCTGACAGAGCCGCTACGGACCCATGGCGGTGTGACCGAACAAAAGGTGCCGCTGATCATGAACCGAGCCGCGCCCAGTCTATCGGCGGGCGAAGGCACACGCAATTTCGACGCTTTCGATTTGGCACTCAATCATGCGGCCGACGTTGCTGATCGGGTCGCGGCGGAATAAGCGCGCCTATTCTTTGATGTAGCCTTCTTGCTTGAGGCGCGCGCGCCAGGTACGCCGCACGTCTCAATCCATTTTCTGAATTCATTCCTGACCCAGATAGAGGCTCTGTTGCATGAGCATCGGGATGACGTTGAGCATCTTTTTACCAGTGGCGGTCGAATAGAAATTATTCAGCTCGGCGATCTCGTCCGAGGACAGGTGCTGCAGATACAGTTGTGCATTCGAGGCCATTAAATCGGCGGAGGCGCTGCGGAATGCGTCGGCCTCGACGATATGGTCGACAAACTGGCGGACGAACTTTCCGGCGGGCAGCGACAGCGCGTCGGCATCGCCCGCGCGTTGATCCAGAATCCACGATTGCTGCTGGTCGACGAGCCGACCGCTAACCTCGATCCCAAGACATCGCGGCAAATCATGCGCTTGGTGTGTGAGTTGTGCGAGGAGCGGGGCCTATCGGGGGTGATCAATATTCACGACGTTCTATTGGCGCAGATGTTCGCGCAAGGGATCGTCGGAGTGCGCCTTGGCGAAGTCGTATATGACGGCGAGCCGGATGGACTGACGGCCTATGTCTTGACCGAAATCTACGGTGAGTAAGATTGGTCGCAGACCATACAAAAAGACGACGAATCCGATGAGAACACGGCGGAATTATCTAAGGACCTGCCGGTCACGGATGCCGCTCAACCAGCGGCTGGTCTGACCACATGACCGATCTGTCCTTGCGCCGGAGTTGGCGGCGACCGCCCTTTATCCAAAACCCTATATTACGGTGGGGCCTTCTGTTGGGCGGCGCGCTTTATCTGGCGGCTGCGTTGGGGACGACGGAGGTTAATTGGGTTCGGGTCTGGGAGGGATTGCCCCGAGGGCAGCGTTTCATTGCTGGGTTCTTTCCACCGGATTTCATTTTGCGCCGGGATGCGATTTCCGATGGCGTGCTGTAGAGCCTTTGGATGGCGGTGGCGTCAACGGTTTCTGGTATCATCATCTCCGTCCCGATCGCATTGGGTGCGGCGCGCAATATCGCACCATTGCCGGTCTATTATTTTTGCCGGGCGGTTATCGCAACCTCGCGGAGCTTCCAAGAAGTCATTCTCGCGATCTTTTTCGTCAAACTTTTCGGCTTCGGCCCCTTCGCCGGATTCGTGACCTTAACCGTCGTGACGGTTGGTTTCTTTGCCAAACTCCTGGCGGAAGACATCGAGGATATGGACGCGAGCCAGTCAGAAGCGGTCAGAGCGACCGGCGGTTCTTGGTTTCAATGGTTGAACTACGGTATTCAGCCCCAGGTCATGCCGCGGTTTATTGGTCTCTTGCTCTGCCGTCTGGACATCAACTTTCGAGAATCGGCGATTGTCGGCATCTTCCGTGGCGGCGAGATCGGCGCTACGTTAAACACGGCATTCGACCGCTATGAATTCGGTTCCGCGGCGGCAAATCTGTTGGTTATCATCGGCATCGTGATGATGGTCGAATACTCGTTGGGCTACGTCCGACGGATGGTGCAATAACATGGTGGAGCAGGACGCAGGCGGCTCGAAGGTTTGGCAGCGCCGGACGCCACGCAAACAATTGGCGATTTGGGCCGGATGGCTCTTCGGGACCGCAATCTTCGTCTATTTCTTCCAGCTCATCTCTGAGAAAACCATTTGGGCTTTTGTCATCGATGCGCTGGCTCAAGCAATGGATTTCGGCAATCGGATGTTCCCACCCGAATGGGCGTATATGAGTGAGCTCTGGTGGCCGTTATGGGACACGATCAACATCGCGACTTTGGGGACGGGTATTGCTCTTGCGGTTGTGGTGCCGGTTGCCTTTCTCGCCGCCCGTAACACGACTCCGAGTGTCACTTTCGTTCGGCCCATCGCATTGTTCGTTATCGTCTCCAGCTGTTCCATCAACTCGTTGATCTGGGCATTGCTGTTGGTGGCGATTGTTGGGCCCGGTGTCTTCGCGGGTGTTTTGGCGATCGCCCTGCGGTCAATCGGGTTTTGCGTCAAACTCTTGTATGAGGCCATTGAGGAAATAGACGAGAACCAGGTTGAGGCGGTCTCGGCAACTGGTGCCAGCCGAGCGCAAACGCTTGACTATGGAATCGTGCCGCAAATTCTGCCGGCATTTGCCGGGATCACGGTATTCCGCTGGGAT
>JBMYRC010000079.1:0-18583 GCA_049601975.1 Alphaproteobacteria bacterium | reverse complement strand
CAATTGGAAGCAGCGGAAAAATCCCTTCGAAAGGCCCTTGTCGTAAAGCCAGATCACACACCGGCTTATAGCAATCTCGCCAATGTGCTTGATCGGATGGGCCGAGAGGAAGACGCTTTGGCCGCCCATCGGACAGCTATTGAAATCGAACCGAAGAATTCGGCATTGCACGGCAATCTCGGTCTCTTACTGCAAAAGACCGGCCGGACAGAGGAAGCTGCAGCTATTTTGGGGATCGCAGCTGAGCTGGCGCCGGACTCTCCCCAAGCGCACAATAATTTTGCGAACATGTTGCAGGCAACCGGCGAGTTCGGGCGCGCGGAGATCGAGTTCAAACACGCCATCGAACTAAATCCAAATTACGCCAACGCCTATCAAAATTTGGGCAGTCTGCTTATCGAAATCGGCCGGACGGAAGAGGGTACTCAGGCGCTGCGCAAGGCGATAGAGATTCACCCGAATCACGCACAGGCACTCGCTAACCTGTCGACCGGGCTCAATTTATTGAGCCAACACCTTGATGCGGCCGCAGCTGCGCGAAGGGCGATCGAGATCGCTCCGAATTTAGCTGATGCTCAAAACAATTTGGGCGCAGCCTTACGAGCCCTCGGCGATCATGCGGGTGCCGAGACCGCATACAGACGTGCCGTCGCACTTGACCCTGCTCACTCCAAGGCTCACAGCAACCTCATATATTCGCTTGATTTCAATGCCGCCTACGACGTTCGAGATCATCAGGCGGAACGGCGGCGTTGGTATGAGCAACACGGTAAACCCCTTGCCGATAAATTTCGTCCACACTCGAACAGTCCGACAGCCAAACGGCGGCTTCGCGTGGGATATGTATCGTCCGATTTTCGGCACCATTCCGCAACGAACGGATTTGGCCCGATGTTGTTGTCGTACGACCGGTCCAAGTTCGACGTCATCTGCTATGCTTGTAATATTACGCAGGATGACGTCACAGATCGTCTCCGTACGGCTGCAACCGAATGGCGGGATTGCGCCCACATGGGAGATACCGCACTAGCAGCCCAAATACGCGAAGACAAAATTGATATCTTAGTCGACCTCTCGGGTCACTCGGCGGGTAATCGGTTAATGCTGTTCGCGCACAAGCCGGCACCGGTGCAAGTCACCGCCTGGGGTTTTGCGAATGGAACCGGCCTGCCGACAATCGATTACTTTTTGACGGACGCGATTGTTACACCGGAGTCGGAACATCACATGTATGCCGAATCTGTTCGATTCCTGCCGAGTCACCTGCCCTATATGGCGCCGGTCCCGTCGCCCGACGTCGTCGAGCCACCGTGCCTCGTTAACGACTTTGTGACCTTCGGCAGTTTCAATCGGCTTGAAAAAATGAACGATGCCGCCCTTGCAACTTGGTCCGAAATACTCAAACGAGTACCGGACGCGAGACTAATTATAAAAAGTCAGGCACTCGACCGCGAGACGGTGTTGAAGGAGTTCACTGCACGAATGGCGGTGACTGGTATTGACGCGGATAGGTTCGAACTCCTCGGCAGCGATCCGCAACCGGAACACTTAGCCAAACACGCCCTTGTCGACATCATGCTCGACCCTTTCCCACACGGAGGAGGAATGAGCTCGGCTGATTCGCTATGGATGGGAGTTCCAGTTGTCGCACTGCGCGGAAACACGATTGCTGGCCGGATCGGTGCGTCGGCGCTACACGCCTTAGGGCTCGACGATTTTATCGCATCGAGCAGAGAGGACTACATTAAGATCGCCTTACGCATGGCCGACGATCTCGGTTATTTAGAGGAACTCCGCACTTTGCTGCGGGGTAAAATACTCACGAGCCCAGTCGGCGACCCAAGCCTATATGTCGGCGCAGTCGAAGAGATCTATCGGGATATTTGGACAGACTGGTGCGGCGCGCAAAATAGCGCCCCCCCTCTTTAGTGGCACATCAAGACCGGCATTTCCGCCGCATCAAGGATATGACTGGTGATACCACCGAATATCATTTGCCGGATGCGGCTGCGGGTATAAGCGCCTTTTATTAGCAGATCGGCGTTAATTCTTTCCGCCTCTTCCAAGACCGCTTCACCTGCCATACGGCGCCCGGCTTTGACATTTAGAGCCTCAGCGTTGATTCCATTGCGCCGCAAATGGATCGTGGCATCGTTGGCGGTCGGCCCCGGCACCATGCCTTCTTCGACTTGCAAGACCGTTACCTTTTCCGCTTCTCGCAACAAAGGCATGGCGAAGCTGATACAGCGCGGCGTCTCATAACTCCCATTCCAAGACACAACAACGTTCTTACCAAGGCCGGACGGCGGCTTCGGCGGCGCGATCAATATGGGCCGGCCCGTTTCAAAAAGCGCTGCTTCCAGTAGGCTCATGGTCGGCGTCGCGGAGTTTCGCACCGGTCGTCCAACGACAATCAAATCGAACAAGCGCCCCCGATTACCGACCAAATCACGGCCCGGAACCTCTTCTTCTACCCAGCCCGCCGTTGGGTGATCTTGCGGTGAGCCGCCACCGTTCAACGGCACGCCTTTCTCCTTCATGAACGCTTCAAAGAGCTCATGCGCGCGAACGGCGCGTTCTTTCTCTTGTTGTTGAAACGTCTCGACTAAATCGGGTGGCGTCACGCCCAAACCTTCGCCGGCGACGACGACTTCGGTTAATCCCGGTTGTTCGTATAAACCTTCGACGTAGCTATCGAATCGTTTCGCCACGATTAACGCTGCTTCGAGTATCGAGGGTAAAACGTCGCTTTCTTCCAACGGCACCAAGATCGTTTTCATCATACCCCCCAAAAGCATTGTTCGGCTTCATGCATATTCTATACGAGGGGATCGCGTAGGTTAAGCTTTATAACGACAGACCGGGAAGCGGCGTTATTCCATACCAGTCAAGGATGACGAGCCAGTCTCATGGTTATTGAACCAATCGACAAAACTCATCGCATCGATCGGCGGGCTAAAATGATAACCTGCACGACGTCGCAACCATTCTCTCTCAGGAACTCAAGCTGCGGGACGGTCTCAACTCCCTCGGCAATGACGCCAAGATTTAATTGCTTCGCCAGATTGATAATAATCTGGGCGATTGCCGCATCATCCACGACATCGTTCACGAAAGATCTGTCGATCTTTAATTTATCCATCGGAAACCGTTTGAGGTAGGCCAACGACGAATGCCCCGTACCGAAATCATCGATGGCAAGACTCACCCCGATGTCATGCAATCCGTGGAGCGCCATCACTGTCGCCTCTACATTTTCCATGATCATGCTCTCGGTAATTTCTAGCTCCAGACTGGCAGGGTCGACTTTGAACTCATTGATCATTTGACCGATACCCTCCACGAGGTCGGTTCGCTTGAACTGTACCGCCGATAAGTTCACCGCAATCGGAATTGGCGGCAAACCGGTCGCCTTCCATTCAACGAGCTGCCCACACGCTTTGCGCAAGACCCAATCACCGATGGGTACGATCAATCCAGAAGTTTCCGCGATAGGAATGAATTCGGCCGGGAAATTTCTCCATGCTTTTCATGCGTCCAGCGGAGCAGCTCTTCGACGCCGACGATCTTGCCAGCGGCAATATCAACTTTCGGCTGATACTTGAGCTGCAATCCATCGTCGGAGATCGCCGTCCTTAACGCGTACTCCAATTCTTTTCGACGCAGCGCCTTGGCGTTGAGTTCCGCATTGTAAAAAGAGAACTTTCCGCGTCCGACATTCTTCGCCTGATATAGCGCCATATCCGCATTCTTCAGGAGGATATCTGGATCGCCGGAATCTTCGGGGAATAATGTAATACCGACGCTTGCCGTCGTGAAAATCTCCGTCCCCTCGAGATTGATTGATTGTCGAAGTGCCTCCTCGACGGTTTGGGCAATCACGGTTGCGCCATTTGCATCGGTCAAGTTATTGGCAACGATGGCAAACTCGTCACCTCCAAGACGGGCGACGAAGTCCGTTTCACGTGCCCGGCTGACAAGCCGCTGCGCAACCCGCTTCAGCAATGCATCTCCGGCTGGGTGCCCCAGAGAATCATTGACGTGTTTGAAATTTTCTAGATCGAGTAGTAACAGCGCCCCGGTTCCACCGGAACGTCCGACTTGCGCGATTGCCTGGCGCAGCTCGCTCTGAAACATCGTGCGATTGGCGAGGCCGGTCAGAACATCGTAACTGGCGAGCCGCGCCAAACGTTGCTCAGCCAATTTGCGTTCAGTGACATCGGTCAGCCAATGCTGAGTTGCCCGTTCGCCATTCCACGTGACGACACGCACGCTGGTCTGAACCCAAATCTGTTCGCCGTCCGCACGAACCGCCTCAAATTCGTAAATCTCCGGCGCAGCATTGCCGGCAAACCGAGCCTCGTTAAAAAGCTTCAAACGTTCATGCTCATGCATTGCGTATAATTCGCGGACGCTTTTGAGTTTGAGAATCTCGTCGACATCCGAGAAACCAAATATCCGCGCCAACGCTTGGTTGCCGAATACCGGGCGCCAATTGCGATGAATTAGAATTCCTTGCTGCGATTCCTCGACCAGATCCCGAAATCCGCCATCCTCATCTCGTAGCGATGGAATAGCTGATCGAGCTGGTGCCTCAGGCGCTGCAGCCAAGAAACAAACGCTCCTCGATTCTCTCTCCGGGACTGCAGTGAAATTTACAATATCGCCGGGTTCTCCTACCTGAATTTCCAGGGGTTGCCCGGAATTAAATACAGAGATGGCGGTTCTGCACATTTGCCTGAAATCATTCTCCCAAGCCGCCGCTTTCCGACCTTGGAGCCATTTTTCCGCCGCTGGGTTTTGATATTGAACGGAGCAATCCTCCAACAAAATGAAAACCGGCAGGGGATTCAGAGAAAAGTAGTCCAGCTCCGATCTGAACGATGGAAGTTCCACATGTGACGCCATTTTTTCGTTCGCCCGTTAAGATCTCAATTTGGCGCATTTCCTTGGTTTATCAGCTTTGACAGATACCAAGAACAATCCGTGGTTAGATTAAAGTCACCAATTCGTATAGATTTAGTTAACATTCGAGCATGTCTAAAAATTACCGAAAATGAGACCCGCAACACAACAACTAGAGGAATTCTAAAAATGACGATTGAGCGCCGACATTCAGGCCCGCGCATGAGCCAAGTAGTGGTTCACAACAACACGGTTTATCTCGCTGGTATTGTGGCTGATGACCGCGACGCCGACATGGCAACACAAACTCAACAAGTATTAGCTAAAATTGACGGACTCCTTGCTGAAGTTGGTTCAAACAAGTCCAAATTGCTCTGCGCGGAAATCTGGATCAACGACATGGCGAAATTCGGCGAAATGAACGGTGTTTGGGATGCTTGGATTGATCCGAGCAATCCCCCAACGCGTGCCTGCGGACAAGTGCCTCTGGCGCATCCGGACTTTAAGGTCGAGATCATCGTCAGGGCAGCTGTCGACTAGATTCGTCCGCGGCGGCGTCTGAAAATTGCAGCGCCGCCGCCTTACGTTCCCGTTGAGCAGCTGGAATTAGCGTTCTATCGCCGATCTTCGCGGCATACTCATCGCCACTTTCCATGAGAATGGGACGAAGCGCGAACAGGACGGTCGAGGCTGTTGTCTCATCCCAAAACCAATTGTCGAGTGCGGCACTGTCGGCTTGGCGGCCGGGCTGCGCGGCGGCGGCTTCGAGATAGAAGCTTTTCAAATCCTCGGTCGCATATTTTAGCGTATCTACCAACTGGACGTCTTCGCGTGGGTTTTCAGGCCATGGCCGTTCGAGAAATTCGGTGATGAACATCGCGAGGTCGGTAATCTCGATCCGTGACAAACCGACCGTCGTTCGGCCATTACGCGCTTTTAATCCGATATCGTACCATGGGCGCAATTGGTGCATTTCAGCGGCGACGGCTTCGGCCATGCTGCCCGGCGCGGCATCCGCGCCGGCGGGAGCGCCGAGCGCCACCGGGCACACCCAGCCCGAACCGTCCCCGGTGTCGGCGCTCGCGGGCGCGTCCTCCGGGAAGTCCTCGAGAACAGGGCCATCTTTCCGCTCCAATAGGCCGAGTGCCATACCAATTACCCGGCGTTGAAACGCTGGGTCACCCGGCGCACCGAAGGGCCGCCCCAATTCGAACGATACCCACAACGCGCGCGGTGGACGGATCCGCTCTGTATGTGGACGCACCAAGCTTATTTGCGTCGTCGCCAGTCCCGCTTCTTCCAGATAATGTGCGAGCGCGCCCACGGCACGCGTGCAATTCGGTCAGACCGGTGCCAGAAGCACCGCATTGACCTGATCTTCTTTCAAAAACCCGGCGATCTTGCGAACCAGCGGCGCCATTTCGGCTGGATCGGTCGCTCCCATGAACGAGTAATGATAGTCGGCCACGGAACCGATGATCTTTTCGGTGGCCATTTCGCCCAATCGTTCAATAGGGAAGACCACGTTCAGGTCTTGCTGATAACCGGTCCGGTCAAAATTCACCGAAATATGGCTCATGACGATGTCTTCTGCCGGCGTGTCGCGATGGAAGACTCGGTAATCAGCATCCCCCCGTGCAAACGGCCTATCGTCGCGCAATTGCAGGCCCGCCGTCGAAATCACCGCGACGCGGCGCGCGCGCAAGGGCGGACCATCGACGAAAGACGAAGTCTCGAAAGTGGGGCATTCCAAATGCAAGAGGTGCTGCTTTTCTTCCCCAGCAAGGTCGCTCATACGAACCATGGTCGTTCCATTGCGTTGTGATGGATTGTATAAATTGTAGTCGCTTGCTAGCAACGGGCCAGAGACTTTAGTCGATACTATGATCGAAAACGCCGTGAACCCGCCCGGCATCGAGGTCCATGATCCGGAACGGAAACGGTGTCTCGCAAAAGGCAGGACCGGTCGAATAAGTCACGTCGTTCGCGCTGCGCGTATAAGCGCCCGGATGGTAGTGCCCAGAGAGAACGGCACGAACCTTAGGGTTCCGATCCACCCGCGCCGCTATCTCCGCATCACCTTGATAGCTATAGGCCGTTCGCCGATAAAGCCGCGGTCGCAGAATATAATGCTGAAGATGTATTTGCGGTGTCCGATCTTCTTCGCCGCCAAGAGCCGCATCAAATCGCCGCTGTTCATAATTTGGCCGCACGGGCGTGCGACGCTCGTCGAGGGCATCGTCAAAGCCGATAAAACGCCAGCCTCCTCGCGCCGTATCGGGTGAGGTAGTGGAGAAGACATCGATAAAGGCCGCTCGATGATCGTGGTTCCCGGGAATAACAACCCAATCCAACGCCGTGCTCTCCAACCAATCGTGCATCCAACGGTAATCGAGCGTCGCCTGCGCGACCGCTTCCGCATAAGCGTCCGGCGCGCTTTCAGACAGGCTTTCGTCGACGACCTCATCCGGTACGTCCAGCAAATCGCCGGTCATAACAATGACGTCGGGCGTCCACTCGGACAGTCGGTCGCCAAGGCGTTCCAACAATTTCGGAATATCTCGGGATAGCCGCTCCGTCTGAGTGGCGGTTCCCGCAAGGGCCTGTCGCATATGCAGGTCGGTCAAATGCAGGATGCGCAGCCGGTCGACGGCCATATCTGTCTCCATGACGAAAAAGCCCACCCTCGCAGAGAGGGGCGCATTTCCGCCAAAGGGTTACGCGGCGCTCGTGCTAACGAGAGCGGTCCGCTTCTCCTGACGCATCACCAACGTGTCGTAATCGTTCATCAACTGCCGGGTGGTCTCGCCCGGCGTGAATTTATGATCACCGATTTCGGACACCGGCGTCACTTCGACCGCTGTCCCCGTAAGGAACACTTCCGTCGCCTGCGAGAGCTCTTCCGGCTTGATATGTCGTTCGATGACTTCAATGCCGCGCTCTTTTGCCAGTTTCATGACGGTTCGCTTGGTAATTCCGTCGAGGAAACAATCCGGATCCGGCGTGTGCAGCTTACCGTCGGGCATCAGCATAAAAATATTGGCGCCGGTCGCTTCCGCGATATAACCGCGGTAATCCAACATCAACGCATCGGCAAAGCCTTCGGCTTCCGCGTCGTGCTTCGAGAGCGTGCAGATCATATAGAGCCCCGCTGCCTTGGTCTTGCAGGGGATCGTCGCCGGATCGGGGCGGCGCCACTTCGCCCATTTCATACGGATACCCTGCATCCGAGCTTCCGGCGAGAAATAAGCGGGCCAATCCCACGCGGCCACCGCGACGTGAATGCCGGCTTTCTGCGCCGACACACCCATCATGCCGGCACCTCGCCAAGCAATCGGACGTAGATAGCCGTCCGTGATGCCGTTTTCCTTGACCAACCCCTCGCAGGCAGCATCAATTTCGTCCAGTGTATACGGAATCTCGAAATCCATGATCCGGGCGCTTTCGAAAAACCGTTCCGTGTGTTGGCGGAGTTCGAAAATCTCACCACCGTAACAGCGCTCACCCTCAAAGACAGCCGACGCATAGTGCATGGCATGGCTCAAGACATGCACATTTGCCTCTTTCCACGGCACCATTTTCCCGTCGAACCAAATCACTCCTGGACGGTCGTCGAAGGCTTCATCATCCATCTCACTCGCTCCTGCGCTGTGCCGCGATAATATAATGTCGCAGCGCCTTTAGTTTCATTCGCGATATTATCTATCGCTTAGTCATTACGACACTTAATGTCGAACAAGGTTGCGCGACTTAGCATTTCAAGGCATATATGTCAACATGACTGACGTATATTCCAAGAATAAATTGGACAACCCGGGTAATCCCGATGCCCTCAGCGAAGAATCTCTGCGCCAAGCAATTGAAATGCTGTTCTTCGCCTATCGGGATTTCACCTCGGGTCCGGACGAAATCTTGACAGAGTACGGCTTCGGGCGCGCCCACCACCGTGCCATTTATTTCGTCGGCCGCAACTCGGGTCTGACCGTATCGGCCCTTCTCGACATCCTGAAAATCACCAAACAAAGCTTGAACCGCGTCCTCAGCCAACTCATTCGTGAGGGCTTTATCGAGCAGACGCAAGGATCCCGCGATCGACGACAACGGTTGTTGAGTCTGACCGAAATGGGGAAAATGCTGGAAGAACGCTTGACGGAAAACCAACGCCAAAGGATTGCCGGAGCTTATACGGCGGCGGGAATTGCGTCGGTCGATGGGTTTCGCAAGGTCCTGCTCAGCGTCATGTCGAGCGATGATGATCGCCAACGCTTTGAGTAGACGGCACAGGAACGGAGAGAACAGAAAGAAGGAGCGGACGGGCGGATGCTGACGGACAACACGCCGCATATCTTGGTCATCGACGACGATCGACGCTTGCGTGATCTGCTGCGTAAATACCTCAGTGACAATGGATTCCGCGTCACCGTGGCAGCGGAAACCGGGGAAGCCCGCCAACGCATGTCGGGCTTGCGGTTCGATCTCCTCGTCCTCGACCGCATGATGCCGGGGGAAAGCGGCCTCGATTTCGCGAAATACCTACGCACCTCCGATAGCGTTCCGATCATGATGCTCACCGCGATGGGCGAGGTCGATGCCCGGATCGATGGATTGGAAGCGGGTGTCGACGATTACCTCGCCAAACCGTTCGAGCCGCGAGAATTATTGCTTCGAATTCGAATGATTTTGCGCCGGTCCGAGGAGACCACCGTGCCGACGGCGCGCATTAGCCTTGGCCGAGTCGAATACGATCCAACGCGTGAATCCTTGACGCTTGACGGCGATCCGTTGCGCTTAACCAGTGCCGAAGCCAGCCTATTGTCCGCACTCTCAGAGGAACCGGGTGCGATCTTGAGCCGGGACGAACTAACCCAACGTTGCGCGATCGAAGGCGGCGAGCGGGCCATCGACGTGCAGGTAACGCGCTTGCGCCGCAAAATCGAAGCCGACCCGCGGGTCCCACAATATCTGCAGACCGTGCGGGGCCGCGGTTATGTCTTGCGACCGGACTAATAATTCGCATGCGCCCCGGACAAATGATCAAACGCATTTTGCCAAAATCTCTATTTGGTCGCTCGCTGATGATCATCATTACGCCATTGGTTCTGTTACAGGTCGTCTCTACATGGTTCTTCTTTGACCGTCACTGGGACACCATCACGCGCCGCCTCGCCAGTTCCATCGCCGGCGACATCGCATGGGTGCTAGAGGAAATGAGCGAAGGATTAGGGGCAAAGGAAAGAGCCGAGCTTTTTACACGAACCCTCCATCATAAAGGCCTTCAAATCGTTCTGCGCCCAAACCAGATACTGCCGAACCAGAAAGCGGATTATACCGGTATTATCGATTCAACCATGGCGTATGCACTCCAGGAACGCGTTCAGCGACCCTTCATGCTGGACACGTCTTCCTTCAAGACACGTGTGATCATTGACATTCAGATGTCATCCGGCGTGCTTTCGATCTTCGTGCCAGGCAAACGGTTGTTCAGCTCGACCACCTATATTTTTGTTCTCTGGATGGTCGGCACCTCCTTGGTACTTTTCGCCGTTGCCTCCATCTTCATGCGCAACCAGGTACGCCCCATCCGGCGATTGGCGGAGGCCGCCGACGCGTTTGGTAAGGGCGGTGAGATGAGCCAGGATTTTCGCATCCAAGGCGCCACTGAAGTGCGCATCGCAGCCACCGCCTTCAATCGCATGCGGGAGCGTATCAACCGTCAAATCCGGCAGCGAACGGACATGTTGTCTGGGGTCAGCCACGATCTACGCACGCCGATAACACGGATGAAACTGCAACTGGCGATGGTTCCCGACTCGCCCGAGATCGAAGATTTGAAATCCGATCTGACCGAAATGGAACAGATGATCGAAGGCTACCTGACCTTCGCCCGTGGCGACGGCGACGAAAAAGCCGTAGAGACGGACCTCTCCGATGTCATCGTCGAAAGCGTCGCTACGTGGCAGCGTAATGGAACTTCGATCGATCTTCACATTGAAGATGAAATCAACCTCCCACTAAAACGGAAGGCATTCGGGCGATGCATTGATAATCTCATCGCCAATGCGTCGAAATACGGAGATCATATTTGGGTACGCGCCGGCCGGCGGCGGAACGATATCGAAATCACTGTCGACGATGACGGGCCCGGCATTCCAGAGACCGAGCGGCAGAACGTCTTTCGACCGTTTTACCGTGTCGAGGAATCGCGCAATCGGGAAACCGGCGGCACCGGCCTCGGCCTCGCCATTGCACGCGACATCGCGCGCGCTCATGGCGGCGATATTACCTTGGACACGTCGCCTCAGGATGGTCTGCGAGCGCGCATTCGCATGCCGGTGTAAACCGTCTAGAATAATCGCCCGCCATTGGGAATGGGTTGATCCGGCGTCACGAGCACGACTTCTCCATCTGCATCCGGAAACCCAAGAACCAAAATCTCAGACATGAACTTGCCGATTTGCTTGGCCGGAAAATTCACCACGGCCGCGACCTGCCGTCCGACCAAGGTCTCCGGTGTATAGTGACCGGTCAACTGCGCCGACGTCTTGCGTTCGCCAATATCCGTGCCGAAATCGACCCAGACCTTAATTGCCGGTTTGCGTGCCTCGGGATAGGGCTCAGCACGAATCACCGTTCCAACGCGCATATCCACGCGAGTGAAATCTCCAAATTCGATTGGCTCAGATTCCATAAACTCCGTCCCTGTCATATCTATACTCCCGCAGCTCTCCGCCCTAACGGCGACAATCGATCCAATCCCATTACAGCAAATTCCGCGCGCCGCAAATTACGATCCAGGGCCGCCATTGTCGGCGCCAAGTCAGGGCTATCGTCCTCAAGCCAGACCTTCAATGTCGCCAACCATACAACCAACAAACCTTTTGATCGCAAGCAACCAAAGGGACCAGTCTCTGAAATCCCCGCCGCCTCGAGCAACGGGCCACTCGTACCCAGAACCGTTGATCTCAATTTGAAAAGCGATATTGGATCACTGGCAATGTCGCCGAACAGTGCACCAACCGCCGATCGGTGCGGGCCAAGAGCATCGAAACGGCCCATCAGGACCTCAAACAGGCGGTCGCGCGGCGTATCCTCTTCCTCGAACCCAAGATCCTGTGACAAGACCTCCTCATCAATATCGGTGATGAAGGTAGCGAGAATCGAATTTTTGTCTGAGTAGTAGCGACAAAGTTCATCCAACGGCATGCCGGATGCTTCCGCGATATCGCCCAGAGACGCGACGCGCCACCCACCTGCCGCCGCAATTTCCAATGATGCGGCGACGACTGCCGCACGCGGATTTTCAGGTGACGTATTCATAGCGCCGCTATTATCCAATTTTGGCGCATCAGCGCAATGCGAAGGTTTTAACCCGCGAGTTCGCGGCTGCGTTCGGTAGCGGCGGCGATAGCCCGCGTCATCAACGGTTGAAAACCGTCGCCCGCCATCAGTATCTTCAGAGCCTCCAAGGTCGTCCCACCCGGGCTGGTGACGTTCTCACGCAAGGTCCCGGGCGGCTCGTCACTGGCGAGCGCGAGCTGCCCAGAGCCCGCGACAGTGAGTAGTGCCAAACGATCCGACAATTCCCGTGGCAGCCCCGCTTCGACACCGGCTTCCGCGAGGCATTCGATCAACAGAAAGACATAGGCGGGGCCGCCACCCGAGACGGCAGTGACCGCATCGATCAATTCCTCGTCATCAACCACGACGGCCTCTCCGGTCGCCGCTAGAAGCAGCCGACACAATTCTCGCTGCGCCGCGCTAGTCACTGCGTTGCTGCAACACACAGTGATTCCTTGGCCAATAGCCGCCGGCGTGTTCGGCATCGCCCGAACGATGGCGGCATCGCTCCCCAATTGCAATGTAAAATAGTCGATGTTTTTTCCAGCGGCGATGGACAAGAACGCAGTATCGCCACCCGCGAACCGTTTGTAGGCAGGCGCCACCGCGTCCATTTGCTGCGGCTTCACCGCAAACACCACAACTTCGGGGTCGAAATCCGCCGCCAATTCGTCAGCAGACGCGATAACTTGCACATTACCGGCGTTCGCGAATTCACTTGGGACACCCATCGGTTCGACGGCAACGACGCCACCACCGACGATGCCGCTCTCCAACCAGCCCGACAGCATCGCGCTGCCCATCTTTCCACATCCGGCCAACAGCAGCGGCCGCGTCAATTTATCACTCATCTTTGTCTTACGCCTCGCCTACCGTATCCATGATCGCCATCGACATCGCGTCATGCGGCGCATGGCCTGCCCAAATCACGAACTGAAATGCAGGATAAAACCGTTCACATTCGCAGAGCGCAATGTCGACAAGGTCTTCCAACTGTTCGACGCTCAACCGCTGCCACCCTCGCGTCAGCAAGGTATGGCGGAACATCGGCAAATTGTCGTCAGAGCATAGGTCGAAATGGCCCAGCCACAATTTTTCATTCACCAGCGCGAGCAAATCGGTAATTTCACTGCGGCGATTTGCCGGAATTCGCATGTCGAACGCACAAGTGAAATACAAGGCGTGTACGTCTTCCCGCCAAACGAAGAACATCCGGTAATCGCACCACCGGCCAGTCGCTTCGACCACCATTTCATCGGGACTGGAGCGATCAAATGGCCACTCGTGAGCGGAGACCAACTCTTCCAGGATGTCCAAGGGATTGTTGACGGCAACGTCTAATTCGATCGGTGCAATCGTCATGGATTCAAATCTCCCCCTATTTTGCCAAATTCGCGCGATCAACCGCGATTTCGGTACCGGCTTGCACCAGGAGCAGACGGGTTCAATAACCCAAATTTTCCGTCAAACCCCGATATCTAGTGGAAAGCGACCTTGCTCAACCACAAGATTTAGATTGCCAGAAGAGGGTCCGCGTAAGCAAGAGGATAAAACTCCGCCCATCAGATAATTTTGCAAAATCGAGAATATGGGCCCGAATTTGCTCTTAATCGGATGTTTTCGGAGCGGCTTTTTTGCGCGGACTACGCGGAGCCGGCTTCTGGAGTGCGGCGATTTGCGCCTCTAACGCTGCAACCCGGGCCTCGAGCACCTCTTGCGCTTCGCGTGCCTTCACGGCGACCGCCTTGATCGCGTCGAACTCATCGCGTGGCACCATATCGGCTTCGGCCAGATAGCGCTCTAATTTCTGGCGGAAAGCGTCTTCCATTTCGGTACGCACGCCGGCAAGCGCCCCGGCGGCACCAGAAGCGACACGGGCCAGATCGTCGAATAGGCGATTTTGCGACTGCATGAGCGATCTCCCAAAGCACGGGCTCAACGCCCGACATATCTCATATAGAGACGGCAGGTTTGTCGTGCAACCGGCGCCGGGGTTCAGCCGGCGTTTAGTAAGTCACCGATTGGGTCGACCCACCGTCTACCGCAATGGCTTGCCCCGTCACCGCGGACGCACCAGGCGAGGCCAGGAACAGCACCATCGGCGCGATATCCGACGGCTCGACAATGCGGCCGATCGGGAAGTTTGACGCAAAATCCGCTTCGGCTTCCTCGAGACTGACGCCGAGCTGCTCGGCCCGCGCTTGCAGACGCGCCGGATAACGGTCCGTCTTGGTGAAAGGCGGATGCACCACGTTCACGGTGATTCCCTCAGGCCCAACATCGTTACTGAAATGCTTGACGAAATTGACCAGCGCGGAATTACCAAGACCGCTCGGCAAAGAGGTCTTCGCCGGCGTTCGCGCCGCCGTCCCACCAATGCAAATGATTCGGCCGCCGCCGGCCTTCCGCAAATGCGGTAAGGACGCGCGAGACAACCGCATTGCCGCCAAGGTTTTCCCCATGACCCGTTCGAGCGCTTGCTCGTCCGATAGTGTCTCCAAAGTGCCGCCAATATTCGTCGAAGCATTGCTGACCAAGATATCGAGGCCGCCTAAAGTGGACGCGGTCTCCTCAATGGCCTGAGTGCAGCCTTCCGCAGTGAACAGATCAGCCGCAATGGCGTGCGCCTTCACGCCGAGCGCGGTTATTTGCCCTTTAGCCGATTCCAATGCCCCTTGGTCGCGGCCGCAAATCGCCACGTTCGCGCCTTCGTCCGCAAAGCCCAAGGCAATCGCCAACCCGATGCCTCGGTTGCCGCCGGTCACCAAGACGGATTTATTTTTCAGATAGAGTTCGATGGTCTTTACTCCCGTTCGAATGATGATGTTTGCAAGAGATATTGGCGGCGGTGGGCCGCTACCAAGCCCCCTGCCTTTTTCGCCGCCACATTGGATGTATATCACTGACTAACATTAGAATGTGACATTAGGGGAGATGGACGATGTCCGACTTGTGCTCGATCCGGGAATGCGCCGACGCGGTCCGCCAGGCGATTGCCGATAACAAAGACAATCTGGAAGGATTGCGGACCGGATTGCTGGAGGCCGCACGGCCCTTCATCTCACGCCCGGACCTGTTCGAACTCGGCACCAAGCGGCCCGCCAATCACATCGATAATTCGAAATACATTTATTACGATGGCGAACTTTCGATCACGCTCGACCAACTACCGAAAGACATGGTCGTGCCGCCGCACGATCATGGCATCTGGGAAGCACTGATCATTCTGAAGGGCAGTCTTCATCATGCAGTCTACGACCGGACGGACGATGGCAGCCGGGACGGCCACGCGGAACTCAAATGCATTGAGGATAAAACCTTCAATCCGATGGAATTGGCGATGGTGATCCCACCCGCCGAGATCCACAGCTTCACCGCCCTCGACGAGGAAACCTTTATCCTGACCATCGTCGGCGGTGATTACGCGGCGAACCGGCATTACTATAATGTCGACGAGAGTACCTATGTGGTCGCAAAAGCGGGCGCGGTGAAACCGAAAAAGAAAGCCGCCTGACGACAACGACCAGCGGCGCTTGTAGTTGGCGCGCCGCCCGGCTTATAACGGGCGGATGATCGATACAGAAGCCAAATCGGCATGATCCTCGTCACCGGCGGCGCCGGATTCATCGGCTCTAACTTGGTGGCGGCGCTCATCAAGCGAACTGACTCGCCGGTCCATGTCTGTGATGTCGTCGACAGTGACGAAAAACGACGTAATCTCGCGAAGCATGACATCGCGGGCATTGTCGCGCCGGAAGACATCCTCGGATGGCTCAAAGGCGAAGGTGCCGCCACGAAGACGGTCTTTCACCTCGGTGCCATCTCTTCGACGACAGAACGAGATCCGGTCGCCCTTCTTTATAATAATGTGACCCTCTCGACCGACCTTTGGCGCTGGTGCGCGGCACAGAACGCGCGTTTTATCTATGCCTCATCGGCGGCGACCTATGGCGACGGTGAGAAAGGATTCGATGACGATCCGGACCCTTTTGCCTTGGCTTCCTTGATGCCACTGAACGGCTATGGCCAATCGAAACAGCTGTTCGATATCAACGCTGTCCTGATGGCCCGGATGGGCTGCCATCCACCCCAATGGGCCGGGTTGAAATTCTTCAACGTTTACGGACCCAACGAATATCATAAAGGCGGACAACGCTCCGTCGCCGTGCAACTTTACGAACAGATACAGGATACTGGCCAGGCGCAGCTATTTCGCTCCCACCACCCCGACTACAAAGACGGCGGGCAGCTTCGGGACTTCATCTGGGTCGGCGATTGCGTTGAAGTCATGCTATGGCTCTACGCCAACTCAGCGGTCTCGGGCATCTTCAATTGTGGCACTGGCGAAGCGCGCAGTTTCGCCGATCTGGCACGCGCGTGTTTCGCCGCCATGGACCGAGACCCGAAAATCGATTTCATCGATACGCCGCAGAGCCTGCGAGAGCATTACCAGTATTTCACCGAGGCCCGCATGGAACGGTTGCGAGATGCGGGTTACGACCGACCGTTCACCACGCTTGAAGATGGAGTGGCTGAATATATCGGGAGTTTTCTTGCGACCAACGACGCGTATAGGTGAACGGGTATGGAATTTCCAAATATTGATCCCATCGCCTTGCAGATCGGCCCGATCGCCATTCGCTGGTACGCGCTCGCCTATATCACGGGGCTCCTTTTGGGTTGGCGCTACTGTGTTTATCTGACGAAGTTTCCGCCGAAAGCGGTGACGCCAGTGCAGCTCGACGATTTCCTAGTTTGGGCGACACTGGGAATCGTCCTTGGCGGGCGCCTTGGTTACGTCGTCTTCTACCAGCCGCTCTATTTCCTAGAACACCCGTTGGAGATACCGCAGATGTGGAAGGGCGGCATGTCATTCCACGGCGGATTGCTGGGATTGATCGCGGGCGCATTTTTCTTTGCGCGGCGGCAAAAGATCGAGATTCTTCGTCTGTTCGACCTAATCTCCGCTGTCGGCCCCATCGGTTTATTCTTCGGGCGGATCGCCAATTTTGTAAACGGCGAGCTTTGGGGCCGGGCAACGGACTTGCCGTGGGGTATCATTTTTCCGCGCGGCGGACCCGTTCCCCGCCATCCAAGCCAGCTCTATGAAGCGATGCTTGAGGGCCTCTTAGTGGTGAGCGTCTGTTATCTGCTGATCCGAAAATGGCAGGCCCTAACCCGACCCGGCATGATATTCGGTACATTCCTCACTGGGTATGGCCTTTCACGGATTATCGTCGAGACGGTGCGTGAGCCGGACGCCCATATCGGCTTGTTGATCGGCGGAACTACCTGGGGACAATGGCTGTCAGTGCCGATGGTATTATTCGGGCTCTACATGGTACGCCGTTCGCTGCAAAACCCAGCGGTGAAGTAAGAGTGACGCCACTCGGGAAAATTCTGCAGCGGCGCATCACGGCGGAAGGACCGATTACCATTGCCGACTTTATGACCGCCGCACTCCTTCATCCGGAACACGGCTATTACACGGGAAAAGACCCGTTTGGCACCGACGGCGATTTCATCACTGCACCAGAGATCAGCCAGATGTTCGGCGAACTGATCGGTCTTTGGTGCGCTGCCACTTGGCAACAGATGGGCATGCCTCGCGGCATCTCGCTCGTCGAACTCGGCCCTGGCCGAGGGACGTTGATGGCCGATGCCTTGCGAGCCCTGCGAATAGCACCTGCGTTTCTTGAGCAGAGCACTATCCATCTCGTAGAGGCCAGCCCTGCTTTGCGGGAGGTTCAAAAATCGTCACTGGCGGCGTATGACGTCACCTGGCATGACAGCCTGGAAAGCCTACCGGACGGCCCTTGCCTCCTCATCGCGAACGAATTTCTCGACGCCCTGCCGATCCGGCAAATCATTAGGCAGGACGATATCTGGCATGAACGCCTCGTCAGCCATGACGGCGACAGATTCATCTTTGTTCTCGACAAGACACCCTCACCCTTGGCCACGCTGCTGCCGGAAACTATCGCCATGGCGGCTCCTCCGCAGAGTTTGATCGAAATCTCACCCGCAGTGCTCGGCGTCGCAAAGACCGTCTCGGACCGGATCGCCCGTGACGGGGGTGCGGCATTGTTCATCGACTACGGTCATGGGGAAACCAGCCCGGGAGAGACCCTTCAAGCCATCCGCGCCCATCAACCCGTGGATGTCCTGGATGCGCCCGGTACGGCGGACGTAACAGCGCATATCGACTTCACTGCTCTTGCTCGGGCCGCTTCGAATGCATCCGTCTACGGCCCAATAGAACAAGGTGACTTTTTGATGCGTCTGGGGATCGAGGCGCGACGGGAGACGCTTTCACAAGGGGCGACGCAACAGACCCAAA
>JBMYRC010000078.1:0-18602 GCA_049601975.1 Alphaproteobacteria bacterium | reverse complement strand
TCCTTCTTCTTGAACACCATGGCGGTTAGCCTTGTTGTGCGTTCCCCGTGTTAGGCCATTGGCATCAAAATACCGGATTTTCCACAAGCTTCCCCCATTACCTTGCCGGAACATTTGGCCGGCGCATGTTTGTAGACAATGGCCCTACGGGAAAAGTTCCCGTCGCGGCGTCAACTTCCAAACATGAGGAGAATAATGTAATGGCCTCTGATGCCTACGAAGCTGGACTGGCGGTCCGAAAGCAGGTTCTCGGGTCGGAATATGTCGATAATTCGATCAACAATGCCGATGATTTTACGAAAAAACTGCAAGATTTCGTGACGGAACATGCCTGGGGTACGGTCTGGCAAGACGAGACCATCGATAAAAAGACGCGCAGCATGATCAACGTGGCGCTTTTGGCCGGCCTGCCGCGTCATGAAGAATTGCGCCTCCATCTGAAGGGCGCTTTGAACAACGGCGTCAGCAAGGATGAGATCGCCGCCATTCTATTACACATTGGCGTCTACGCGGGGGCCCCTTGCGCTGTCAGCGGGTTCAAGATCGCCAAGGAAATATTCGCCGAATACGATGGCGGAGACGATTAGGAGTAATGAGCATGCGCTTTGGATATGTTGGTATCGGTAATATGGGCGGTCCCATGGCCGCCAATCTGGCCCGCAGTGGGAACGAAGTCATCATCGGTGACCTGAATAAGGTGGCGGTTGATGCGTTCACCGCGGAATACGAAACAGCCCGCCCAGCAAACGGTATGGCGGCGGTCGGACAAGATGCCGACGCGGTCTTTACCTGTCTGCCCAACGGCAAAATCGTCCGAGACGCCATCCTTGGCGACGGCGGCGTGGCGGAAGGGATGTCGGAAGGTTCCGTTCTGGTCGATATGTCGTCTTCCGCGCCGATGGGCACCATTGAGCTTGGCAAGGAACTTGCTGAGCGCGGCATTCGCATGGTCGACGCCCCGGTCTCCGGCGGCGTGCCCCGCGCCATTGAGGGCACCATCGCCATCATGGTCGGCGGCGAGAAAGAAGACATCGAGAAGGTTCGCCCGGCGCTCGAAACCATGGGCGGGCAAATCTTCGAGACCGGCGGCCTCGGCTCCGCTCATGCCATGAAGTCAATCAACAACGTTTTGTCTGCGACCAACCTTCTGGTCGGGATTGAGGCATTGGTGGTGGGCAAGAAATTCGGCCTCGATCCGCAGAATATGGTTGATATCCTAAACTTCTCGAGCGGCAAGAACAGCGCAACCGAGGGCAAGCTCAAGGAGTACGTGCTAAGCCGCGAGTTCAATTCTGGCTTCTCCATGGATCTGATGATCAAGGACGTGGCGACGGCGCTCGACCTCGCCCATGAAATGCAGGTGCCCTGGACAATCGGCAGTACCGTCCATGAGATGTATCAATCCGCGCGCAATCACCTGATCGACAATGCAGACAATAGCGAGATAGCCCGCTGGATCGAGGCGAACGGCGGCCTCGAACTTTGACCGACACGCCTATTCGCGAAGGCCCAAGTTGGACCGGCGCGCCGCCAGGTGTGCCGGTCCTCTATTACGAGGATTTGGTCGACGGCCACGAACAATGGGGCGGACAGATCATCGTCGACCGCGACGAGATGCTCGCCTTCGCCCACGAATACGATCCGTGGCCGTTCCATGTCGACGAAGACCTCGCCAAGGAATCAGTGTTCGGCGATTTAGTCGCCAGCGGCGGCTACACGATCAGCTTGTGGTTTAAACTCGGCCATCAATTGCTCAATGATTTCAGAGAAGTCTGGGCTTTGATGGGCGGGATTGAATTGAAAATTCGCTTTGTGCGCGGTGTGAAGGCCGGCGACGACCTGCGCTTTATGCGTCGGGTCACGAGCAAACGCCCCTCAAGCAAACCGGGGCGCGGTGTCATCTTCATCCACAGCGAAATCGTCGATCAGAAGACCGGTGATCCGGTTTTGACCCTAGACGAAGTTGTGCTGATTGCGCGCCGAGAACATTAATCCAACTTGTTAATAATCCGGGAGATAGCCTGCGAATCAATCGGTGGCATATGGGTAATACAGACGATACGACCCTTCTCTTCGCCGGTCGGTGATGTCTCGGATACCGTCCAACGACGGCCGACGGATTGAACAGCACAAAAGCGGCCGTCCGATGATTGGACAAATCCTTTCACACGGATCAATCCAAGCGCCTGCGCGCTCAGCCTATCCATAAGAGCCTCGGGATTCACCGGACGATCAATCTCGAACACATCCGTTTCATGATTGGCGTGATGATGACCATGTGTTTTGGTCCGCTTCTCGTCAAACAAATGCCCGACACCTAAAACGACGGCCAGCGGCACATCCGCGTTCACCGTTTCAACGATCGGAATTTCTGCAATTTTTTCTTCGAGCCATTCTCGTGTCTTGGCCAAGGCTTCCGGCGCCAAAAGATCGACCTTGTTGAGCATTACGACATCCGCCGCCGCAAGCTGTCGGGTGATCGTGTCGTGCAGATAGCGGTCCTCGCCCCGATTGCGCACAGTTTCCGCATCCGCCAGGACAACAATGCCATCGATGGTGTAGCGCGGTATCAATTGCACCGATTGGGCAATGGCGTCAGGAAGACCGACGCCGCTGGTCTCGATCAGTAAATGGTCGGGGGCCGGGTCCATCTGATCGAGATCGATTAACGCCTCCATCAGATCACTGCCGTAGGAGCAGCAGACGCAGCCACCTGTAATGCTGATGACGTTATCGTCCCGGCTTTCGATCAAATCTGCATCGATCGGCAACTCGCCGAAATCGTTGACGAGCACCGCCAAGCGCGTCCCATCAGCATGGCGTAAAAGCTGGTTAATTAATGTTGTCTTTCCAGCACCGAGATATCCACCAATAACGGTGACCGGCATAGTTGGGCGCGATGTCATCGCTAAATATCAGCGGCGGGAAAAATCCGTCCGCCCAGGACCACACCCCAGATGCCCACATCCTTGAGATCGGCGTCACTGGTTTCTGTCGGATCGTCTTCGAGCACGGCGAAGTCCGCGCGTTTGCCGCATTCGATCGAACCAATCTCATCATCGAGCTTCAAAGTATAGGCCGCCCCTAATGTGATCGTGCGGAGCGCATCGGCAGCGCTGATCCGCTCATGTGCGCCCAAGATACGCCCGCTCGGAGTTTGACGATTAACCGCGCACCAGGCGGTGAACAAAGGCCCGAGCGGTGTCACCGGCGCGTCGGAATGGATCGCCAGCGGAACCCCTTCGCGCAATGCAGTAGCGCAGGCATTCATGCGTTGCGCGCGCTCCGGCCCAACTGTTTTCGCGTAATGCTGATCGCCCCAATAGTAGTGATGATTGGGGAACAGATTGACACACATGCCGAGCGTCTTCATCAGTCTGAATTGCGCGGCGTTGGCCAACTGCGTGTGCTGCAGCGTAAAACGGTTTGTCGGATTGGGATGCTTGCGCAAAGCGCGCTCCATGCAATCGAGCACCAATTCCGTCGCCTCGTCGCCGTTATTGTGGATGTTTACCTGCAGGCCGTTCTCCAGCGCCAGATCGCATATCTCCTGCAGTTGCTCCGGCGTCAGATACCAAAGGCCATTCGGCGCACCGTTATAATAACCGGGCCAACCTAGGCGCGCGCTGAGTCCCTGAATCGAGCCGTCCGCTACCACCTTAATAATACCGAGACGCAAGCGGTCGGTGCTCAGCTCCCGAACTTCCCGCGTATGGTCGATCAACTCCCGCGGCGTGTGACTCTCGAAACGCCGGAGCGACACGATGCGAGTCGGGAATGTCTCCTCTCCCGTCACCCGCAACATCATTTGCAATGCATCGTCGCGTAGATAATTACCAAGGTCCGTCGCCATCGTGACTCCCTTGCGCACGCACATACGGGCGAACTGACGAAAGCCGTCCTCGTCGGCGGCCATGGTCGCGCGGTCGATCCCCACATGCAGGCCGACCAGCGTCATCGCTTCGGGGCCTTTCATCTCGCCGGTCGGCAAACCGTCCGTCCCCAGGGGCACTCCCGGATGATTGATGCCGGTACGCAACAGGCCCGCCAATTCCAGTGCCTTGGTATTCACATAAATGATATGGCCGCTGGTGTGATGCACCCCGATGGGCCGGGTCGTCGAAACCGCATCTAAATCCACGCGGCCCCATTTACGGTCGCCATAATAGATCGGATCGAAAGACCAGCCGGAGACGGGCGCCGATGGATCATCCAACGCGCGGCCCCTCTCCTTGAGGCGTTCAACAATGGCGTTGAGGAATTTCATGCCGTCCCAGACTTTGCCGTCCGGATCCATGCGCTCGAAATTCCCGCAATAGACACCCCGCCACGCAATGCCTTCGCGCGCGTGGGAATGACCCTCGACAAACCCCGGCATCAACACCTTGTCGGCTAAGCGATCGTCTAATTCATAGTCGCCCCAGCCCGCCAGCTCCTCCAACGTGCCCGCGCCCAGGATGCGCCCCTCCCGCACGGCGACATGAGTCGCCTCCGGATTGGCCGGGTTCATGGTCAATATGCGCCGCGCCGATTAGATCGTCGTCATCTTAGCCACCCTCCTCCAATCACCCCCGTTAATGCACGGAAGGCGGAATGATATGCTGTGCCGGATCGAGCTCGATGATCATGCGTTTCACAAGCCGATGCTGTTCGTTCGCAAAACCGTCACGCGCATGTAGGACGACCGCATTATCCCACATCACGAGATCGCCCGGTGCCCATTCGTGCTCGTAGACATTCGACGGTTGGATGACGTGATCCATCAATGCAGCCAACACATCGTCCGCTTCGTCTTGTGGCATGCCGTCAATCCCGGTCACCGTGCCAGGGTCGATGAACAAGGCACGGCGCCCTGTCGCGGGGCTGACATTGACCAACGGATGTTTGACGTCGGGTGTCTCACGCAACCGAGTCTCCCAATCGTGATTGTCGTCGGCCTTTCGCGCCTGAGCCGAGCGCGCGCGGTAGCTGAAAGTCGCGACGCCACCATCGACGATACTCTTCAAATCCACGGGCAACGTATCGTAAGCGTCGTAGAGGCTTGCCCATCGGGTAGCACCACCTTCCGACGGCAATTCCACGCCGTAGAGAAAACAGCCCGTCACCGGCTCTGCGTAATAGGATTGATCCGTGTGCCAGGTCAGCGGCTTATTCGCGAGGCCGCCGAGCATCTCGCCGTCTTGGTCGCGCATGTTCGACAGGATGATGACTTCGGGCACGGTCGAAAGCCAATGGGTTTCCGCGTAAATACTTGGCTCTCCGATGGATTTCCCGAAGGCCAACAAATCTTCCTCAGACAAAGCCTGACGGCGAAAGACGAGTACGCCATGATCACGGTAAGCCGTGCGGATCGCCGCGACATCGGTGTCGCTCTGGGCCTCCCACAATGCATGGTCCCGCACTTCGCACGCGAAACTGCCGCCTGCCGATACCAATTCCATCGCCATTCTCCCGTCGCTGCATCTCCTAGCTAGTCTAGGACCATAGCCTGGTAAACCAAGGGGCGAAGGTCACTGCGGATGGTGTAAGTACGCGACGGCATAAATTGGGTGAAAAAGATCGCAATGAGGTCAGCGACAGGGTCGATCCAGAAATAGGTGCTGGCCGCTCCCGACCAACCGAATATTCCGTGATTGCCATGCCCAACCTGGGCGGCATCGACGACGACGGAAAAGCCCAGACCAAACCCGATGCCCGTCCAATCCAGACCACCGAAGTCAACAGCTCCCATGTTCCCCATATCACCGTCGAGATGATTGCGGGTCATGAGCTCTACCGTCTCCGGCTTTAGGATATGCGCGCCGTCGAGATCGCCCTTGTTGCGCAGCATCAAACAAAACCGGAGATAATCATCCATCGTCGAAAGCAACCCGCCATTACCGGATTTGTAATCTGGCACTACCAGGAAGCGGCTATCGCCCGGTCGGTCTATCGGCCGAATGGGTGCCTCCCCGTCGCGGGTATAGTTTGTGGCAAAGCGCGGAATTTTTTCAGTCGGGAGATGAAACCCGGTGTCGACCATGCCGAGCGGGTTGAACATTTCCTCCTGCAAGAACGTATCGAAGGTTCGGCCGTCGATAACTTCGACCAAATGCCCAACCACATCGGTCGCCATGCTGTATTCCCACCCCGTACCCGGATGGAACAACAACGGTAGTTCGGCGAGCCTTCCGATCACATCGCCGAGCGTCCCTTCGCTCCGCGACCCGTTGACACCGTTATCAATATAAATGTCTCGCAACGGGTGTTCCGAGAACGCGGGCAGGATTAGACCGGAGGTATGGCTCAAGAGTTGGCGGATCGTGATCGCCCCCGCCGCCGGTTCGGGATCGCCGCCCACACGATACACAGTCATATCGGCGAAAGCCGGAATGAACCGGGAGAGGGGATCTTCAAGATCGAATTCACCGCGCTCCCATAGCATCATCAGGGCGACGCTCGCTACCGGTTTAGTCATTGAATAGATACGGAAAATAGTCTCCCGGTTCACGGGAGCGGGGTTCTCCAAATCCTGTACGCCCTGGAAACTCGTGAAGCGTTCCTCGCCGCCGCTCCATAGGATCATCGAGCATCCGGCAATTTTGCCGCTCGATATGTATTCGCCAAAATGCCGTTCGATTCGGCCCAAGCCATCTTCGCTAAATTGTGCTGTCGTCATGCAAGAAACCCCAAGCGCGTATAATCAATTGTATTTTATCCTTTGGGCTGAGGCCCTGTCGAACCTACACTTTCTATGAGCGCAACGGACGGTGGAGAGTTTCATCATGAATGACACATTCGATTTCTCAAACCGACACAAGGACCTGATGGCCCGCGACGAGGAATACGTCCTCGGGTGGAGGTTCGAACCGCGGATCATTTTCGAGCGCGGCGAAGGCGTGCGCCTACACGATGTGGACGGAAACGCCTATTACGATCTCAGCTCCGGCATGATGAGTCTGACCTTGGGTCACTCTCACCCGGAACTCACCGAGACAATCCGCGATATGGCGGACCGCTTCATCCATCAATCATCCTGGTACACCAATCCCTGGGCGATTGAATTCGCTGAACTCTTAGCGACGACCCTGCCGGGTGACCTCAAGATGACGAATTTCGCGGTTACCGGGTCGGAGGCCAACGAGATCGGCATGCGTATGGCCTTAGGCGCGACTGGCGGATTCGATGTCGTCTCGATGGTGCGCGGATTACACGGTGGCTCACTGGCGGCGGAATCGATGACATCGGTTGGCGGGGCTAGACGACGCGGTCTTGGACCACTGTCGATGCCGGCGCGCTCGAACTGCATTATCCCAGCCTTCTATTACCGCGCACCCGTCGACGACGCGGATGAGTGGGACGATATCAGCCTCCGCATGACGGAGGAGTTGATCGAATACACGACTTCACAAGAAGTCGCGGCACTGATGCTGGAGCCGATCGCGGTGCCGGGCGGCATGATCGTGCCATCGGAGAGATGGTTGAAAGGCATTCGCAAGATCGCCGATCAATGGGGCGCTCTGTTGATATTCGATGAATGCCAGCTGGCCCCCGCACGCCTTGGCACGTTCTGGGGATTCGAGCCTTACGGTGTGGTCCCAGATATCGTCACCTTCGGCAAGGGCTTGTCAGCCGGGTTCGCGTTCTGCGGCGCAGTCACCACACCGGAAATCGCCGAGAAGACACGCGGCACCATGGGGCTGCCGTGGGCCGGCACTTACCCGCAAGACCCGCTGCCCGCCGCCGTGGCATTGAAGCAGTTGCAGGTCGTGTTGCGGGACAATCTGGCGGACCACGCCGCCAAAGCCGGGGCCTATCTGGAGAAACGCCTGTCGGTGTTGACCGATAAGTACGAATGCATCGGCGACATTCGAGGACGTGGTCTCTATCGCATGTTGGATATCGTCACGGACCGGAAGTCGAAAACACCGGACGCAGAAATGGGTGAGGCAATCCGCTATCACGCGCTCGCCGAAGGCCTCGTGATGATCGTGGTGAAGAATTATGCCCGCATCTGCCCGCCGACGGTGGTCACGAAATCGGAGCTCGACGATATCGTTGGTCGTCTGGACGCCGCCGTCGCGCGGGCCGTCCGGGGCGATCCGGTACCGACGAATATTTCGGCATCTAGTTCATTGGCAACGAACGATGCGGTGAAGAAACGTTAGACGGTTTGAGAACGAGAGCATGAAATCCACCGATCTGCCACCGCGCCACACGTTCTCTGGCATTCTTGTGCTGATGCTTTCGCTCGGACTTTCCGCTTGCGTCGGATTACCGAAAATCGCCGATACGACAACGCCGTGGACTGACCTCTCGATCACGCGAGAATTCTCGGTCGAGATCGATGTGCCTGCAGACAAATTCACCGTCACGAATCTTTCAATCTACTTTTCCCGTCATTTCTGGCCGGGCGAGTCCACCGCCAATAGCGACTCTGTGACAGGCACCGGAAACACAGGCTCTGCTTCCTTTGCGCCACCCTGGGCCAATACTTTTCCGACTAGCCACACCGTATTCTACCGATGGGTCGCGACTCTGCTGGGCACCAGCCCCGGCGCCACACCCTTCACCATCAAGACGCCCCTGACGCGATTTGTCGTCGGCTGCACCCAGACGCCCAACTTACGGCCGCCATGGCTGCCAACAGCGTCAACTTCGCGACAACGACGCCGCATCTCCGCGCCACCAGAAATCAGTTGGGTTATGGGGGAGAACCGCATCAACGATCCGTTGTCACTGGCAACGGATATACGCTCTCGCGCAGAATCCTTGAAGTTCTCGCCGATACGATCGTGCCGGGCGGTACCGGAGGTCTGGCAGACCCACCAGTCCTCGCCGAACCGACCCTACTGTTCTACGCACCGCGCTTACGTGCGCCCGGTGAAGCGGTCGGCGACTATGTCGCTGACATGGCCGACCCGAACTCGAACAACGCGCCCTACACCTTCATCGGAGTAGCTTACGCAACGCAGTACGACGCGGCCAATTGTCCGCTCCTCGGCTGCGTTCCCACCGACGCTTGGTTCGTTCACGAAGCGGGCTACCACTTCCGCGACGGGACGATGGGCTTCGCCAACTTTGCGGACAACCAAACTGGCACGCAGAACATCAATCTGCTGCCGCCAACTTGGCCGCTCCGCGCGACGCTCTGGCATCCTCGGCTTTGGGATCTCCATGTCTGGTTCGATCCGGCTGGCGGCCCACCAATCCTGTCGATATTCGAGCCGAATACCGAGACGACACCGGACGACCCGACCGATCCTCCGAACTTTCGCGCCGGTGTCGCGCGGGGCCTCTTCTTGCCAAATGGGCCGCCCGGTTTCCCGCTCCGAACGTTCTTCCGTCCGACGACCTCTGAGTAGACGTATGACAGCAATTATTTTCGATTGCGACGGCGTGTTGGTGGACAGCGAAGTCCTAGCGCTGGAGATCGAGCTCACTAGCCTCAAGGAAATCGGGCTGGAGTTCGATGTGGAAGCCTATCAAAAACTCCATCTGGGCACGACCTCGATGGAGTTCTTTCGCGAGATCGGCAATGACTACCGGGCAAAGTTCGGGGAGCCACTCCCAGAAGGGTTCCGCGAACGTGTCGGCGCGCGATACCGGGAAGCCTTCTCCACACGGCTTGAAGTCATCCCCGGCGTTCACGCGGCCCTCCAGGCCGTCTCCGCGCCGATAGCCGTTGCATCGGGGTCATCCCCCGCCGGGTTGCAACAAAAGCTTTCACACACTGACTTGATCCAATTCTTCGGAGAACATGTCTACTCATCCCATCAGGTCGAGCACGGTAAACCAGCGCCCGATCTATTTCTTTTCGTGGCGGACGCCCTCGGTGTTGATCCCGCAATCTGCGTCGTCATCGAGGACAGCGCCAAGGGCGTGCAAGCCGCCGTTGCGGCGGGGATGCGGGCCATCGGATTTACCGGCGGCGGCCATTGCTTGGCCGGCCATGGTGAAGGGTTGCTGGCGGAAGGTGCCGAATGCATCGTGTCCCTTATGGAAAACCTCGGCGCTGCCCTTTGACATTTCGTCCAAAATACCCACATTCCGCATTCAACAATTAATTCGGAGCAGGTCATGAAATTCGGGATTCTCGGCGCGGGTGCCGTCGGCGGTTACTTTGGGGCACGGCTCGCGGAAGCGGACGAGGACGTCGCCTTTATCGCGCGCGGCGCGCATCTGGCGGCGATCCGCGAAAAAGGACTGCGGATCGAGAGCGAGAACGGCGACGCTTGTATCCAAAATGCCCAGGCAACGGACGACCCATCGGAAGTCGGCCCGGTCGATTTCATCCTGTTCGCGGTCAAGCTCTTTCAGACGGAGGAATCGGCGGAATTCGCTGGACCGATGGTCGGCCCCAACACCACATTTGTCGCGCTACAGAATGGAGTCGAATGCGCCGAAACTCTCGCGCGCATCCACGGCAAGGAGAAAGTGCTGAACGGCACCAGCTATATCTCCGCCGTAATCGCCGAGCCGGGATTGATCCGCCAGACGGGCAAGTTCGCATCGTTTTCCTTCGGCGAAGCGGACGGCTCGATGTCGGAACGCGGACAGCGCCTCAAGGAAGCCTGCGACCGCGCCGGACTGAATCCGAACTTCTCCGACAAAATCGATATTGCCGTGTGGATGAAGTTCGTCCGAATTTGCACCATGGCGGGGATCACGTCGACAACACGAAAGCCGATCGGCGAATTGCGCGGGGATCTTGATATCCGCCGGGTGATTGAAGCCTCGATCTACGAAGCTGTCGCCGTCGCGCGCGCCAAAGGCGTTCCCTTGCCGGACCATGCCATTGCTCAGGAGTTGAAAGGCATCGACGACTTCCCGGCTCCGATGGTTGCCTCCATGGTCCACGACCTGAACGGCGGCAAGCGAATGGAACTCGATTGGATATCGGGCGCCGTCTGCCGCTTCGGTCGTGAGGTCGGCGTTCCGACGCCGACCCATGATGCATTCTACGCGGTACTAAAACCCTACAAAGACGGGGCCTGATCCGGTTCCCTTTTTAATTCTTGCATCCGGGTTCACCCCTTGGGACCATGGAATACTTGAATTAATAGAAGCATCGTCCGAAACGATGCAGCCAAGGAGAGAAGCGAAACATAACAGGGGGAGTGCCATGTCAGGAAAAGCGCCTTCCGGACCACGTTGCGCAGCGATTGTCGGGCCCTATCTCAGCGGCAAGACATCGCTTCTCGAAGCCCTACTCTACACCTGCGAGGCGATACCACGCCTCGGTACCATCAAGGACGGAAATACCGTCGGCGATTCCTCCGACGACGCTCGCGCCCGTCAAATGTCCACCGAACTCAACATCGCGTCCGCCACTTTCCTCGACGAGGAATGGACATTCGTCGACTGCCCAGGTTCGGTCGAGTTCATCCAAGAATCCCGCGCTGCCTTGATGGCCGCCGACGTCGCTATCGTCGTCTGCGAGCCGGAAACCAGCAAGGCGCTGATGCTGGCACCGGTCATGCAATTCCTCGATGCTCATGACATCCCCCGCATGCTGTTCATCAACAAAGTGGACCATTCCTCCGAGACCGTGCGCGACCTTTTGGCCGCCCTACAGGATGTCTCATCAAAACCCTTAGTCCTGCGCCAAGTACCGATCCGCGACGGCGATGCGGTCACTGGATATGTCAATTTGGTCTCCAAACGCGCTTACGAGTACGAGCCCGGCACCGCTTCGAAACTGATCGAAGTACCGGAATCCGTCTCGGATCGAAATGAGGAAGCGCGCCAGGAAATGCTCGAGTCCCTCGCCGATTTCGATGACGACTTGTTGGAGCAACTGCTTGAAGACAACGTGCCACCAAGTGAAAAAGTGTATGCCTTGCTCGGTGCCGACTTACAGAACGACCTGATCACGCTGGTCTTTCTTGGGGCGGCCGAACGCGACCACGGGGTTTTAAGATTGATGAAGGCGCTCCGCCATGAAGCGCCCGAAGTCATACAGACCTTGGAACGCCACGTCGGCGCCGACGGCGATACAGTCGTCCAAGTGTTCAAGACCTACCACATGCTACATGCGGGAAAGATGTCCGTTGGCCGTGTCTGGAAGGGCGAAATGAAGGACGAGTGGGCTTCGGCAATCATAGAGTCAGCGGTATGAATTTATTAAAAGGACACGAGGCCAAAAGGATTACATCGGCAATTGCCGGAAGCGTCGTCGCCATGGGACGCATGGAGGACGTGCATACAGGTCATACACTGAGCGAAGCTGGGGCCACAGACTCCATGGATTGGCCCGAGACACCCGCCCCTATTTTCTCAATGGTCGCGATCCCCGACAAACGGGACGACGAGGTCAAACTTTCAACCGGGATCGCCCGGCTGATGGAAGAGGACCCCTCGATCTCCATGAGCCACAACGACGACACAAATCAGAACGTATTGTGGGGTCAGGGCGAAATTCAGCTGCAAGTATTGGGACAGCGATTGAAGAACCGCTTCAACACCGCGGTCACCATGCATCGCCCGCGCACACCCTATAAGGAGACAATCAAGAAAGCGATCCAGCAACACGCCCGACATAAGAAACAATCTGGCGGGCACGGCGAATTCGGCGACGTGCATCTGGACATCAAACCGCAGCCGCGCGGCAGTGGCTTCGAATTCTCACAATCGATTTCGGGCGGGGTAGTGCCGCGCCAATATATTCCAGCAGTTGAGGCGGGTGTGAAGGAATACTGCACGGAAGGCCCGCTCGGCTTTCCTGTGGTCGATCTGTTGGTCAATCTGTTCGACGGACAGCACCACGCGGTCGACAGCTCCGACATGGCGTTCCGGCGCGCCGGTATTTTGGCAATGAAGGACGCTTTGCCAAATTGCAGTCCGGTTTTGCTGGAGCCAATTTGCAACGTAAATATCGCCATCCCAAACCAATATACCTCTAACGCGCAAAGCATCATCACCAAACGGCGCGGGCAAATATTGAGCTTCCAGGCCAAGGACGGTTGGACCGGTTGGGACGAGGTGCAGGCCAATATTCCGCAATCGGAACTCCATGATCTCGCCATCGATCTGCGGTCGCAAACCATGGGGATCGGCTCATTCGAATGGTCATTCGATCATATGGCAGAATTAGCTGGCAGAGCCGCGGATGATATGATCGAACAGCACAAGGCCGCAGCCGAGTAGCGGTCAGTGAATATACAGAACAGGAGAAGACCCGAATGACCGATATTTCGGCGGCGGCAGCCGCGCTTGTATCCGCGCGCAAAGAAGGCCGCGTCATGGACGAACTGCCGGGCGGCATGCCCCAGAATATGGACGAAGCCTATGCCATCCAGGATGGTATCGTCTCCGGAATGGGCGATGCGGTGGTCGGCTGGAAAGTCGCTTTCACCAATAAACCGGGGCAAGAGAAAATGGGCGTCGATGGCCCGGGGGCGGGTCCGATCTTCGCGTCCTACGTTCTTGAGAATTCGAGCAAAATGGATATGCCCGATCCGGGATTGCGCATCAGCGAGTGCGAGTTCGCCTTCCGTCTCAAAGCCGATCTTCCCGCGAAAGACGGTGACTATACGGATGACGACATCAAAGCAGTGATCGGTTCCGTCCACCCAGCAATCGAGATCGTCAATCGCCGTCTCTCCGGCGCGGTACCGATGAGTGGCCTTGCCATCGTCGTCGATCACGGCGCCAACGGCGCTTTCGCCTATGGGGCGGGGACGGAAGATTGGGAGAGCATCGATTACGCCAACCACCCAGTCCGCCAGATCATCAACGGCGAGGAAAAAGCCGTCGGCACCGGGCAAAACGTGATGGGCGGCAATCCGGTCGGGTCGATTACCTGGCTCGCCAATCACCTGAAGACACGCGGCCATAGCCTGAAAGCGGGCGATTGGGTCTCCAGCGGCAGCGCCGCCGAGATGCTCCCGGTCCCAGCAGGCGGCACGGTGAAGGGCGATTTCGGGTCGCTTGGCACGGTTGAGGTCAGCTTCAGCTGACCTCACTTTCCCTCACGGAAGCTTGACTTTGCGGTCGCGGCGGAACCGCGTAGGTATTTAGCAACATTCTAATATACCAAAGGGTCGAATGATGCTGACACGAGTAAAGCGACTGTGGGAATTGCCGGAATCAGCGGCGACGGACGAAAGCGTCTTCTTGGACCGCCGCCGTCTTTGTAAAGCCATTGCGGCGGGTCCCGCCCTTATCGCGGGTGCCGGCGGCGTGGCGGGCTCGGCCTGGGCCGCGGCGGGCGACGATCCGACGGCAGACCTATACCCGGTAAAGCGAAACGAGAAATACACCATCGAGCCGCGGAAGCTGACCGAAGAAGCGCACGCCATCACCTATAACAATTTCTATGAATTTGGCAGTCACAAACGGATCGCCAAAACCGCACAGAAATTGAAAATCCGACCCTGGACGATCCAATTCGACGGCATGATTGAGAAGGAAATGACCGTCGATTTCGATACCTTGATCCGCCAAATGCCGTTGGAAGAACGCCTCTACCGCTTCCGTTGCGTCGAAGCCTGGTCGATGGCGGTGCCATGGAGCGGCTTTCCGATGAAGGCCCTGATCGATTTCGCGAAGCCGCTGTCCGGCGCCAAGTACGTCGTCATGCAAACGGCGGAACAGAAGGAAACTATGCCGGGGCTCAAACAGTTCTGGTATCCCTGGCCCTATACGGAAGGCCTGACGATCGCGGAGGCCACGAACGAACTTGCCTTCATCGCCACGGGAATGTACGGCAAGCCGATTCCGCGCCAAAACGGAGCACCCTTGCGCCTCGCCGTGCCGTGGAAATACGGCTTTAAGAACATCAAGTCGTTGGTCAAGTTCACGTTTACCGACAAGCAACCGAAAAGTTTTTGGGAAGTCATCCAGGCCAAGGAGTACGGATTTTGGGCCAATGTGAACCCGAAGGTCGACCATCCCCGGTGGACCCAAGCGAGCGAGCGTGTCCTCGGTGGCGGCAGCAAACGCGTAATAACACTACCCTATAACGGCTACGCCGATCAGGTTGCTGAGCTATACGCAGGTCTGGAGAAGGAGCTCGGCGACCGCCTGTTCCGTTAGACGGTCCCGCCGATAGGTGAGCACGTGCACAGTCCTCGTTCAGGGTTCACGAGGTGCCCGGGAATGACAGAGTCGGGAGGGTCGACCGATCAGTTCAGGGGTCGCAAGACAGAAGAACGGCCACACTGATTGGGAGCGTGTTGAAGGGCGACCTCGCTATTCCGCCACCACCGCTTTCTCCACGCCGACCTCGTCAGTTTCAATTGTCACACGGTTCATCAATCGGCGTTCCGGCCAATAATCTGCGACGGCGTAGTGCATGGTCGCGCGGTTGTCCCAAAGCGCCATGGAATTCGGCCGCCAATGGAAGCGGCATTGGAATTCCGGACGCGCGCAATGGCGGTTCAACAGTTCGAGCAGCCCCCGGCTTTCATCGTCACCGAGTCCGAGTACACTCGCGGTAAAACTTTCCGAAATGTAGAGGCTCTTGCGGCCCGTCACCGGATGAATTTTCACCATGGGGTGAGCGACCGGCGGGTTAGCGCGACGGGACGCATCCATGCGTTCGAAATTATCGCCTTCCCAACTCCGCGCCTTTTTCGGGCTGCCATGCAGCTTCATGAAATCGTTCACGGCATCCTTGTCCGCAAGATAAGTTTTCATATCCGTCGACAAGGCCTCATAGGCCGCTTGCATGCCAACGAAGATGGTGTCGCCGCCCGCTTGCGGGCATTCAACCGAGCGCAGGATCGAGGCGAATTCCGGCTTTGCTCGAAAGATTCCATCGGAATGGAAATGGTTGACGTTGGGCGGCCGGTCCTCGTCATTGATCAACACGTGCATTTCCGGCACGCCCTCCTCAACCAAAAAGGCGGAGCGTTTGGCCTTGCGCAGACGCCCGAAGCGGCCCGCGAAGTCACGCTGCTGAGTGGCCGTAAGGTCCTGGTCGCGAAAGAAGACGACACCGTGATCCATCAGGGCGGTATGAACTTCGCGGATCGTCTCGTCATCAACGCCGGCCGCGATATTAACATGGCCGATCTCCGCGCCGACGGCGGGCGTCAGCGGGGTGACCGAGATATGCTTGTATTTAGTCATGAAGCTAATATGAAAATCGAACGACGATTCGCCAATACCCATTGTTACAGGCGTCAGACCTGACCCTTAGCAGGTTCGGGTGTATCGGGCGGTCCGGGCCTGTCCACCATCAACCGACGTAGAGTTGAAAGAGAAACCCAGCCAGTAGTCCCCCCGCGAGAGAAAGGCCGATATACCAGAGGAAGAGTGGCTTCTTCACCAACGCATAGACGGCGATGGCCGCCGGAATACTGGTAACACCGCCCGCGACCAGGAACGCCATTCCCGCACCCGGCGCGGTGCCGAGCTCAATTAGCCCAGCCACCAGCGGCAAGGCCGCGTAGCCGTTCAGATAGGCCGGCACACCAACCAATGTCGCCAAGGGGATAGCCCAGTCATTGCCTTGGCCCAGCACACTGGCGATTTGATCGGCGGAAATATAGGCGATCATCAAGCTTTCCAGCAGGAAAGCGAGGGTCAGCCATTTCAAAAGGAAGAGCGAGGTGGAGCCAGATTCCTTGAAGAATTTTTGTCGACGATCCTCTTCTTCCCAGAACTTCCAAGCGACTTTGGCTTTTGGGTCGATTGTCGGCGCGCCGCAACCGCCACATCCAGTAACATCGTCACGCAAGGGGTTTGCGAACGCGCCCCGCGCCATCAGCGCCGCCGTGCTAAATCCGCCCATCATGCCGATGCCGACCGCCGCCATGGTCTTAGCGATAGCGAAATCGAGACTGAGCGTGCCCATGGTGAGGACGAACATCGTCGGGTCCATCAAGGGCGACGCGAGCCAGAACGCCATGACGGCGGGGACCGGAACGCCCATGGCCAATAAGGCGGCGATCAGCGGGATCACGCCGCAAGAGCAAAACGGGGACATGCCGCCGAACAGTGCCGCGACCACGATCATCGTCGACAATCGGCCTTGGAATGCCTTGGCGATTAGATTGTCCGCACCACTAGCGCGCGCATATGCCGCGATACCGATGGCGAGTGCCAGGAACGGCACCATGCCGGTCAGCGCTTCGCCAACGAAGCTCAGGCTCGCTTGCGCTTGCTCGGGCACGAAGACGACAAGACCAAGGAAGATCGCCACGACCGCAAGCAAAACTCGTTCAATCCGGCGCCCGAACCCAGCGGCATTCTTTAAGTGAAGTGAAATGTCGGACATAGCCGTTTTCCGTATGCTCTATGCCGCGTCTTGCGCGTCTTGTTCAAGGGTGACACCAGCGCAGCATTCCTCGGTCAAAAAGCCGACCAACGCCCGCATCTCGTCATAATCCACACTGCAGTAAATCTCCCGCCCACGCCGTCCTTGCGACACCAGCCCAACCCGGGCCAATTTTGCAAGATGGTGCGAGAGCGTCGACGCGGGCACATCAAGGGCCTTTTGAATATTGCCCACAATAAGCCCATCATCCCCCGCCTTCACCAGGAGCCGGTAAATCGAAAGACGCGTCTGATGCCCCAACGCTTCCAAGCGTCCTGCCGCAGTTTTTTCGTTCATGCTGAACATTTAGAGAGTATTTTCAAACGACACAACGATATTTCTAATATTGTCGAATTATTTTTAACGTTAACTAATTTTTATCTGTCCACACCCCATGGCCGTGTTAATTGAGAACCATTGACCTTACACAAGAGTTCCATGGGAACGGGAGAGATATTATGACCGACACGCCTATTGCCATCATAACGGGCGGCGCCCAAGGTATCGGCTACGCTTGTGCCGAGGCGATTTGCGAATCCGGTGCCCGCATCGTGTTGGCCGATATCAACGCCGACGGCGTGGCCAAAGCAGCGGAGACCTTGGGGAACGGCACGGTCGGCATCACCTGCGACATGGGGGACCAGAAGCAGGTCGACGCGCTGTTCGACCAAATCGAAGCTGAGATCGGTGCGGCCTCTATTCTCGTGAATAACGCGGGCATCGCGCACCCCGCCCCGTTCTTGGAGACTACGCTCGATCAATTCCAATCGGTCATCGACGTCAATCTCACGGGAACCTTCCAGGCAATTCAACGCGCGGCCAAGGCCATGGTCTCAAAGCGGATCGAAGGCGCTATCGTCAACATGTCCTCCATCAACGCACAGGTGGCGATCCCGAGCATTGCGGCCTATTGCGCTTCCAAGGGCGGCGTCATGCAGCTCACTAAAGCCGCCGCATTGGCGCTAGCGCCCCACAATATCCGCGTCAACGCGGTTGGTCCGGGCTCGATCGACACCGCCATGATGGCGAGCGTCAATGACAACCCGGATGCAATGAAAATGGTCATGTCGCGCACACCCTTGAAACGGATCGGATCGCCGCGCGAAATCGGCGATGTCGTAGCCTTCCTCGCCAGCGACAAGGCAAGTTACATCACCGGAGAGACGATTTATGTCGACGGCGGCCGCATGGGCATGAACTACACTATGTGATTCAGCAGTGTCCTAAACCGGGTTTGGCTAACCGTTGAGCACTATGTTATCTAGCCGCCGCGAATTTTCCCCTACCGGATTAGGTCCTTTCCAATGACGAACACGAACCCCAGAGCCATTCTCGATTCCCTACTGGCGCGCTGCCA
>JBMYRC010000077.1:0-18894 GCA_049601975.1 Alphaproteobacteria bacterium | reverse complement strand
GACCGGGCGCGGAAATTTGGAAACCATCGCGGGATCGATGCGCCGCATGGGAATCGTCAATTACATGCATCAAGGGCACGGTAGTTTCATTGCCATTGTGCTAGGCCCGGAGCATGCCAAAGAAATTGCCGATGATGGATACTCCCGCCGCGATATCCAAGAATTCCTCTTTGAGTACGCGCGCATGCCGATGCGCGACCTGCGTGATCGTACCTACTGGAACTTTCGCTCCTGGCCAGAAGAGTACGATATCGACGACCCGGACTATTTAGTACCGATCGTGATGGATCCCGAAAAATTTGTCGTATTGGTCGCCGGAGGAGACGGTCGGCAATCTGCGTGGCTGTCGTCCTGGTATCAGACGAAGGCGGTAACGTTGGAGATTGAGCGCTGACAGGCACCTCATGCTGAGCTTGTCGAAGGGCGATCGCGTAATTATCCGAATTGTTACCCCAGCTTTTCCGCACGCACCTTAATCCCTGCCTCTTCGCGGTCCCACGTATCCGCCGTGATACCGTCCTCCCGCAATGGGCCCTTTTGTATCTTCGTCGTCGGAGTCTTCGGCAACTCGTCCATGATGCGGATGTAGCGCGGGATCATGAAGTGGGCCATGCGGGGGCGCAGGAATTCCAATAACTCTGCCGGCTCGACCGATTGTCCTGACTTGGCCGCGAGGACGATCATCACTTCACCCTCGCCGAATTCGCTTGGCACCGCGATGGCGGCGCATTCTTGGACGGCAGGGTGTTCGTTGACTTGGGATTCTACTTCGAGCGAAGAGATGTTTTCGCCGCGCCGTCGGATCGCGTCTTTGATGCGGTCGACATAGAAAAAGTCGCCGTCTTCGGTCATGCGGAATGCGTCGCCGGTGTGGAACCAACCGTTGCGCCAGGCCTCGACTGTGGCTTCGGGATTCTTGTAGTAGCCGTGATTCATCGCCCAGGGTTGGTCGGTGCGGATGATCAATTGCCCGGTGGTGCCGGGCGGAACTTCGATGTCATTGTCGTCGACGACGCGCAGGGTGGCGCCATCGCGCGGGCGACCGCAATATCCGGCTTGTGTTGGGTTGGCCGGTGAGAAGATCGGGCACGAGATCTCCGTCATATTGAAGATGGTGTGAACGGTCACGCCGAAACGCTCGGCCAGATGTGTGGCTTCCTCGTTGAAGGGCACGACCATCATGGTTTTCATGCAGTGGGTCTTGTCCTCGTCGTGCGGATCTTCCTTCAATAGGAATGCCGCCATCACGCCGAGCAAGAAGACGACTGTGCTTTGGGTGCGCTCCACCGTCTCCCAAAAGGTGTCGGTGCGGAAGCCTGTCGTCATGGCGATGGAAGCGCCTCGGCACAGCATTGAATAGACGATGAAGCAGCCGCCGATATGGAACATCGGCATGTTGATCAAGTAGCGGTCGTCGTTGGAGACGCAGGTCCAGACGTCGCGGTTCATGCCGGCATAATTATGAAGGTAGGAAGACAGCACACCTTTCGAGGCACCGGTCGTCCCCGACGTGTAGATGATCGCTTGCGTGTCCCAAGGCTCGATCTCGCGCGATAACGGCGCTATCTCACCGCCCTTCACCAATAACTCCGCATAGGTGAGGGCACTCAGGCCTTTTACCGGAAATGCTGTGTCGCCGACCGTGACGACCGTCTCCAGCATGGCGGTGTTGATATCCTCGAGGCGAGCGACCAAGTCCGGATGAACCAACGCGAGTTTGGCGTCCGCATTGTCGATGACATGCGCTAACAGATCGCCCCGATAGGCGACATTGACCGGCACAAAGACCGCGCCGATATACCCGAGCGCACAATACGCCTCGAGACATTCCTTACCGTTCGGCAGCCAGACGACAACGTGATCCCCTTCACCTACATCCATGGCCTGCAACGCGGCGCCCAAGGTTCGGGCGCGCGCGCGCGTCTCGGCATAGGTCCAGGTCTCGTTGTCCTCGAAGATTGAAAACACTTGGTCGGGCTTCGCGTCTGCCCAATGGTCCAGGACGTAACGGAGGACGCAGGTGTCGCGGGAAGGGATGGTGTTCGTCATGTGGCTTTTCTTGCGCTTGGTTGGCTCACCCTTCGACAGGCTTAGGATGAGGTATTTTATGCAGTGATTATAGAAACCTGACCGTGGGCCTGTCGAAGGGTGAAGTCATTGGAAGGCACGACAATATGTCGCTTTGTACGGTTGATGGTTCCGGCTCAAGATCAAGTTCTCGAAACAGAAGGAATGCCGTCATGCCGCAACCGGACCACGTTACCGCTCTCGAGATCGAGGATCGCAACAATCTCGACGAAAGGCGCCGAAAGTATCTGCGCATCCTGCAGGATAAGCTCGGCTTCGTGCCGAACGTCATCCAGGCCTATAGTTTCGATAATGCCAAACTGGCCACATTCGCGGATTTCTTTACCGACTTGATGGGCGGGGAGTCGGGCTTGAGCGAGCTGGAACGGGAGATGATCGCGGTCGTCGTCTCTTCCATTAACCGGTGTTATTACTGTCTGGTCTCACACGGCGCGGAAGTGCGGGCGCAATCTGGCGATCCCGAGCTTGGGGAAATACTGGCAATGAATTACCGCGCTGCCGAGCTGTCACCACGCCATCGCGCGATGCTTGATTTCGCGGCTAAATTAACTGAAGCGGCCCACCAAATTGAGGAAGCGGACCGGCAGGTTCTGCGCGACGCCGGTTTCAGCGATGGGGATATTTGGGATATCAGCGCGGTCGCCAGTTTCTTCAACATGACCAATCGCATGGCGAGCGCCGTCGATATGATGCCAAACAAGGAATATCACGGGCAGGCCCGTTAGAGGGCTCAGCCGCCTTGCAAAATGTTATGCTGGCCCCGGGCAAATGTGCCGTTCTTTCGGCAGTTCAATAATCGTGCGCTTCATCAACCGATTGCCGGATGCTTCGAAGGCTTGGCGTTTGTGTAGCAGGAAGCCGTTATCCCACATCACAACATCGCCGATCCGCCATTTGTGGTCGTAGACATATTCGGGTTGGGTAGCGGCGTCGGTTAATTCGGCCAGCAGTGCCCGTCCACGCTCATCTTCTAAGCCGTCGATGCCGGTCATCGTGCCGGGATCGAGATAGAGAGATTTTTCGCCCGTGATCGGGTGGCTGTTGACGACAGCATGTTTGACCGGTGGCAGGCGTTTGCGGATTTCTTCCGACGGCTCGTTCCCTTCGTTGTAGTTGCCGACCCGCTGCATGTAGTCGAAGACGCCGACTTTTCCCTGTGCGCGTTCTTTTAACGCGTCCGGCATACCTTTATAAGCCTGGAGGAGGTTGGCCCAACTTGTGTCTGGATTGTCCGGCGGCAACTCAACCGCGTAGAGTAAACATCCGGTTGCTGGGTAGGGGACGAAGCTTTGGTCGGTGTGCCACGCAAGTTCTCCCGTTCCGAGGCCACCGATTCCGACACCGTCCGCATTTTTCATGTTAGAGACGATGGTGATCTCGCGCGAAGTTGGGGATGCCCAGTCGGGCCGGGTGTGCGGCACGACCTCCCCGAAATGCGCACTAAACCGGATCAGTTCTTCTTCGTTGACCGCTTGGCGGCGGAAGACCATGACTCCGTGGCGGCTCCATAGATCGCGGAGCTCCTCGATGGTCTTGGCCGTCGGCTCTTCCCACAGGTTAATGCCCTCGATTTCGACAGCGAAGCTGCCGTCGATATGGTTTGTGATCAATGGCATCGTATCTAAACTGGCCGGTCGCCGCGCAGAATGATGCGCCAGAGCAGACGCTCTTCCGTCATATCGTATTCGGGGTCGGCGCGATGCATGGTGCAGCGATTGTCGAGCATCACCACATCGCCGAGTTGCCAGCGATGGCGGAGCGTGTTTTCGGGTTTGATCGATTGGCGCAAAAGGTCTTCGAGAAAGGGGCGGACTTTTTCCTGCTCCATTCCTTCTATGCCAAGCGCCTTGGTAACATGGAAATAGAGTGCTTGTTTGCCGGTCTCCGGGTGGGTGCGGATCATCGGTTGGCGGACGGCTTTGTCGTATTGATCGCGGTCGCGATCGGTGTAATTCGGGTTATCCTGTTCCAGATGATTGATCGTGAGTTTCCCGTCAATTGCGGCTCGAGAGTCAGACGAAAGATTGTCGAGCCCCGCATACATATTGGCGAAACAGGTATCACCGCCCTTCGATGGCAGCTTTCGCGCGTACAGCACGGTCGCTTTGGGCGGACGCTCATGATTGGTGTGGTCCGTGTGCCACATCGAGGCCGGACGCATCTTTTCTCGGTTGATGATACGGCTGACCATCGGTGTTTCAGGCAGGCGAAAACGCTCATTGTGTTGCAGCATCGGCTCACCAAATTGCGCCATGCTATCTCGGTATTCCTCGGCTGTTAGATCTTGATCGCGGAACACGAGGACGATGTGATCGAGAAAGGCTTGGTTCATCGCAGCCTTTGTTTCGGCATCCATCGGGCTGCTTAGATCAAGCCCAGTCACTTCTGCGCCGAAAGCGCTGTCCAAGGGGCGAATTGAAGGGGAGGGCATCGGGAGCCTCACACGTTGATATCTGTTCTTAGGTAAAGTGTTCCGCGGGCCCCCACTCGACAAGCGCGCTTATGCGGATGTTGGGGCGCGGCCGACCGCATCTATCAATGTCGTCAGAGAGGAGGCGGTTTCGATATTCTGTGCCAGTTCGAATATCTCCGATGCGTGGTCGCGGCTGATCACACCGGCGCAACAATCATGGAATTTAGTCTCCAGGCGTTCCTTTGGGAACCATCGCTCCGGTTTGCCGATCGCCAGCGGGATGATTTGCTCGAGCCGTTGCCCCGATTTGGTCGTTATCGTCACGACGGAGCCGAATTCGGAATTCCCGGTGACGCGCTCGTCCAGCTCCATGCGTACCTTCTCGATCAATCCAGAGGCATTAATGCGCGATACTTGCGCATCGTCGAAGCTCCGCAAGGTGACGTCACCGTCGAGGAGGGCAGCGGCGATGCAGTATCCCATGCAAAACTTCGCCTCCATGCCGTTTGTTGCCCGGTCATAGATCATCGGCTCGAAATGCATTTCCGTCACGCCGATGCGGATATCGCTGATCGCGTCCAGACCACCGTCGATTTGGTCGCCTAGATTGACAGCGGCTTCGATGGGCGGGTGGGCGGCTCCGCAGGCGGGATAGGGTTTCAGGCCAAGGCCAAACTCGGTCAGAATTTCGAGTGGATCTCCCCAAGTCTCGAATTGTGGCCAATCGATATCGCCGTGATGATTGAAAACCTCGGCGAAACCATAGGGGTGCTCAAGTATCTCTGTGCTGGCGGAAACTCCCGCACGCGCCATCAATGCGGCGAGGACTGCATTCCGCGCGGCATAGCCCACATGAAGTGGTTTTGTCATGGTGCCGAAATTGGCGCGCAGACCGCTCGCTGCCGATGCCGCCAAAGCCAAGGAGCGGGCATAGGCGTCCGCATCAAGGCGAAGCATCGCGGCTGCGGTCGCTGCGGCACCCATTGTTCCGAACGTGGCACTGGCATGCCAACCGTTCTTATAATGCGCCGTGTTGAGCGCGCGGCCGAGTTTGCTGACCATTTCGATACCGAGGATATAGGCGCTCAGCGCTTCCGCACCGGAGATGTCTTCAAAGGCGGCCGTGGCGAAGACCGCCGGTACGATGGATGCGCCGGGATGGGCGTAGGCGGGGTGGGTCACGTCATCATAGTCGATAGCGTGGGCCAAGGCGCCGTTATAAAGGGCGCTATCATGAGGGGAGGCGGATCGTCCGGTCACGGCGAGTGGTGCGCCTTGGCTGACTGGCACGTCGAAGACGATTTCGCCCAACATCTCCGCCAGAGGCTCGCCGCCACCCGCGATCATGCAGCCGAGTAAATCGGTGATTGCGTCGGTCGCCATCGCCCGCGCTTTCTCCGGAAACGAGGCGGTACGACTGTCCAATGCAAACTGAACGAAGTTATTCGTCGCACCAAGTGTAACCATTCGTTCATTCGCTCCGTCTAATGTGGACGTTGGTTCGTTTGCGGACCCAATCAAAGTCGGGGGAAGACAAAAGTGGAAAAAAGCTTGTACGGTTCTATCTGGCGCTACAACCGGGGCTATCAACTTGTCATCCTCGCGGTGACGATCGCTTCTTTTCCACTGCTGTACTATGCGTTGGAGTTACCGAAGGTCATCGTCAACAATGCTCTTGGCTCCAAAGGGGCCGGCGGTCCGTTTCCGCGCGAGTATTTCGGTATCGGTTTCGACCAGCTTGAATACCTGCTGACACTCTGCGCGCTCTTCTTCGTACTCCTGATCATCAATGGCGGCATCACGGTGTCGTTGTTCATTTTCAAGGGAATCACGTCGGAACGCTTGTTACGCAGATTGCGCTATACCTTGTTCGAGCGCATCCACCGTTTCCCGGTAAAGCATTTTCAAAAGACATCACAAGGCGAGTTGACGTCGATGATTACGGCCAAAGTGGAGCCGTTCAGTCAATTCTTCGCCGATGCTGTCGAGTTACCGCTGTTCCAGGGTGGCACAATGCTGACGGTTTTATTGTTCGTCTTCATTCAAGACCCGATCATGGGGTTTGCGAGTATCTCCATCATTCCTTTGCAGGCTTACATCATTCCGAAGCTTCAAAAGAAGGTGAACCTACTGGCGAAAGAACGGGTCGTGCGTATCCGCAATGTCGCGGGACGGATCAGCGAGGCAGTCTCAGGTATCAACGATATCCACACCCATGATACCGCGTTGTTCACGCTTTCCGATTTCACTAACCATCTCGGCGGTGTCTTCCGCGTGCGGATGAGTATCTATCAGAATAAGGCGGTTCTGAAGTTTCTGAATAATTTCCTCCTGAAACTGACGCCGCTTTTGTTCTATTCCGTCGGCGGCATCCTGATTCTGAACGGTGAGCTCGATATCGGGCAATTGGTTGCAGTGCTGGGAGCCTACAGTCAGATGATGCAGCCGTGGAAAGAGCTGCTGAAATTTTATCAACGCTTGATGGACGCCAAAATTAAATATCAGCAGGTGACGGAACAATTCGATCCGGCGGATATGATCCCTGAAAACCTGATGCTGGTGGATCGTCCGGAAGCGATCGAGCAGTCGACGAAGGCGATCACCTTGTCGAATGTAACAGTCACCGACGACGATGATGTAAAATCGTTGGAAGGGGTCAGTTTCGAAGCGGCACCCGGCAGTCGCGTGGCGCTCGTTGCTGCGGGAAGCGGACGAGATAGTTTGGCCAATGTATTGACGGGGCGCATTCGGCCAACTCAAGGCAGCGTTCAGATGGGGGGTGTCGACGTATCGCGAATGCATGAGGCGGTGATCGGCAAGACAATTGGTTACGCCGGACCTGACTCCTATGTTTTCGATGAAACGATCCTGTACAATTCATACTTCGGCATGCGCCATGCGCCGATATCGACCGCAGGAACCGGTGATGAGAAAGCGCTAAGCGAAGCAGTCTCTTCTGGTAATAGCCCACATGAAGTGACGGCGAATTGGATCGATCCACAGGACGCTGGAGCGAAGAACGAATTGGAGCTGCGTGCCTGGTGGTTGCATGCCGCGCGTGCCGTCGAGCTTAAAGATTTTTTGTACGGTCGCGCCATGAGTATGGCCGTCAATCCAGAGCGGCATCCGAATTTGGTGTCCGGCGTCTTGGAGGGCCGAAAGCGTGTCATGAAGGAGTTACGCGACAGTCCCGAACTGGGGGGATTGATCTATCCGTTCGATGCTCAGGCATACAACGTGAGCGCCAGTGTCGGTGCGAATATGATATTTGGCGAAGCACTCAGCGAAGAGTTCGCGACTGCCAATTTGGGGCGTCACCCGCGCATTCGCGCCTTGCTCGAAGAGGTCAGATTAACTTCAAAGTTCCAAGAAATTGGTTTGAAACTGGCGGTAACCATCGTCGAGGTGTTCGACGGAATGGAAGCAGGAGACCCACTCTTCGAGAAGTTCAACTTCGTCGACGAAGAATCGATGGTTGAACTGAAACGAATTTTTTTAAGCATGCAACATGATGGTGATGTCTCTGAATTGGCGGAAGAGGATATATCCTTGTTAATTTCCTTGCCGTTCCATCTGGTTGCCGAGAAACACCGGCTCGGTCATATCAACGCGGTGATGCAAACACGAATTCTAGAAGCCCGCCGGTTATTCCAGGAAACGCTCAGCGATGGGGAACGCCAAGCAATCGCGTTCTTCGATGTCGACGAATACAATCCCTGCCTATCGCTTCGCTCGAACCTAATTATGGGGCGTGTAAGTGCATCGAAACCCAATGCGGAAGAACAGGTCGATGATATTCTCCATCGAATTCTCGACGAATTGGGCCTGGAGGCAGATATGGTTCTGGCAGGCGCGGATTTCGAAGTGGGTATCGCTGGTCGCCGCATTCCCTTGGCGGCTCGTCAAAGTCTCGTCCTGCTGCGCAGCATTCTTAAGAGACCTGCCGTTCTGGTTTTGAATGAATCGCTCAGCGCTCACAATCGGGCCACGCGAGATATCATTCGTCGAAACCTAGAGGATTTGTTGCCCAATTCGACGCTGATTTGGATCGATAGTGAAGTTCCGGAAGAGGGTACCTTTGATAGAGTCTACAACATTTGCGACGGGCGCCTTGTCTTGGATGGAATGGAGGCGGTTGTTGTTGAATCAACTGAGTCCGAAGCGACAGAAGACGAGCAGGTCGCGGCGATTGCGGCGCTGAGGCAAACAACATTCTTCGCAGATGCGGCAGCGTCTCAGTTGAAACTAATCGCTTTTGCCTGTGACCGAGTATCCTTCACATCCGGTGAAGAAATATTCCGCCAAGGCGATGACGCGGACGCCGCTTACGTGGTGTTAGACGGTCGTGTGGATACCTATGTCGGGTCCGGCGAGCAGGAAGTTCAGGTTAGTCAAACGGTAGAGGGAAATCAATTGATCGGGGAGATGGCGCTGTTAAGCACGCGGTCCCGTGTGGTTACCGCGAGAGCGACGACGGCTGCGACCCTTCTGCGCCTGGAGACGGATATGTTCTTGCAACTCGTGGACGGCGACCTCGAATTTTCGGGACGGATTTCACGCATCCTCAGCGATCGAATTTACAGCATGACCGAGCGTATGCAGGAGGCCGCCTAACGCGCTACCACCCGAGTGAGGCACGCACTTTCGTGAAGGCTTCTAAGTGCCGGTCGTGGTCCCCCGCGAAGCGAAGCATGAGATGGCTCGCACCTTGGTCGACATACCCTTTGAGCCATTCGGCGGCACCTTCCGGCGGGCCGCCGTAACAGGCTTGGCGTTTGCGGAGGTGTTCCGCTGGTTGCATGTAATAGTCTTCCAGGAACTTGTTCACCTTGGCATTAGCTTTTTCGGTGTCATCGTCCAGCGCGAGGGTGAGGTAGACCGCGCCCGTAAAGGCATCGACATCGCGTCCGGCGTCCTTCACGTAGCCTTGGGTCTCGCGCCATTGCTCGCCCCATATGGCGGAGTCGGCGGGACCGGTCGGGAACCAGCCTTCGTAATTCTTCGCCGCTCGTTTAAGCGCACCCGTCACCGAACCACCACCCCAGATCGGCGGGCCGTTCTTCTGCACTGGTGTCGGGCCGAGTACGCCCTTCTCAACTTTCCAGCGCCCGTCCCAGTCAACCGGCTTGCCGCTCCATAGCGCGCGGCAGAGACGCAGGCCTTCCAACATCCGTCCAACCCGTTTGTCGAAGGGAACACCGGCGGCTTCGAATTCGGCGCGGATATTCGCCATGTCTCCTGCGATCCCAACACCGAGGATGACCCGCCCGTCGCTTGCTTGATCAAGTGTCGCGACTTGATGGGCAAGGACGACAGGATTGCGGAATGCCGGTAGGAGAACAGCGGTTCCCAATTGAACTTTCCGGGTTCGGCCCGCGACGGCGGCCAATAATGTAATTGGCTCATGGCGGGGGCGGGCGAGAAGAGAATCTCCGATCCAAACGGAATCATAGCCCAGGTCCTCGGCCTTCTCGGCCAGCGATAGAAGAGGGGCGGCTTCGGGACGGCCTTCCATAACGGCTTCGCGGGTCGGCAGTAGGTATCCGATTTTCGGTGACATGGTTTGCTCGCGTTCGGTCGTTGAATCATAAGTGCTGTTCGCACATCATGAAGATGGAGCCATATCCGGGAAGGGAAACTCCATCATGGCTGGATTGTCCGGAGACCAAATTAATTTCTATTGGGAGCAGGGATACCTCACTATTCCCGATGCGCTCGCCTTGGGAACGGTCGAGCGCTTAAGTGCGATTGTCGGCCAATGGACGATCGAGGCATCCGGTGTCTCGGAGAGTGACGGATTTTTCGATCTCGAAGACAGCCACCAGGCGAGCGATCCGCGCGTGCGGCGTTTCAAGCGGCCGGTACGCAATCATCCCGAATTCAACGCTTTAGCGCGAAGCGACGCGGTTCTCGACTTGATTTCACCATTGATTGGCGATGCGATCCGCATCAGCCCGACCGACAACAAGATCAACATCAAGGCGCCGGAGTATGGGGCCGCCGTCGAATGGCACCAAGACTGGGCGTTTTATCCCTATACAAATGATGATCTATTGGCGATCGGCATCGCGTTGGATGATTGTGCGGAGGAGAACGGGCCGCTGATGGTTATCCCCGGTAGCCATAAGGGACCGGTCCACGATCATCACACAAACGGCGTGTTCTGCGGCGCTATCGACCCTGCTGCATCGGGCATTGATTTTAGCCAAGCTGTGCCATTGACCGGGCGACGGGGCACCATGACGATCCATCATGCCAGAACCATTCATGATTCAGCGTTGAATACATCTGCCAATCCTCGGCGGTTACTGTTGATTATGTACGCGGCGGCGGATGCCTGGCCGTTGCTCGGTGTCTCCGAGCTGGAAGATTTCAATTCGGATATGGCGCGGGGAGCGGCAACCTTGGTCCCACGAATGACCGAGGTCCCGGTGCGTATTCCATTGCCGCCACCGGAGCTCAACGGTTCTATTTACGAACGTCAGAGCATACTCGAGAACAAATATTTCGAGGTCTTTGACGAGACCCCGAACGTGAGGAGTAATTAATGCCGCAACAGCCAACTGTTGGGTTCATCGGGTTCGGTTTGATGGGGACACCCATTGCGCTCAAATTACAGGCGGCGGGCTATCCGATGCGGGTCTGGGGCCGGACCCCGGATAAACTTCGACCGGCTTTAGCGCAAGGTGCCGAAGAAGCCGCCTCACCAAAACACCTCGCAGAGGAATGCGACATCGTTGTGCTTTGCGTGACCGACACGAATGCGGTGGAGACGGTGGTGTTCGAAGAGAACGGTATCGCCGAGGGTGCGCGGTCCGGCACTGTTTTGGTGGACCATTCCAGTATCAAGCCCGATGCCACGCGTGGCTTTGCCGCTCGCATTGAAGCGGAGTGCGGCATGCATTGGTTGGATGCGCCGGTCTCTGGTGGCCCCGCGGGCGTGGAGCGAGGCACGCTGGTTGTCATGGCAGGCGGCAATGAGAGCGCATTCGAGAAGGTGCGAGCGATGGTAGCGGCCTATGCGGCCCGCTTCACCTTGATGGGCCCGTCTGGTGCGGGGCAATCCACGAAACTTATAAATCAAACTCTCGTTGCGGCTCACGTCGCCGTGGTGGCGGAGGCGACGCAGCTAGCGTTGGATGCGGGTATAGACGCCAAACTCATCCCGGGAGCGCTCGCGGGTGGGCGCGCGGACTCCGTCGTCTTGCAGGATTTCATGGGACGGATGATCGATCGGGATTTTACGCCGGCAGCCACCATCTCAATCATGCTGAAAGACCTGGAGATGGTGGGCGAACTATCCCGGGAGACCGGAACGGCGACGCCAATCACTCGTCTGGTCACTGAGTTGCACCGACTGCTGGTCTCGCGCGGGTTGGGGGACACGGATAATTCCGCGATGATCCGGCTGTATGATAAGTAAGTTCAGTCCTTCTCCTCTTTGCGGTCGTTCCGGGGCCCGCAATGCGGGAACCTGGAATTATGGCCTGAGTAATTCAGACGAGCATCAGTGAACCTAGGGACACTCAGGCAATAATTCCGGATAACGCAAATGCGTTTCCGGAATGACGCAAGTTCGGTTAGCGTCAGTACGGCACACCGCCTTCGATTGTGCAGCGCTGCATGCGCCGGCGTAGCTCCGGCGGGTAGTCGAAACGCGCCTTGTGCTGGACCGCGCAATTGTCCCAGATCAGTAGATCGCCGACGCGCCATTCGTGGCTGTAACGAAATTCTTCGCGGGTGAGATGCTCGAAGAGGAGGGCGAGTAATTTGTCGCTCTCGTCTTTTGGCAACCCGTCGATTTGGTGGGTGTAGCCGTCACAGACATAGAGGCATTTTCGCCCTGTGCGGGGATGGGTGCGGACGATGGGCTGGACGGCGTCGTCGGGGAATTTGGCCAGCTCTTCCTCGCTGAGCACGGGTCGTTTACCGAATTCGTGTGCCTTGCGGTTCCACATGAAGCGATAGCCGTTGCGCGCCGCGCGCCCGTCGATCCGATCTTTAATGTCTTCCGGCAGAGCGTCATATGCCGCGGCCGCGCTAGCGAACTGTGTGGCGCCATAGCTCACACCGTCCTTCGAGGGTACCTCCAAGGCATGTAGCAAGGTCAGGTCACTCGGCTTCTCCAAATAGCAAAGATCCGAATGCCAGTAACGCCCGGCATCGTGGGAGCCAAGCGGTTTGCCATTTTCATTGACGTTGGATACCCAGAATATCTCGGGGTTCGCATCGTTATTGGCCTCGGCACGCACATTGACCTGCGGCGTGCCGAATCGCCGCGCGAAGGTGACGAGGGCAGAGGAAGGGAGATCAACTTGGTCCCGCACGACGACGACCGCGCGCTCGGCAATCGTGCGCTCGATCTCGCTGAAAACTGTGTCTGGGATATCGCCGCGGAGATCGACGTCGCTGATGGCAGCGCCAATCGGTCCGTCTTCAAGTGTCAATGTTGAAGCTGTCATGTTTTTAAAACTGGATCGTTTTTGATGATGGAAAAGAGTTGGCGATAACCCCTATTCCTCGATTGACCGGCGGGGCCCGCCCTCTACCATTTTAGACCCTAACGAGGAGTGAATTTTTTATGATCGACAAGCCATTCGGCGAAATGAAGGTCGGCGACAGTAAGATATCGACCGGGCGTACAATTACCGAGACCGACATCGTCAATTTCGCCATGTTCATGGGCAGCTGGCTCGAGCTCCAGACCAATGACGAATTCGCCCAGCATACCGTGTACGGCAAACGTATCGCCCAAGGTCCGATGGTCTATACGATCGCGGTCGGGTTGCTGGGGTATGACGGCGAAATCCTCTCGGCGCTGGCCGGTGTGGACAAGCTGCGCATGATGGCGCCTACATATGTCGGAGACACGCTTTGGGCGAAAGGTGAGATTACGGAATTGATCGACCGCGGCGACGATCATGCCGATGGTCTGGTGGTGGTGAAATTGGAAGCAATCAACCAGCACGACAAGACGGCAATGGTCTGCGACCTGCGGCTCGTCTGCCGCAAGATACGCCTGAAATCGCCGGTCGGGCCCGGCAGAGACAAATAGAAGAAGGAGAAACTAAAATGGCTGGCTTATATTACGAAGAATTCGAAATCGGGATGGAGTTCAAGCACGCACTCACCCGCACGGTCACCGAGACCGATAATCTGATGTTTTGCGCGATGACTCACAATCCGCAGCCGCTGCATCTGGACGAGGAGTTCTCGAAGAACACCGAGTTCGGCCAACGTATCGTGAACAGCCTGTTCACGCTTGGTCTCGTCATCGGTGTTTCTGTCGACGACACCACGCTCGGTACCACGTTCGGCAATCTCGGCATGAACGACGTGCGCTTCAAGAATCCGGTCTTTCACGGCGACACGCTACGCTCCATGACCAAGGTTATAGAGAAACGGGAATCGAAATCGCGCCCAACCGGCGGCCTCGTGATATTCGAACATTACGGCTACAACCAGCGCGACGAGGAAGTCGCGTTCTGCACCCGGACCGCCTTTATGATGAAGAGGCCGGTATGATTATCCGCTCTTGGCTCTTCGTCCCCGGTGACAGCGAACGCAAGCTGGAGAAGGGACGTGAGAACGTGGCCGACGCCTTGATTCTCGACCTTGAAGATTCGGTCTCCAACGACAGGCAGGATATCGCCCGCACCATGGTGCGCGAGTATCTGCAAAAGCACACGGACCGCTCGCGCCAGAAACTTTATGTGCGCTGTAATCCGCTCGACACCGACCTGGCGTTGCCCGACCTGGCGGCGATCATGCCGGGCAAGCCGGATGGTATCTGTCTGCCGAAGGTTTATTCGGCCGATGAGGTCAACACACTCTGCAACTTCCTTTCCGCATTCGAAGCACGGGAGGGGATTGAGCTCGGCTCGACCAAGATCCTCTGTGTCGCGACGGAAACGGCGGCCTCGGTGCTGACCTTCCATACATATCTGGATGGTATCAGTGATCGTCTGGTCGGCATGACCTGGGGTGCCGAAGATTTGGCGGCGGCCTTGGGGGCCAGTGACAACCGTGGCTCCGACGGCGATTACGACGATGTCTACAAACAGGTGAAGGGACTTTGTCTGGCCACTTGTCGTGCCATCGACGTGCAGCCGGTCGGTGTGCTGATCACCAACTTCCGCGACGATAAGGGGCTGGAGGAAGATTGCCTGCGTGACCGTAAGGCGGGCTTCGTTGGCAAGATCGCCATCCACCCGGCGCAGCCGCCAATTATTAACAAGGCCTTCACGCCGTCCGAGGAAGAAATCGCTCACGCCAAGCGTGTGGTCGCCGTCTTCGCCGAGAACCCAGGTATGGGGACAGTCGGCCTCGACGGGATGATGGTCGATATGCCCCACCTGAAACAGGCGAACACGCTGTTGGATCTCGCCGAGCAGATCGCGGCGATGGAGGGTTGAGGCGCAGCTACACGTTCACGACGTTTGGGGTCGCCCTCGGGACATTCTGGAATGCCGGGGTGCCCCAGGCGGCGGCGTACCCGAAGGGGATTGGGGCACTGCAGGTCTTCGACGGCGGAGCGTTCTCTGCCGCACCGCTCGCGGTTCAGGCCTGGCTGATCTTCATGGTCTCAACTTTCTTGGTGGGGCTGGTCTTTTACGCGTGGCGGCGACCCGTCGCGCGCTGGGCCGGAGGCGGGTTCGTCTTTTCTCTACTCACGGGCCATCTGTTCTTCGCATCCCTCAGCCTGCCAATGCTCTCAGGATCGATCGCCATCTGGCACATTGTCTGCTGGAGCCCGGCTCTGATACTCTTGCTGCTGCGCCGACCCTTTCTCAACCAAGACGAAAACCTATGGTACCGCCTCTGGTCCGGGGCGATGACCGGCGTGATCCTGATCTCTTTCATCTTCGATTTCCGCGATGCGGCGATCTACATCGACCATTTCAGTGGGGCAGGGTGAATATGGCCCAAGCTGAATCGAACAAGGAAACAGAATTATGAAAAATGCCGCGTTGCAGTCGCTTTTACCTTTCGCTGGCTGGTCACCGGATCACGTGAACGGCGTCGAGTTCATCGGCGATTTAGATCCGCAGCTTCCCACGTCCTTCAAGGTTACGGAGACAGGGACGGCGACTTTGGCGGCGCTTGGCTTGGCGGTCTCCGATCTATGGGAGCAGCGTACCGGGCGGCGACAAAACGTACGGATCGACACCCGCCATGCGACCGCATCTCTGCGCAGCACGAATTATCTGCGTCTCGACGGCGACAAGGTTAGTAATGCGGCAAATTCCGTAATGGGGATTTATCCCGCCAAGAATGGCAGGTGGAGCTACCTTCATTGTAATTTCCCGCACCACCGGGCAGCCGCGCTTAAAGTCGTCGGTACGCCGGAGGATAAGCAGGCAGTCACGGAAGCTGTTGCCAAGTGGGATGCGCTGGAATTGGAGGAAGCGATCATCGCGGCCGGTGGGGCGGGCGGCATGGTCCGCAGTGCTGCTGAATGGGCGGAACACCCGCAAGGTCGCACAGTCGCCTCGTTGCCTTTGATGGAGATCGTGAAGATCGGGGATAGCGCGCCCGAAGCCCTGCCCGAGGGCGATCGGCCACTTTCCAATCTCCGAGTGCTGGATTTGACCCGCGTTTTGGCCGGACCAACTTGCGCGCGCAATCTGGCCGAGCAGGGTGCCGACGTTTTGAAAATTAGTGCGCCGCACATCCCGTTTATCGAGCATCAGGAATACGACACCGGCCTTGGCAAGCTTTCGGCGCATCTCGATCTTCGCGAGGCGAGAAATCTCGAAACGATGCGTGATCTGGTCCGCGATTGCGATGTCTTCTCCCAAGGCTACCGTCCAGGAACGCTCGCCGACCGAGGCCTCTCGCCCGAGGAACTCGCGGAACTTCGCCCCGGCATCGTCTGCGTCTCGCTCTGTGCATTTGGCCATGAAGGCCCCTGGGCATCTCGTCGCGGTTTCGACACCGCCGTCCAAGTGGTCAGCGGTATCGCAGCGCGCCAGGGCGAACTATTCCCTGGTGAAGACGGCGCTCCGAAATTCTATCCCCTCTCCGCCATCGACTACCTGACAGGCAATCTGATGGCCTTTGGTGCGATGGTGGCACTTCGCAAACGCGCCGAGGAGGGCGGCTCTTGGCTGGTCAGGACGTCTTTGGCCCAAGTGGGCCACTGGTTGCAGTCGCAGGGCGAGTTGGCGATGTCGGATCTCGAAGGCGTGGCGGCTGATTTCGACGCGGCGGAAATCGAGAAATGGCGGACGTCCACCGACACGCCGATGGGCCGACTGGCCCATCTCGCCCCCGTAGTGCAATTCTCGGAAACGCCGGCGCGTTGGGCTCGTCCGTCGGTGCCGCTTGGCCACAGTGATCCGGTGTGGCCGGCGCGTTAACACCGGGTTTTCCTTGTTCAGGGTCATACAATAGTGTTTAGAGCGAACGGCTTCTTGGAAGTCGATCAATAGAGGGATGTTAACGAATGAAACTATACGGCGGATTTGGCTCGCCTTTCACCCGGCGCGTGGGCGTGACGTTACGGCTTTATAACCTGGATCATGAACATGTCGTATTGCGCGGCAGCGTTCCCGAAGAATTGGCGAAGCTGCAAAAATTTAATCCGCTGGGACGGGTCCCCGCACTGGAGACGGATGATGGCCGCGCCATCGTCGATAGCGCCGCCATTCTCGATTATCTCGATCAATTGGTGGGGGCAGAGAAGTCGCTGACACCGCCCTCCGGCGACACACGGACCGAGGTGATGAACATCATCGGCATTGCGGCGGGAGCGGTCGAGAAATCGATCAGCTGCTATTACGAAGAGGGCGTAAACGCCAAACGTCCCCCTGAAATGGTCTACCGACCCTGGGTCGACCGCATGTACGAGCAGTGCAAAGATGGCGTGGAGGCCCTCGACGGGATGATGAAGGGACCTTGGATGATCGGTGAGACATTGACACAAGCGGATATTTCCGTGATTTGCTTTTGGGATTTCATCGTCAAAAACCACCCGAATAGTGCGCCCGCATTGAATTGTTCGAAATTAGAAGCGCTGTCTGCGAAAGCTAATGCGATGCCGGAGTTCGCCGAGACGATCCCGTCGTAGAAATGCGTCCAAGGTTCGCCCGATGTCATTCTGGAAACGCGGGAGCGTTATCCGGAATCATTGCCTGAGCATTACACACGTAGTTGCGTCTATTGTGCTATTCTAAGGCTTAAATTCCGGGTTTCCGCTTTGCGGACCCCGGAATGACGGTTTGTATAATAATCCCTTTCTGCAGATCGCGGTTCGAGTTCCGGTGACATCGAATACCGGTGACAGGATACCGAATTCAATCGCCGTTAGCGGATATAGGTTCTGGGTTCCCCGTTCCGAAAGTTTACGCCCTCCGAATATTGAACGGGTTGCGGCTGATCAGGCGCCAGTCGCCATTGCGGTTGGCGATGGTGAAGATGGCGTCGTAGGTCTGCATGAGGGTGCCGTCGGCGTGGAAGCGGGCGGCTTTGATGAGGTAGGCGACCTTGTTCTCGTCCCGCACAACCACTTCGAAGGACCGCAGCTCGTTGGTGCTGCCGACCCATTTGGGGTTGGTCTCCTCCCAGCCGTCGCTGCGGTATTCCGGCACGTCCTCCTCGGTCTCGTAAATTTCCGGCTGGATCGGGCCGAGGCCGACTTGGTGCAGCGGCAGGTGGATTGTGTAGCGAAACTTCTTCAGTTTGAGCGAACCGCTCGCGTCAATCGCGTCTTGCAGCGCCTCTTCCGGGGTAGCGGCCATGTGGGATTCCTTGGATTTCCCGGCGTCCAAATGAGTTGCTTGGAGGCAACTAAGAGGCGTAGCTGATAAACTCGTCGAGCGTCTCGTTAAACAGCGCCATTTCCTCGATTTACGGCATATGGGCGCTTTCCTCGAATGTCACGAGACGGGCACCGGGGATGTTGTCGGCGAGGTATTTGCCCCCACCGTAGCGCTGTTTGTTGTCGTGGCGCCCTTGAAAGACCATGGTCGGGAGGTTCAGTTGCGGCAGGATTTCCCGGTGGTCGAGGGTCATCATCGAGTTGGTGTAGCTTTTGAAGACGTAGAGCGGCCAATCCAGCGCCTGCTCCAGCACCGAGTGACCCACCGCGGGGCCGGGGTCTTTGTGGAAGAGAAAGCGCTCTCCCAATTCCGCATAGGCTTGCGCGATATGGGTACCTTGGTTGGCGGTCTGCGCTTCCCACCAGGTGGTGAATTCGCTCGAGAACCCACCTTCGTCATCCCGGTCGCCGGTGTACCACGGGGCGCCGCTGACCAGGACCATGCGTTCTACCAGCTCCGGCCGCCGATGTGCGGTCAAGAGGGTCACATGGCAGCCGATGCCATGGCCCACCAATACCGCGGGCGCGATGGACTGGCCTTCGATCAACGCACACAGATCGTCGACGGCTT
>JBMYRC010000076.1:0-18997 GCA_049601975.1 Alphaproteobacteria bacterium | reverse complement strand
TTGTCACGGTAGAGTTGGGAGACGCCCGGCACCCGCTCCTCCATTTGGATATGGATATCCAGGCCGAGGCGGCGCGCCATCGCCGCCGCCGTGCGGGTGAAGTTGGATTGAATGGCGCCCGTCATCAGAACCGTATCCGCCGCCACGACCTGTGCCGCCCCGAAATAGTACTCGAGCTGGCGCACCTTGTTGCCGCCGAAGCCGATGCCGGTGCAATCGTCGCGCTTGACCCAGAGATCGATCCCCAGTTCCGCGCCGAGATTACCCATCCACTCTATCTTCGTCGGCAGATGCGCCATCGCCATGCGCGGATAGCGCGCCAGTGCCGCTTGGAGTTTTTCGTTTGTGAACTTATCCCCCGTGCGCTTAACCACGGGCGCCCCCGCAGAAGCCGTCGAGCCGGAAAAGCTTGGCCGCGGTACCGCCGAGAATCGCCGTGGTGTCGATCTCGCTCAACCCTGCCTTGCCGACAATATCGCACGGTGTGTGATCGCCGATCGGGAACGGGTAGTCGGAGCCTAGCATGACCTTATCCGCGCCCGCCTTGGCAATCAGAAAGTTGAGTGCGTCCGGATCGAAAACCACGGTGTCGAAATAAATCCGCCGGAAGCCTTCCATCGGATCGGCGTATTGGCCGGGATGGATTTCCACGTTGCGCATCAATCGCCCCAACATCCAGGGCAGCGCACCGCCGCCATGGGGCAGCACCACAGACATGCCGGGATATTTCGTGAAGTGTCCGGCGAACAGCATTCGCGCCACCGCCGTCGTCGTATCGAGGCCGCGCCCAACCGCGTTGATCATGTCGTAATCGTTGAGCCGGATATCACCGCAACCATACATCGGATGGATAAACACCACCGCTCCGCGGGCCGAGGCCACCGACCAGAACGGATCGAGGCCCGGATCGTCGAGGACGCCGCTGTCACCGAAGGGCTGGGTCCCGATCATCACGCCGGTGAGCCCCGCATCCATCAATTCCTCCAGCAAGCGCGCCGCGTTCTCGCCGTCCTGCAGGGGGACGCTCGCCAAGGGGGTAAGATTACCAGCCGCCCGCGCTCCTTCTATCAGGTGTTCGTTCAGGAAACGGCTCCAGGCGAGACCTTCCTCGACCGGTAGCTCATAGCCGAAACTGTCCAGCCAGCCGCCGTTGACCTGCGCGTCGATGCCCTGCGCCGCCATCCACTCTTGGCGTGGCTCGGCGCGGCGCAGTTTTGGGTTCACCGGGCGTGTCAGCGCACCACCCGCGAAACCCAGCTTGTAGGTATCACCGTCATGCATCAGCTCGACATTGGGAAATGAGGCGGCGCCAGAGGCAAGTGCGTCCAGCATGCTTTGCGGGGCGTAATGGGCGTGGGTGTCGACGATCATGGGGTGGTCCTTGTTGTAGGTGTCTTTCTCACGAAACGGGGGAGCGTCGAAACGCTCCCCCAGAAATTAACCCGTGTGACGGGTGACTACCACATGGCGACAGGATTGATGATCATCTGCACCGTGCCCTTCACCCGCGCCTGGCCCAAAACGAACATGAATTCATGCACGCCTTCCTTGGCGAGACGGCCAGTGTTCATCGTCTCCAGAATATAGATGCCGCGCTTCTTCAGGAGCTCCACATGGCCGTAGAAAACCTTGTCGCCCTTCGCGGGCGGCACCGCTTCGAGGCCCCAGGTATCCGCACCGACGGCCATCACGTCGAGATCGCCGAGATAGGCCGACGCTTCGTTGTTGAGACCCGGCTCGCCAGAGACCCAAGCCTTTGGATCGGAGGCGAGCATACCGTCGGTCCAACCGGTGTGTAGCAGCACTACGTCGCCTTTGCGGATCGTCACGCCTTGCGCCTTGGCCGCCGCCTTGATGTCCTTCGAGCCGATGACTTGACCGGCCTTCATTACCGCGACGCCGAAATGCTTCGCTATGTCGATCATTACGCCGCGTCCGATCATCGGCGGAATTTGATCGACACCCAATTTCTTCAATCCGGTGATGTGGACGAAGTCGACCGCTTTGTTGCAATTGTAATACTCGCCGCCCTCACCCAGATGGCCGAGCCCGTCAATCTGTGGGCCGGTACCGAACCACAATTGCGCCAGATCATCGTTGTAGACGATGGGCCAGCCAAAATCTTGAGTCATGTCACGCCCGTTGTGTTGTCCTGGCGTCACCACTTGCAATGACGTGGAGCGCGGCGGGAAGGCCGGCATCTTCGGGTCGACGACAATACCGAGGGCATGACTTTCGCCCTTTTTCACCAGCTTCGTCGCCATCAACACCTGCTTCGGGGTTACGTGATTGGCCGCGCCGATCTGGTCATCCTTACCCCATTTCGAGGGCTTGCACGCCTCCGCCAAGGCCGGTCCCGCCGCCACCGCAAGGCCGCCCGCCAGCAGTAAGGGTGCCGCAAATCTCGCTAGATTTTTCATGGAAATTCCTCCCGATCCAATTTTGTCGACCGTCACCGATCGCAGCCTGTTAAAAGGCACGGGAAGATCATAACCTAATGCACGCATCGGTCGAGAGGCGATTGCGTCGTGCAGTTGGACACATGGGACCGGTTCGCTATGTAAATACATGCATTCCCAACTCGCGAAGGCAGAGCCATGACACCCGACATTATCCCGACTGGAGCGGCCGCGGGCGCTGAAATTCGCGGCGTTGACCTCACGAATACGCTCGATGATAATGCCTATCAGACGCTCAACCGGGCGCTTGGCGAGCACGGCGTGATCTTCTTTCGCGGCCAATCCCTCTCACCCGAACAGCACATGGCACTGACGCTCCGCTTCGGTGCGCTGGAGCCGAACACCTTCGGGGAAACCCACGGCCTGGAAGGACATCCTGGCATCGTCCTAATCTCCAATGTGGAACAAGGCGGGCGCGAGATTGGTGTGAAAGGTGCTGGTGACAAATGGCACAGTGACATGTGCTACACCGCGAAGCCGCCGCGCGGTACCATTCTCTATGCTCATGAAGTACCGGCGAAAGATGGGTTGGCGCTCGGCGATACTTGTTTCGCCGCGACACACGCAGCCTACGACGCGTTGCCGAAAGCGATGAAGCAGCGGCTAGATGGCGTGCGCGCGAATTTCGATTTTGCTGGACGCAAGCGTCTCAGCCCGATCAAACAGGCGCAGATCGACGCCTCCCCCCCGGTCACTCACCCTATCGTCCGCACCCACCCGCTGACGGGTCGCAAGTGCCTCTATGTCATGCGCGACGACTGCACCGGAATCGACGAAATGGACGAGGACGAAGCGGATCAACTGATTGCGGCATTGGCCGAGCACATCGTGCGACCGGCGTTCGTCTACCGCCATCAATGGCAGCCCGGCGACCTGTTGATTTGGGATAATTGCACCGTGCAGCACATGGCGATCCAAGATTACGCCTTGCCGAACCGCCGCCTGATGCACCGCACCACCTTCGCCGCAACTGAAGCGCCCACATGAGCGACGGCATTTACGTTCATCACCGCATCGCCTGCAAACCGCGTGAATGGAGTGCCGTCGCCGAAGAGATCACCGGTGCCGGCGCGGCCCGGATCACCACGACGGGCGGCTCGCTCTACGGTCTTTGGCGCAGTCAGATCGGCCTGCCCCGCGACACCATTACCGCCGTGACCCTCTGGCCGGACACCGACACGGCGATCCGAATGGGCGATCTGCTGCACGACGAGATGACAAGCGTGGAGACGGTCGAGCTCGAGCTGATGACCCCGACCCTGCGGCCGGAGACATCGGCGCCACCCACGCGCCAGGGCAACTACGCCTTCCGCTGGTTCGAGACTCCGTCCGAGAACTTCGCCGAATTCCTGGACCTCTGCGAAGCTGCCTGGCCCAGCTTTGAGAGCCGCTACGATTCCCAAGTGATTGGCCTCTGGCGGGTCGAAGGCAGCGACGACGGCGCGATCCGCACTTTGCTGATGACGCGACGGCCTGATCTCGCGATGTGGGAGCGCTCAAAAATTCCGGCAGACTCGGCGGAGGCTGAAGTACGTAAGACGCTCAGCCGACGCTATGACCTGTGTGTTTGGACGAATGTCTATACGACGACACTGCTAACCGCCGAGGACACAGACGACGAGGTACGATGGAGTTAATCGCGCTGGTCGGCCGGGGTGTTAGAGCCCATATCTCTGACAAACCTACACCAGGAGTTCGCGCCCCATGAAGATGAAAGCCGCCGTGGTCTTTGAGACCGCCGACCACCCGTTCACCAACACCACGCCACTGAAAATCGAGGAAGTCGACCTCGATCCGCCCGGCCCCGGCGAAGTGCTGGTCAAGGTGATGGCCGCGGGGCTTTGTCATTCGGACCTCTCAGCGATCGAGGGCATGCGGCCCCGCAAAATGCCCTATGTACCAGGACACGAAGCCGCTGGCATCGTTGAGGAAGTCGGCGCAGGAGTGACACGGGTGAAGCCGGGAGATCACGCCATCCTGTTCTTCGTACCAAACTGTGGCACCTGCACATCTTGCGATCGGGGCGAGCCATATCTTTGCGACACCGCCTATGAAGCGCGCAGCGACGGGCACCTGATTACCGGCAATCATAAAATTCGGCTGAACGGCGAGGTCATCAACCACACCTCCGGTGTCTCGTGCTATGCGGAATACGCGGTGCTGGCGGAAGGCTCGGTCATTCCCATCGAAAAGGATATCCCGCTAGAGGACGCGGCGCTGTTTGGCTGCGCGGTCATCACCGGCGTCGGCGCGGTCGTCAATACGGCGGAGATTCCACCAGGGGCTAAAGTCGCGGTGCTTGGTCTTGGCGGTGTCGGCTTGAACGCCTTAATGGCGGCTACGCTCTCAGGCGCGGATCGGGTCATAGCGGTCGACGTGCTGGACGACAAGCTCGCCTTCGCGCGCCAATTAGGCGCCACGGATACGGTCAATGCAGGCGACGCCGATTGCGTCGAGCAGATCAAAGAGTTGACCAAAGGCGGGGTCGATTACGCCATTGAATTGGCCGGTGTGCCGAAAGCGCTCGATATCGCCTACAAGATGTGCCGTCGCGGCGGCACCGTGGTGACGGCGGGACTGCCGCGTCCGGAAGCGACACTCGATATTCCGATCGCTCAGATGGTCAGCGACAACCGCACGATTAAGGGCAGCTACATGGGCAGCTGTGTGCCTCGCCGCGACATCCCCCGTTTCCTGTCCTTGTACAAGCAAGGCAAGCTTCCGGTCGACCGCCTGCGCAGCGGCTTCGTCGATTTCGATGGACTGAATGCGGGCTTCGACCGTCTGGCGGCGGGCGATGCGGTGCGACAAATCTTGCGGCCCAACGGGACGACGAGCGGATAGCCCTCTCACCTAACCCTACCCCCCCGAGGGGAAGGGTTAAATTTACTCCGCGGCCTCGGCGACGCTCTCCAGGTAAGCGCGATACTTCGGCACCGCCGCCGCCGACACATAGACATTGCCATCGAACAAACGCCGCTGGGTGCGGTACAGGCTCGCATTCTCGGCAAACCAACCATCGTTACCGTCGCGCCGTACCTTCGCGGCCGCGTGCAGGACGCCGGAGGGATGCATCAGGCGCACGTCGCCATCCGCATTCGGCTTCGTATTACGATGCACCAAGGTGCCGTCGATTTGCGACGCCACCGCGAGGCACGTTGAACAGGTGCCCGGCAGCGCCCGATGTGGATCACCCATGGAGATCATCCGCGCGGTCACATCGCCGTCGGACTCGGCCAATCCTTCACCGGTCAAGGTGGTCGCTGCCATGGCGCGCGAGACGAAGCCGACGGATGGGCGGTTTGTCGCCCGCTCCATGGCTTCCTGAAAACTGCCGATCAGGCAGAGCTTTACCGCCGCAGCACCCCGTACTTCCTGCAACAGGCGCAAGGCTTCGGGGTTGGCTTCGAGGTCTTTCGGTAATTCGTCACCGGTCAGTCCAACTGTCCCCGCCTCAACCAAAACGCAAAGCGCCGAGGCGTCGACAATCGAGGCTTCAATCTTGCCGAGGCTCGGCGTCTCCAGCTCGTCGATGGTATTGCCGGTCGGCAGCATCTCTCCAGTAATGGCACCGCCCGGCTCGAGGAAGTCCAAGCGCAGGGCCGACCCCATGCCTCCGACACCTGGTAATTCATAGACGCCGTCGACCGCCGCCAAACCATCATCCATGTCGAAATGGGCTTCGATGATCTTCGATGTGTTGGTATTATGGATTCGCACCACTGCCTTATCGCCGTCTACTTTCACGTAGCCCTCATCGACCGCGAAGGGCGCCATCGCAGCCGACATGTTGCCGCAATTCCCCGTATACTCGACACTCGCCTCACGCACTGCGACCTGGGCGAACGTATAGTCTAAATCGGCATCGGGCCGGGTCGACGGACCAACGACACAGACCTTGCTGAGCGACGAAATGCCGCCACCCATGCCGTTCAATTGCCGGGCGTAGGGATCGGGACTGCCGATGGCGGCAATAAAAATTTCCGACCAAAGCTCACGGTCCTCCGGCAGATCCTCTTGACGAAAGACGATGGCATTGCTGGTGCCGCCGCGCATGAAGGTCGCCGGTAGTTTTAATTGCCGCATTTTCGTTTCTCCTATTCCGCCGCCACTTGAGCATCCGGCACACGTGGGACCACGAGCAGTTGGACGATCTCGTTGATTTCTTTTACTGCTTCGATCTCGTTCACCTTGTCGACGATCGCGGCGGGCACGCCCGCGGGCATGACTGGATCAATGAGATAGCAGAATTTCTCCTCGACTTCAGCAGGAGACATCGGATTTTCCGGCAATCCCTTGGAGAACGTCACAGAGTTCTGGAGAACACGACCATCCATGGTCTCCACCTCGACCCCGGCCCCTTTGTCGACCGACGACCATTCGCTTTGATCTTCGGCGACGAACACGCTGACTTTATGCGCGGTCTCTTGTAAATCCGGGTCCTTGAAATCGACGTCCGTATAATCCCAGAAACCGTTCCCACCCTGCACGCCGCGATTACCGTTGTGCAGTCGCATTGCGACGCTGAACGGCAGGCTGAACTGCGCGCCGAGGATATCTTCCGGCTCCATGATCGAGCCAATGTGGCTCAATATCGGCTCGCTGTTCGTCGCCACCCGCACGGCCTTGATATCTTCCGGGCGTAATGGCGTCTCGTCGCGGATATTGTCGAGCGCGTCGAAGGCCGCGTGAATGAGATGGCAACAGCTATAGGGCTTTAATCCGTTGTCGAGCAGGTGCCATGTCTCGCTCAGACCGTCGGTCAGGCGCGAGAGATCGTATTCACCCGCGAATACTTTACAGAAACCCTTCTCGCCTTCGATAATCGTATGCGGCGCGGTGATGCCGATCTCCGCGAAGAGAGCGGCCCGCACACCGGCTTGGGTCGGAATGGCGCTGTGAATGCGTTTCACCGAACCGCCGGTCTTCGTGTACTCGATCAACCCCGCCGAGTGGCTTCCGGCAATACCGAGTGCGTTGACCGTCGTCTCCAAATCGAACCCCATCAGGATTGCCGACGCGATGGCGGCTCCGAACGGGCCGACGCCGACCGGTGGGTGATGTCCCTTGTAGATGAGATGCGGCGAGCACGCCCAAGACAAGCGTATTTGCACTTCGTAGGCGGCGATGACCGCCAACAATAACTTCTCGCCGTCGCCTTGCGTATATTCCGCCATGGCGAGTGCCGCCGGAACAGCTATGCCGCCCGGATGGGTCGGACTCTTCAGATGCGTGTCATCTGTCTCATTCGCATGGTTGAAGGCACTGTTCAGAAAGGCCGCATCATCAGGGGCCAGTTGGTCGCCGTAATAGGCCACGGTCGCCCCTTTGCCGGACCGGGTACGGGTAATGACCCGGTGGTAATCCTTACTCCACGGCAATGTCGCGCCGGCGACTTGGCAGCCGAAATTGTCGAGAATGAATCGCCGAGCATGGGCTTTCACATTCTCCGGGATTTCCGCGAGTTTTAAACCGATCGCCCATTCAGCAATTGTCCGTGTCTCGTGCATCTTTCACCTCCAAGCCTGGCCCGCTATGGTCATAGGAACGAGTAAATAGAGAGGTAGGCCAAGCCAGATGTCTGAAAAGATCAACGAATCAGCCCCACGACCCGGCAAGACAGTATACGGGGCGGCGCTCGGCATTCTGATGCTGGATACGAGCTTCCCTCGCATCCACGGCGATATCGGCAATGCGGAGACTTGGCCCTTTCCGGTGATCTACAAGATTGTCGAAGGCGCGACCTCCGATAAGGTCGTCCGCAAGGGAGCGGCGGGCTTGAAGGATGATTTCGCCCGCGCCGCAAAGGAAATCGTCGCCATGGGCGCGGACGGCATTGGCACCACCTGCGGGTTTCTCTCCCTGTTCCAGGACGATATCGCAGCCGCCGCGGGTGTCCCGGTTGCCAGCTCATCCCTCATGCAGGTCCCCTGGGTGCAAAGTACCCTGCCGCCGGACAAACAGGTCGGCGTCATCACAATCTCGAAGGAGAGCGTGACACCGGCGCATCTGGAGGCCGTCGGTGTGCCGCTCGACACGCCTATTGTCGGCACGGAGGGCGGCAAGACATTCACCACGACCGTGCTCGACGATGGAGAGTACATGGATTTCGAATTGGCGCGCGACGATCTGGTGGATGCGGGCCGACGTCTTGTCGCCGAACATCCGAATATCGGCGCGGTGGTTTTGGAATGCACTAATATGGGTCCGTTCTCACGCGATGTGCATTTGGACCTGGGGCTGCCGGTCTTTGATGTGGTGAGCTACCTGACTTGGTTTCAGGCGGGTTTGCGGCCGCGGCGGTATCAACCGTGATAAACGAATCCGCACCGCGCGGCGGCAAGACCGTCTATGGCGCGACCCTCGGCATCCTAATGCTGGAGACGGAATTTCCCCGCGTCCACGGCGATGTCGGCAACGCGGCAACCTTTCCATTTCCGGTCCTCTATAAGGTCGTCCCGGGGGCCACCGCCTACAGCGTGGTCGAGCAAAAGGGTGAAGGCCTCTATCAAGCATTTAACGATGCCGCGAAGGAACTCGTCCAGATCGGTGCCGACGGCATCGGCACCAGTTGCGGGTTCCTCTCCCTCTTTCAACAACGCCTAACCGCCGCCGCCGGTGTTCCCGTCGCGACCTCCTCGCTGATGCAGGTGCCTTGGGTGCAGCGTACCTTGCCGCCGGGGAGGCGCGTCGGCGTCGTCACTATTTCATCCGGTAATTTAACGCCGGCACATTTCGAAGCCGTCAGCGCACCGATCGATACACCGGTAATCGGCACTGAGGGCGGTACAGAGTTCACCAAATCAATCACCGGCGGAAGCCACACACTCAATGTCGAGGCCTCGCGAGATGACATCGTGGCCGCCGGGCGTGAACTCATGAAGCGCCATCCGGAGATAGGTGCGCTGGTGCTGGAATGCACGAATATGGGGCCCTATCCGCTCGATCTCCATTTGGCCTTGGGCGTGCCGGTGTTCGATATCATTAGTTTGCTGACCTGGTTTCACGCCGGGTTGCGACCGAGGAGGTTTGAGCCGTGAGCAATCACACCAAAAAAATCGCCTCGTTCATTGCCGATCTGACACCAGAAGCGATTTCCGCTGATGTCCGAGACCGAACCCTGATGATGATCAAGGACGGCAGCGCCGCCCTTCTTGCCGCCGCTAACCCGAGTTTTTCAACAGGACGCACCATCGCCGCTCACGTGCAGGCGCTCGGCGGTGCGCCGCAATCGGGTGTCGTCGGCCACGGCTTCAAGACCAATGCGGTGCAAGCCGCACTCGCCAACGGCACGATGGGTTACGCCTGCGATATCGAACCCCATCATCCGGAAGCCATCCTCCATCCCATCGCCATCATGACTCCGGTCGCAATGGCGCTCTCCGAACTTGAAGGTTCAAGCGGGGGTGACCTGATCGCGGCGGTCGCAATTGGGTGCGAAATCGAATACCGGGTCTCCATGGCAATTGGGCCGGCGCAACAATACGCGCTCGGCTTCCACCCCTCTTCAGTTTGCGGTGCGTTCGGGGCGGCGGCGGCGAGCGCCTATCTTCTTGGCCTCGATGCGGACGGCGTCGAACGCGCGCTCGGCCTTACCGCCTGTCAGGCGTCCGGGCTTATGGCGTGGGAATCGGACCCGACGGAAAATGCCCGCCCGTTTCAGATGGGCCTCGCCGCGCGCAACGGTGTCACGGCGGCGTTGCTCGCGCGCGATGGTTTCGGCGGTCCCGCCGAGATATTTGACCGAGCACATTCCCCGCTGGGTGCTTTCAGTCGACAAGCCAACCCGGACAAATTGACCAGCGGTCTCGGTGTCGATTGGGATGGCATCATGGAATTGGCAATCAAACCTTATTCTTGCGTGTCGTTCCTGCATCCCGGGCTCGATGCGCTTCTCGATCTCGCGACCACTCACGACATTAAGGCCGAGCAAGTCGAGAAACTCACCATACGATTTCCTAAATCCGGCATTCATTGCGTCGAAGACAATCCGCTGAAGAGTCATTCAGCACCCTATATTCTACCCGTCACCTTGGCGCGTCGCCGCTTAGAGGTCGCAGATATCTTCGTTGATGCGCGGATCGACGATCCGGAGGTGGCAGCGCTCTGCAAGAAAGTCGATGTGGTCGCGGATGAGGGAGAGTTGGAACAATTGTTCCCGGATTACTATGCGACCGAGATATCCATTCGCATGACGGACGGGCGCGAACTTTCCGCACGCAAGGATATCGCACGGGGATACCCGGAGACCCCGATGACGGAAAGCGAACTTGGCGCAAAGTTCGCCACTTTGGTCGGATCGGTCGCACCGGATCGGGTTCAAGCTTTGTCCAATGGCATCGACGACCTTCCGAACGCGCCGAATATCGACACATTCGCTTCCCTCATGACCGCTTCGGTCGGACGCTAAGCAAAGGACGAAGACCAATGGATACTCAGCGTTTCACAAAAGAGAACCCGATGCGTGTCGGGCTTGGCGGGTTCGGCAATGTCGGGCAAACGCTTGCGCGCACATTGTCCGGAGGGGCCATTCCGGAGGCGCGGTTAACGGCGGTCTCGGCCGCTGATTTAGATGCGGCCCGCGCACGCGCTGATGCCATGGAACCGATGCCCGCCTTCGTGTCGGCGGAGGACTTGCCCGCCCATGCGGACGTGATCGTCGAATGCGCCACCGGAGAGGCATTTCCAACCATTGCACGGGCGGCACTCAATGCCGGAAAAATCCTGCTCCCGGTAAGCGTCGCGGCCTTGGCGACGCATCCCGAAATCCTCGACCTTGCGGAGGAAAGCGACGGCACGATGCGAGTGGTGACCGGCGCGCTTCCCGGACTCGATTCGATCCGGGGTGCCCGCGAATCCGGCATTCATTCGGTGAAAATGACCTCCAATATCCGTCCCGAATCCTTAGCGCGGGAATCGTATATCGTTGATCGCGGATTTGATTTTTCGACGCCGCCCACCTCTCCGGTGAAGGTCTTCGAAGGCTCCGCCAGGGAAGCGGGGATGGCATTTCCGCGTCACTTCAATGTCGGCATCGCACTCAGCTTGTCAGGGATCGGCCCGGATCGAACCGAAGTCGAGGTTTGGGCGAACAATGATATCTCCGGCACCTCACACGAGGTCTATGTCGATTCAAATGCGATCAAACTGACGCTGAAGAGCGAGAACCTCCCCTCGCCCGACAATCCCCGCACCAGCAGCAGCGTCGCGCCCAGCGTCATGGCGGCGCTGCGGTCACTGGTCTCATCGGTGCAGGTCGGTAGCTAGATCGATTAAAGAATGAAATGGCGCGGTCTTTCGAGGCGCTTATTTCACCTTTCCGTTGGACATCAAGTAACTGGCCATGCCGCGCACATTCAGCTCGCCCCATGCCTTATACTGCTGCCAATCGCTATATTCTTTCATCGTGACGTCTCGCGCCAAATCATCAACGGATTTTCCGGCCTTCAACCCCGCCAAGACCTGACTGCGGAGTTTCTGCATATATACACGGGCGGCCGTAGCATCGGCCTTGACGCCAACAGCGCCGTGACCGGGTGCGAATATATCAAACTTCAAACTCGCCACTTTGCGAATCTGCTCGATCCACGCGTCAATATCCGAGCCCGGAAAATCGCGATAAGGCATACGTTTAGGCGCGGCAACATAGACGATGAAAGCCACGTTTTCCGGCCACACGACAACCGCAGTCAAATCAGCACCGTGACCTTTACCAAGGTAAGTCAGCTCGAATGTCTTCCCACCGACCGTCAAATTCATTGATTCTTCGAACCGCTTGGTCGGCGCCACACCATCTATCGTGGCCGGCGCGTTGGCTTGAGCGATCACTGTTCCAGCACCTAGCGCAGCACCACCCGAAGCGTGGTCGCCGTGGCTATGGGAGTAGATCAAATGGGTGATGGGCTTGTCGGTGATTGTTCCTAGGTTTTCACGCAGCCATGACGCCGCGGTCGTATTAATTGGATCGACCACGACAACACCGGCGCTGGTAACCACGACGAGCGAATAATGATGGTTGCTACGTGCCCGATAGACGGCGCCACTCACTTTGGTGAGCGATCTCGCATCTTCGGCCGACGCCGCAGGAGCGAGCACGGGCATGCTCAACTTTATACAAAGAAATAGCTGCACAAAGCGCACAAGATGTTTCGACATAGGAAGGTTCCTTTCCGTATGACCATTACGACTGGAACATTGGAGAAGACATCCCGGATCGCCAAAACACGACCTCGTGAATACGCCGCGTCGGAAGACTCAGTCTTTGAAAATTAAACCGGATAGACGAGACTGTTCGGCACAACGGTAGAATCGTAGACGCAGCGTTTTTCCGTGAACCGCAATGCGCCGTCCTCCCGAACAAGCGTGTCGACATATCGGCCCGCGTTCAGAATTTTCGTCATTTCGTCTGAAAGGGTTTCCAAGACCAAATAGTTCGCCGTAACACCGATCTCGCCGTCATTGCCCGGTGTAATGCGGAAGCCGGAGATCAAGTGGCGAACGTAGCGGGGCTCGAACATCAGCGTCTCGCGGATAGCCCGGACCCGATCCTCCATCATCGCCCTGCTTTCACAGCGCATGATGGCCAGCGGCAGGTCGCGATCGTAATTTTCGCGCGGGATAACGTCGTAGAACGCATTTCCCGTGAACAGTTCCGGCCAACGCTCCAATTCCATTGCATCAAGAACGTCGGCATATTCCGCGTAGAGGTCTTCGATCTCGAATCTCAAAATCGGATCAATCTTAGCTTTACTCAAAGCCCCATCACCTCGCGGTAGACCTTATAGAAGGCGCGGATCGCGGTTTCAGTCACGATATGATTGTGATCTTCGGTTCCGCGACCGCCCATTTCATAGAGACCGTCGGAATCAGGGAATGGCGAGATACTGTCTTGCGACATCTTCAAGACTTCGCTGTCGTCGATGGAGACAAGCCCGGCGGGCCCCATCAGGTTCGCCTGACGGAGGCGCCGCGCCGTCATTTCCACATCGTCGTCTTCATAACCAAAGAAGGTCCAGGCCAGCTCGAACTGCTCCGGCCCACGCGGAATGATGTGCCGCATCGCCAGCGAGTTCGACTGTTGCTGCATAATCAGGTTCGGCCACAGGGTCTGCATGATCACCGTAGCGTCGCCATCATATTCCTTCTTAGGATCGATGAGACGTGGATCGGCCAGTTTGTAGTCTTCCAACATCCGCGTCATCTCGGCGGTGCCCTCTGTGGCCTTCTGTTCACCGCGTCGATTGACCAGGGCCGCGTGCCGTCCAGTCTCGTCCATCAACGATGCGGATTCCTGATCGCCCCGGAACAGTCCAAAACTGATGAGAAAAACATGCAGGAGCGTGGCGTGATACGGGTCCTTCAGATTCTCGAACATCAGCTTCCAATTACTCGGAATCAACTGACGAGAATACCCCAGTATTTTCAGCGGCTTGCCGCTAAACACCCGGTCCATAAATCCATAGAACCGCTCGCCGAGATACTCCTCGTAAGGCTCAACGTCATGATCGAACGAAGCGAAGATGGCGCCGTTATGATTGTGTACTTTGAGAATATCGAGGCCGTGGTCCTCGCGCTTGAAATCGGCGGGCATACCGCCCTTTTTCTTGACGCCGCGCCGCAACGGCACGCCGATCAGGTTGCCTTTCAGATTGTAGGTCCACTGGTGATAAGGGCAGATGAACTCTTTCGTATTGCCGAGATTATGCTTACAGAACTGCACACCACGATGGGCGCAGCGGTTCACGAATGCATTGATCTCTCCGTCCTCACCACGTGTCACGACAATCGGGCGGTCGCCGACCCAGGAGCGCTTATAGTCGCCGGGATTGGGGATCTCCGCGTCCAGGGCAACATAGTTCCACGCCTTGCCGCAGAAGATGCGCTCCATCTCGCGTTTATAGATATCCGCGTCTGAATAAATCCAATACGGCACATGGTGAACACCAGCCTCAGGCCAGCGCCGTTCCAACACATTATCCGTCGCAACTGCGGTCATCGCGCACCCTCACTTTTTGTGACCGGGCCACTGTACAAGCAACAAGGCCTATCGCGCCATTGTCTCTGGTCACTTACATCGCAACGAATTAGGGTTCGTCCCGCAATTTTACAGAGCGAATAGAGACAAATGAGCAGTGCAAGACATGTCGTAATCGGTGCCGGTCATGCGGGTGGACGCGCGGTTGAAGCCATGCGGAACGCCGGATTCGAAGGTGAAATCGTCCTCGTCGGCGCGGAAGAGCATCTCCCTTACGAGCGCCCGCCCCTTTCCAAGGAAATTCTTCAAGCAAAGCCGGATTACACCTTCCCTTATATCCGCCCCCGGGAATATTTCGACGAGCAAAAGATCGAACTTCGTCTCGGGGTCGCCGCGACTGCGATTGCGCCTACTGAGAAAACCGTGACGCTCGCGAATGGCGAAACGCTCTCATATGACAAACTCTTGCTCACCACGGGCGGACGCGTGCGCACATTGCTGCTTCCGGGTGGCGATCTCGACTGCGTGCATTATTTGCGCACGCTGGATGAAGGTCACACCATCGAAGCCGCTCTCGGCGAGGGCAGAAACCTGGTGGTGATCGGCGGGGGCTTTATCGGTCTGGAGGTCGCGGCAAGCGCGCGCCAACGGGGCGGCTCGGTCACTGTGCTGGAAATCGCCGACCGGCTGATGGGTCGCGGCGTTCCGCATTCGATCTCCCAATATTTCCTCGATCTGCATCGCGATAACGGCGTCGATATCCGTCTTGGGACCGGCGTTGAGCGAATTGACGGCGATGGAGCGGTATCAGGTGTCACGACATCGTCGGGCGAACGCCTCGACGCGGATATGGTGGTGATCGGGGTCGGCATCATCCCGGAGACGGGTCTTGCGGAAGATGCCGGCCTGAAAGTGGCGAATGGTATCGTCGTCGACGAGTTTTGCCGCACATCGGCCGCCGATATTTATGCGGCGGGCGACGTCACCAGTCATTTCAGCCCCTTTGCCGGACGCCATATTCGCCTTGAAGCTTGGCAATGCGCGCAAAACATGGCCATCGCGGCGGCTAAAGTTATGTGTGGCGAGGAGGCAGCATATTCCGAAGTCCCTTGGATGTGGTCCGATCAGTTCGACACCAATCTACAAGTTGCGGGTCTTCCCGACAGTTGGGACAACATCGTGGAAAGGGGCGATGCCGCATCCGGTAACTATATCGGTTTCGTCCTCGACGGCGAAAAAATCGCGGGTGCAATCGCACTCAATCAGCCGCGCGACCTTCGCCTCGCACGCCGGATGATGGATGCAGGGAAAGAATACACGGCGGAGGACTTGGCGGACGAGTCAATCTCAATGCGCGAGCTGTCGAAGCGCTGAGCGAATATGAATGACAGAACCATGATTCCCGCTCGGTCCCCCAAGCTGCTGGACCGTCGCTCCCTGTGGACTAAACTCCGCCCATGACTGATACACGTGACCCAACACAGCCGGAGTCAGCAGAAACGCCATCCGGCAAAGGCTCGAAAGACGAGAATTTTCCCGTCGGCTCGTTCCTGCTGTCCAAGGCGGTGCGCCCGCACGTCGCGGTGTTCTATGCCTTTGCCCGCGCCATTGACGACGTCGCAGACAATCCGGAACTGGCGCCACAGGAAAAAGTCGATCGTCTCGATGGTTTCGATAAGTCGCTGATGGGGTTGAACGACGATCCGGCGTTCGAAAAAGCGCATATCGTCCGGTCCAGCTTGATTTATACCGGCGTCCCGATCCAGCACTGCCGCGATCTCATCTCCGCCTTTAAGCAAGATGCAGTGAAATCGCGTTACGACGATTGGGACGAACTGATTGATTATTGCGACCGCTCGGCGGCGCCCGTCGGGCGCTATTTGCTGGATCTGCATGGCGTCTCGAAAGATCTCTATCCCGCATCGGATGCGCTCTGTAATGCGTTGCAGGTCATCAATCACCTGCAAGATTGCCAGGAAGACTACCGGGAGATGAACCGGGTCTATTTGCCGCAAGATTGGATGGCGGGCGCCAAGATCGACGTCGATGCGTTAAACAAACCGTTTACCGGTCGAGGTTTGCGGCAGGTCATTGATGTCTGCCTCAACGAAACAGCAGAACTGTTGAACATTGCCCGACAACTACCCGGACCGATGTCCAGCCGCCGCCTCGCCATGGAATCCGCCGCCATCATCCGTATCGCGGAACGGTTGGTTGATGAGTTGCGTCTACGAGACCCGTTGGCTGAGCGTGTCGCACTCACCAAACCCCAATACATGCTGTGTTGTGCGCAAGGGATTCTGCGCTTGTTTTTCAGGCGTTGATACCCGATATCAAGTGCCGCATGGGTACCCCGCATAAACGCGGGTAAGTCGGCGCATATGGGGCGAACCGACGGAGTGTTACGACGATGACGAATAAGATTTTAACGGCCGAACAAGTCGCCGATTTTCGACGTGACGGCTTTCTGGTCGCGCGCAGCCTTTTCAGCACCGCAGAGATGCGGGAGATCACCGCCTGGACCGATGAGGTCGGTGCATGGCCTGAGACCGCCGGCCGCCACATGATGTATTTCGAGACCAGTCTGAAATCAGACGGTGCCCGCCTTCTGAACCGGTTGGAAAACTTCTACCCCTTCCACGACAAATTCCACGACTTGTTCGAGGGTGACAAATTACGAGGCGCCACATCGGACCTCCTCGGTGAGGAAGCCGTTCTTTATAAGGATAAGATCAATTTCAAGAAGCCTGGCGGCGACGGATTTGCGCTGCATCAGGACCAACAAGCCGGTTGGGGCACCTACGCAAATTTCTTCATCACGGCCCTCGTCAGTATTGATGCCGCGACGACGAAAAACGGCTGCCTCGAGCTGGTCGCGGGCCTGCACGAAGATGGATTAATCGGCGAGGAATGGAAGCCGATGGGCGAGGACGATCTTGCAGGCAAACCGTTGGTCTCCTGTCCGACCGCGCCGGGAGATGTCGTATTCTTCGACTCTTATTGCCCACACGGGTCCGGACCGAATATGAGCGATATTCAACGTCGGGTTCTCTATGTGACATACAATGCGGCGTCCGTGGGCGATCATCGCGAGCAGTATTATTTCGACAAACGGCAATCCTATCCGCCGGATATCGAACGCGACCCGTCGAAAGAATACGTCTACCGCGTCTGAGCGAGAAAGCGAGCCATCGGCGTGCCGGATTTGCTGATCTTCCTGGCGGCGGCAAGCTGTCTCATTTGGTTTTGGCTGTTGCTTTTCCATGACAATTTTTGGCGAGCCGATCAAAAGCTCGCCAATATGACAGAGGCATTACGCGATTGGCCGTCGGTCGCCGTTGTCGTCCCGGCGCGCGACGAGGCCGACGTCATCGGACAGACCGTGCACTCACTGGCAGCACAGGATTATCCGGGCGATTTCCGGATCGTTCTTGTAGACGACCATTCAAACGACGGCACCGCTGATGCGGCCCGCCGATCGGCGCCGTCGGACAAATTGACCGTTGTCGAGGCACCACCGTTGCCACATGGTTGGACCGGCAAGCTCGCGGCCATGGCGCATGGTGTCAAACAGGCGGCGGAACTCGCCCCGGAGCACCGCTACCTCCTCTTCACAGATGCCGATATCGCGCATCCCGCAAACGCGCTGCGGCAGCTCGTACTCAAAGCGGAGAGAGATCACCGAGACCTCGTCTCTCTCATGGTTCGCCTGCACTGCCAATCCTTCTGGGAACGGCTGCTGGTGCCCGCTTTCGTATTTTTCTTCCAAAAGCTCTATCCGTTTCCCGCGGTCAATAACGACCAATCGAAGGCCGCGGCGGCTGCCGGTGGTGTCATGCTCGTGCGCCGCTCCGCATTGGAGGGTAGCGGTGGCATCCAAGCCATCCACGACCGACTGATCGACGACTGCGCACTGGCGGCGCTCATAAAGGGTAAGCAGGGCCGCATATGGTTGGGGCTCGCGAATGAGGCCAGAAGTGTGCGCCCGTATGCCGGTATCGGCGAAATTTGGAAGATGGTCGCCCGGACGGCTTATACGCAATTGGACCATTCTCCGTTGAAACTGGCCGGTGCTATCCTCGGCATGGGCCTCGTCTATTTGCTGGGGCCCGCGCTTTTCCTAACTTATGGCTTTCATTCGGCGGCGATGGCGTCTTCCTTGGGCCTGTTGGCTTGGATGCTCATGACCTGCGCCTATTGGCCGACTGTCGCCTATTACCGCCAACCCGCGATCCTGGCGCTTTTCCTGCCAGTTATTGGGGTTCTGTATACCCTGATGACATTTGACTCCGCTCTCAGACATTGGCGACGGCGAGGCGGGCAATGGAAAGGACGCACCTACTAACCCACTAGGGACCATCAAGTTATCGGCATGCAGGGTTTTCGATTCCGTGCCGAATCAGTAGTATAATCCCTTGGGACATTCATTGGCGGCGTCATACGACAGATAATTCTCATTGCGGCACGGCAATGACATTGAAGAATAGGAAAATTCTGTGACCAACAACAAGTCGAAGACGCCGTTACTGGACGGCATAGAGTATCCGTCTGATTTGCGCGAGCT
>JBMYRC010000075.1:0-19211 GCA_049601975.1 Alphaproteobacteria bacterium | reverse complement strand
CCGCGGACTATTTGATTTGCGGTACCGGTGTCGATATGGACTGCGCGTTGCGCCCTGAACTTGCCCCCTTCGCCGACCATATTGCGACCTGGGCGGACCGCTACGACGCGACCGAAGAAGAGCGCGAAGAGCGGTTCGGTCGCTATCCTTATCTGGGGCCCGACTATGCATTTCTCGAAAAGGAGCCGGGGGCTGCCCCTTTCCTGAAGGACATCCACTGTTTCGGAATCGGTGCTTGGATGAGCTTTGGCATGAGTGGCGCCTCGATCAACGCCATGTATGTCGCAGTGCCCAAGCTCGCCGCGGGTGTCACGCGGGGCTTATTTGCCGCCGAACTTGAACACCATTGGGACGGGTTGCAGGCTTATAGCGAAAGTCAGGTGACGCTGCGCGCCGACGATTGATTATTCCGGAACATCCAGCCCGTCGAACAGTGGAGTTGTTTGATAGCGCTCCGCGAAGGACGGAAGGATCGTGACAATGGTCTTGCCGGCCATGTCGTCCCGCGCCGCCAATTTCAGAGCCGCGCAGGCCATCGCGCCGGATGATATGCCGCCGGGTATGGCTTCCAACAACGCCAATTGCCGTGCGGTCTCCATGGCTTCGTCGTTGGTGATCGGGATCAGCTCGTCAATCAAACCGGTCTCCAAGTTATCCGGGATGAATCCCGCACCGATACCTTGGATCATATGCGGACTGTGATCGCCCCCGGAAATGACCTGGCTGGATTCCGGCTCCACCACTACCAGCTGCACCGATGCCTTTTGCTCTTTTAGGAACTTGCCGACTCCGGTCGCGGTGCCACCGGTGCCGACGCCGGAGACGAAGACATCGACCCCGCCGTCCGCGTCGCGCCAAATTTCCGGTCCTGTCGTCGCATAGTGAACGGCCAGATTTGATTCGTTGCTGAATTGCATCGGCATGATCGCGCCGTCGATACTGTCGACCAATTCTTGCGCCTTTTCGATGGCCGCCTTGATGCCTTTCGCCCGCGGCGTCAGGTGCAGCTCCGCCCCAAGATAAACCAGCATCTTGCGCCGTTCGATAGAGAAGCTATCCGGCATGGTCAGGATGCAACGGTATCCTTTGGCCGCGCAGACGAATGCCAGTGCGATACCCGTATTTCCGGATGTCGGCTCGACAATGGTAGAGCCGGGGCGGATCAATCCGTCGCGCTCCAAGGCTTCGATCATCGAGACGCCGATGCGGTCCTTGACGCTGGCGAGTGGATTGAAGAACTCCAATTTTACCAACACCTCGGCCTTGGCTCCCCGCTCCTTGGCGAGACGGTCGAGCCGGACCAAGGGCGTGTTGCCGAAGGTTTCCATAATATTGTTGTAGACGCGGCCGCGCCCCGGCGGGTCCAGTTTCAGGCTACTTTTCTCGAACGGATTCTTCATGGTGTAAGGCTCCTGTCGATATCGACGCTAGGATTTCTTCTCGTAGCGGTGATCGCCACCGGGCGGGCTCAAGTCGAATACGTTGTCGGGTGTGATTCGTGCGTATTGAAGGTATCCGAGACGCGCCAGGGGCTCGCACTTGCGGATGTCCACGATGCCGTCGGTAATTACACTCTCATCGATATGGATGCCCACCACTTGGCCGATGATGACATTTTGGCGGCTACCGTCACGCGCATTCGGCAAGTGGACAGTCTGCAGATAGGTACATTCCAGCGCGATCGGCGAGGCCTTCACGCGGGGCGGCTTTACCTTTTCGCATGGGGCGGCCTCCAAGCCCGCCTTCGCCATCTCATCAATGCCCGCGGGCTCGTGAACGGCAGAGGCCACCATCGGTTCCCGCAGTTCATAGGTGCACATGCTGTAGACGAATTCCTTAGTTGATTCGACGTTGGCTAAGGTGTCCTTGATCTCCTCGGTACCGGGCTTGCGGCCGTTCGGGCAGAACATCACACAAGGCGGATCGGCGGAGAGCGAATTGAAGAAACTGAAGGGTGCTAGATTAACGCTTCCTTCGTCATCGATTGTCGAAATCCAACCGATGGGCCGGGGTACGACGAGTGCGTTGTAGACGGTATGTTTGAACGGGGCCGGCTTCATGCCGACTTCGGCGGGATCGAAAAACATCGATTTTCCTCGATTGCTGAAAGACGTCGCGAGTATGACACGTGGAGTATGTTTGGCCACATTCCATTACGGACGTGTGCCTCCATGTGTCGCCATGCGATGTGCGACCTATCTTAGTCCTCAAACGATGAATGATGTGATCAGGACAGGAGGATGGCCATGACCAAGGCGCTAGACGGGATACGCGTGATCGATATGACCCACAATCAGGCCGGTCCGGCTTGCGCGCAGATACTGGCGTGGCTGGGCGCGGATGTCATCAAGTTGGAGACACCGGGCAAGGGCGATGTAGCGCGGTCGCAAAACAATGACGAATTGTTCTTTCTGTCGTTCAACGCCAACAAACGCAGCCTGACGCTCAACCTTAAGAGCGATGAGGGCAAGGATTTGTTCCGCAAGCTCTTGGCTAAGTCAGATGTCTTCTTGGAGAATTTTGCACCGGGCGCGGTAGCGCGAATGGGATTCGACTTCGAGGCTTTGCAAAAGATAAATCCCCGCCTGATCTATGCGACGATCAAGGGATTTGGTACTTCTGGACCGTATAGCGATTTCAAAAGCTTTGAACCCGTGGCGCAGGCCATGGCGGGCGCGATGAGCGTGACGGGTCAGCCCGACGGGCCGCCCACATATCACTGGCCCGCCATCGGTGATTCCGGTACCGGCATGCATATGGTTATCGGCATTCTGGCGGCGTTGAATCAGCGCAATGCCACCGGCAAGGGGCAGGAAGTTGAAGTTTCCATGCAGGAATCGGTGCTCAATATCATGCGCGTCAGCCTGCGCGATCATCAGCGTCGCGGCTCCGCTATGCCGCGCACCGGCAATCAATTGGGCAAGAATGTACCGGGCACGGCGTATCGGTGCGCACCGGGCGGGCCAAACGACTATGTCTATGTGTTGGCGCAGCAGCAGATGTGGGATGATATGTTGCGGGTCACGGGTTTGACCGAAAAACTGGGTGGCGAGAAATACGCGACTCCAGCGGGGCGTTGGGAACACCGCGAGGAAGTCGATTCCGCCATCGAGAGCTGGAGCTTGCAACACGATAAGTATGAAGTGATGAAAATCCTCGGCGACGCGGGAGTCCCTTGCGGTGCAACTCAGGACACGGCGGAGGTTCTTGAGGATCCTCATTTGATTGCACGGGATATGATTCTCGAATTGGATTATCCGAAATACGGCACGTTCAAGACCGTCGGCTGCCCGATCAAGATGTCCGACTCACCAACCGATATCACCCGCCCGCCCGAGTTGAGTGAGCACAGTGCGGAGGTGCTGTCGGAGTTCTGCGACGTTACAAGCGAAGAATACGAACGGCTGAAGGCGGCGGGAATTGTCTAAAAACGTTTTAACTGCGGACGGTTAGCCCGTCTGTGAGCGTTCGTTTATAGGCTCGGTAGGCAGGGATCAGACCGGCCGCAATACCGGCTGCAATGACGAAGGCGAGAATTGCGCCATCCCGTGCGGTCGGCCATGCGAGTGCGACATGCAAACCGAAACGGGTCTCGATCACGGGCTGTGTCACGACCAGTCCGAGGTAGAAAAGCGCCAGACCGCAGATCGTGCCGACGCAGACGAGCAGTGTAGACTCCGCTACTAACAGTCCCATAACGTGCCGAGGCCGGGCGCCGACGGCGCGCAGGATCGCCATCTCTCGTCGGCGCTCGCTCAATCCTGCCAATAGCATCGTCAGCATGCCGAGCAGGCTCGCGATGACGACTAGCAAGGACACGGCCGCAAGTCCGGTTTCGGCCGTACCAACCAAAGTCCAAAGTTCCTGTAGGGTGACGCCCGGTAGGATCGCGAGCAATGGTTCACCGCGATATTCGTTAATCCGCCGCTGCACCGCGAAAGCGGCGAGACGCGTGTTCAGACCGACGAGGACCGCAGTAACGGCTTTCGGTTCCAAGTTCATCTTCCGGACGTCATCTGCTGTAATTTTAAGGCCGCGCATCTTGCGACCATCCCGCCAATCGACGTGGATCGCCTCGATCCCTTGAAGGCTGACATGCACAGTCCGGTCGACCGGTGTGCCGGTACGCGCGAGGATGCCCGCTACACGAAATGGCTTGTCCTTGTGCGGGGCGAAACCGACCGCGCCGATCCCGTGATTGACGACAATCGGGTCGCCGATCTGATAGCCGAGAGTCTCCGCAACCTCGGCGCCGAGCACCGCATCAAATATATCCTCAAACTGTCTGCCCGCTCTGAAACTCAAGGACCGTTTCCGGGCATAACGGTAGTGGGTAAAATAGTCGACCGTCGTTCCCAGAACTCGAAAGCCACGATGGGAATCACCGAGCGACAAGGGGATTGTCCACGCGGTCTCCGGGAATGCGGCGATCCGACTATAGCTGTCGATTGAGATATTGTTTGCGGCGTTTCCGATGCGAAAAACTGAGTAGAGCAATAGCTGGACGCCGCCGCTTCGCGCGCCGACTATCAAGTCGGTGCCGGAGATGGTGCTCGTGAAACTGTTTCTCGCTTCGCGTTTTACTTTCTCCACGCCGAGCAGCAGCATCACGCTTATGGCGAGTGACCCGATCGTGAGTAAAGCTGTTCCGCGGCGACTCCAGAGGCTCTTGATGGCGAGTGTTAGGATCGGCATCTCAGCCCGCTCGGTTAAAATCTGCGAAGGCGAGGGTGCGATCGAATGATGGCGCTAGGTTTGTATCATGACTTACGAAAATGAGCGTCGATCCGCTTACAGCAACTTCCGCAAAAAGCAGATCAAGGAAAGCGCTTCGGGCGTCGGCATCTAGCGAGGAAGTCGGCTCGTCGGCGATAATAAGGCTCGGGCGTCCGATGAGTGCCCGTGCGGCGGCGACGCGTTGTTGTTGGCCCATGCTCAGCTCGGCAGCCGATTTCTTCATAAGGGCTAGGTCACCGATCGTCATATGCTTCAATAACCGCTCTGCTTCCGTCGCTATCGTTTTTGCATTTTGTAATGACCGAGCCAGTCGATGCCCCGAAAACCGGCAAGGGAGGGTCACGTTTTCTATGACGGAGAGGTAGGGCACCAGGTTGAACATCTGGAAGATGAAACCGATGTGATCGGACCGGAATTGGTCACGGTGGCTACCGGACATTTCCGTCAGCTCTTGTCCCAAAACCGTGATTTGCCCGCTCTGCGGTAGCATGAAACCACCAAGAAGATTCAAGAGGGTCGTTTTGCCGCTGCCGCTTGAGCCTTGGATAAAGACACGCTCCCCCACCGCGATCGTCAGCGCGGGAATATCGATGACCAATGGATCAGCGGGGTGCCATCGGAATTGGAGGTCGTTGAGCTCGATCAGGGGCTCAGCCATCTGCGCGCCCACGCTTTCGGGTTAGAACTTGAACCGGGACGATTGCGGTGTCAGTTCCGCAGCACCCTGTCCCTTGGGGGAAATTGCCCGCAACTCAACTTCCCGCATGTTCGGGAAGTGATGGAAGGCGCGGACTTCAATATAAGTCAACCGGTCCGGTGCCTCGCAATTGAGGTGGTAGTGCACCTCGAACTCGGCGTGTTGTTCTTGCTTGTGGTCGTGATTATGGCCTTGTTCGCGATTTGCCTTTGCTGCAGCGTCGATGAGGCTGGACTCAATTTCCACTTCCTTGAAAGTGCACTGAGCTGCCTTGGGCAATTCCAGGACCGCGTTGCCATTCCGCAGAACCTTAACAGCCCGTTCGATCGCCTTCCAGTCGGCTGGCGTAGAGGGCGTTCCTTCGAAGCCGACAATGTCGGCGCCCGGTGCGACGAGTTCCGCCTCAACTGTTTTGCCGTCAATTGCAATGTTGAGTACGCTGACTCCATGGACGTGAGCGTCCGGATTGCGCTCGCTGGCGCTTGCCGGTTGCAAAGCATAGAGCGACAAGGCGGCCAAACCTGCCGCGACTGAACGTATATAAACCATGATCACTCCACGTAGGGCTCTACCAAAATCGCGTCGATGGTGTAACCGGTCGATATTTTGGCTTGCCCATCCACATAGGACAGCGATTTAGTCGTGCCCTGTGTCCGAATGCGCCCAGTAATGAAGACCGGTGCGTAAACGTCGTCGATCTTGTATGCCTCGGTGAGCCGGACAAAGACCATTTGGTTTGGCGGTGGCGGCGGTGTGTGGATACACGCACCGAGATAAGGCACCAGGAGGAAGTCTGTTACACCGGTTTCGACGAATTCCAGCGGCAATGCATAACCGGGTATCTTAACCAGCTGCCCATCGAGATTATCCACGACTGTCTCATCAAGTATTTTCGATTTCTCTGTCAGTTCCATCGCCTTGGCAAGCAAGCGGTCTATGTCGTGTCCCGCCTGCCGGAACTTGTGCTCTAACTCCACGGAAAGCTCGTAGGTCGCGCTCACCTTCGAAGTCATTCCGAGTTCGGCTTGGCGGCGAATACCGATGATCGCTTGTAATTCCAGCTTCTCGTCCGCTGTCAATTCAGGAAAGGGGTCCGGCAATGGGGCAATCTCCGGTATGAGATTCTCCCACTCGAGAGATCGCGGTGATTCCGCAGCTTTCGCCGAAATCATCGCGGGCATGAGTGCCAGCACGAAGATGAGTACGAATCGCATGACCAGTCCAATTGCAGTTTGAGCGCGACTATACATGAGATGCCGAACGATCCCATAGAACTTGTCGATCAAATCGGGGTGATCAAATACCAAATCTGGAAAACGCGTAGCGGCTGTCGTCAGGTAGATTTGGAGGCGTTCAGGTCTCGATATCGATCAGCGTGGCGGGGCCGAGTTCCAGGTTCTGCAGCCGTTCGACATTGACCCGCTGTTGTTCGAGAAACTCGCGCAGCGCTTCGAAATCGATTGAGCCTTCGGTGTCGATGAATTGCTCTGCTTCGCTACCGAATTCCTGACGCAGGCGTTCGCGGGCGATCGCTTGGTTTCGCTCTACGATGTTCTCGCGGATATCGTTGCCGCCGACCACTACGTCTTCCGTGACGTCAACATCGTCGGCATCCAGACGCGCCGTCAGTTCCAGCAGCAGACGCGCCGATCCCTGATCTGCGGCAAACTCCCGCAGACGCTCGAAATCAACGCTACCGTCATCGCCGACGATACCGGCCGCCTTGCTGCCGAGGGCAGCCGTCAGGCGTTGTTGCAGCTTGGCGGTATCAGCCGCCCCCGCCTCCACTTGCGCTCGCAAGCGGTCGAGCCGCAAATGCACGGCCTGGCGAGGATCAACTATCCCCAAGCGGCTGTCGTTCACTCCCGTTAAGGCATCCATGACCGTGTGCTCCCAGGTCGATGCAACATTTTTCTATTCGGGGCCGCGCAGAGAGTTAAGCAAATGATGTGCCGAAGATTGATGATGTATAACTAATTGAAAATTAATAAAAAATTTTAATCTCGCAGTAATGGAGCGGCACATCTTTCCGGAATCTCATGGTCAAGCGGTCGAATCTTCCTGGTTGACGAATTGTCGTGAAATCCGTGTACCGGCCCTTATATCCCTAACGGGTGAGACCATTCCTTCATCCCCTTCGACGACCTCCAGGAGGTGTCTCGAAATGTTTGGTCGACTGATTCCGACAACCTTAGTGGGCAGCTATCCGCAGCCGGCCTGGTTGGTTGATAAGGAAATTTTATTATCCATCGGTCCGCCCCGAGTGCGGATGGAAAAGGTTTGGCGTGTGTCAGGTGCACTTTTGGAAGAAGCCCAAGACGATGCGACCCTGACGGCCCTGCACGATCAGGAGCGCGCTGGATTGGATATCGTCTCCGATGGCGAAGTCCGGCGCGAGAGTTATTTCAACCGTTTCGCCAATGCGCTCGATGGAATCGATCTCGACACTCCCGGTATCGTGCCGAGCCGAAACGGCAAGCCGACGGAGGTGCCCCGCGTCGTGGGGCCGATCAGCCGGTCGCGGCCAGTGCAAGTGCGTGATGTGGAATTCTTACGTCGTCACACGGACCGGCCGATTAAGATCACTATTCCCGGTGCATTCACCATGGCGAAACTGGCGCTCGATGAATATTACGGCGATCAAGAATCCCTTATCATGGCCTACGCGGAAGCGCTGAACGAAGAAGTGCGCGAGTTGAAGGCCGCCGGCGCCGACGTGATCCAAATAGATGAACCCTACATGCAGGCGAACCCTAAAGAAGCCGATGCTTTCGGTGTCGCGGCGATCGACCGGGCGCTGGATGGTGTCGAAGGACCGACGGTGGTTCATCTCTGTTTCGGATACGCCTATGTGGTAGCCGATAAACCGGAGGGTTATTCCTTCCTGCCGCAGCTCGATGCCTGCGCCGCCGAGGCGATATCCATCGAGGCGGCGCAACCGAACCTTGATCCGGTGATTTTGGAGAAGCTGCCGAATAAGAAAGTTTTGTATGGTGTGATCGATCTCGGCAATCAAGAAGTTGAGACGGCGGAGCTGGTGGCGAACCGGTTGCGGGGTGCGCTCGCGCATATCTCCGCCGATCGGCTGATCGCTGCACCCGATTGCGGCATGAAATATTTGCCGCGCGATGTGGCGTTTGGAAAATTGAATGCGCTGGTCGAAGGCGCCGCGATGGTAAGAGACGAGTTGAACTAGGGAGCAAGATATGGGAACCGAAATAAAAATTACTGCCGCTGACGGCGGGACTTTTGCTGGATATCTATGTCTGCCGGCGGTGACGCCTGCGCCGGGAATCGTGCTGCTGCCCGAGGTCTTTAACACAAACGATCACATTCGCTCGGTCGCAGATGGATATGCGGAAGAGGGGTATGTGGTCATCGCGCCCGACGTCTATTGGCGCGAGGAAGCGGGATCTTATCTGCCCTATACCGACGAAGGCCGGGCCAAGGCACAATCCCTGCGCGCGGCGATGGGCACGGATCAATTCGCCAGCGATCTCGGCGATACTGTTGCTGCGATCCGCGGTCGCGATGATTGCAGCGGCAAGGTCGGCGTGATGGGCTTCTGCCTCGGCGGTAAGTTCACCTATCTCTCCAGCGTCCGTCATGAAATCAATGCGGCCGTCAGCTATTACGGCGTTCAGATCGACGAGCATTTGGATGAAGCGGACGCGTTGAAATGTCCTCTGATTCTGCATTTCGCCGAGACCGACCCTCACGTGCCGCAACCAACCGCCGATGCCATCCAGGCGCGTATGGGGTCGTGGGAGAATGTGGATATTCACGTCTATCCCGGCACCGAGCATGGCTTCAACCGCTACGGCTACGAGCCTTATAACGAGGCGCAAGCGGCGATCGCTCGGCAACGGACATTGGCGCATTTCACCGCGCATCTGCGCTAAAGGAGATTTTGATGAGCCCATCGATCAAATCCATAGATGTCGCGGGATTGAAAGCGGCACTTCACGACGGCGGTGAGATCGCGCTCTTGGATGCGCGCGAGGAAGTACCCTTCGACGCCCGTCATATGTTGATGGCGGCCTGTCTACCGCTTGGGCGGATCGAAGTGATGATCGACGATCTGGTGCCGCGCCGAAGTGCTCGGGTCATCTGGTGCGACGACGGCGAAGGGCTCGCGGAGAAAGCCGCCGAGCGGATGCGGGAGATCGGCTACGAGGATATCTCGGTCCTGAGTGGGGGCACGGTGGCTTGGGAAGCCGCAGGGTATCCGATCTATTCTGGCGTTCATGTGCCAAGCAAGGCGTTTGCCGAGGTAGTCGAGCATGAGGCGGGCACGCCTCACATCACCGCGCAGGAACTACAGTCGCTGATCCACAGCAAGGCGGACATCGCGATCTACGACACGCGCTCTTACGAGGAATACCATTCCAACAGCATTCCCGGCGCGGTCAGCGTGCCGGGGGCGGAGATTGTCTTCCGCTTCAAGGATTTGACGCCGTCGCTGGATACCATGGTGGTGGTGAATTGTGGCGGGCGTACGCGCAGCATCATTGGGGCCCAGGCGCTGATCAACGCGGGTGTGCCGAACAAGGTGGTCTCGCTGAAGAACGGGACACAGGATTGGCATCTCGCCGGATACGACGTCGTCAAAGGTGCGACCCGCCGTCCGCCGGAAGTCTCGGAAGCAGGATTAGATGCCGCCATCGCCGGGGCGCGGAGAATTGCCAAACTCTGTGATGTAAATATCATCGATCACGGTACCTTGGAGGCATGGCGTGGGGAGGCCGATACGCGAACGCTCTATGTGCTGGATGTCCGCACGCCCGAGGAATACGAAGCGGGTCATATCGTGGGCGTGAAGCATATCGCTGGCGGTCAATTGGTGCAGGAGACCGATGCGCATCTCGCGACTTGGGGCGCGCGTGTCGTCCTGCTCGACGATAACGGTATCCGCGCCACAATCACCGCGTCCTGGCTGAAGCAGATGGGATGGGACGTCGCGATCATGACCAGTAAGGAGACCGGTGGAGAGACAACGACGGGTCCGCATAAGCCCGCCGTGCAAGGTTTCGACAGCTCGAAGACGCTCCGCATTTCGGCAAATGACCTGAAGGCGAAACTCGACGCGGGGACGGCGGTCGTCGTCGACCTGAATTGGAGCCGTGGTTATTACGACGGACATATTCCCGACTCATGGTACGCCATTCGCTCTCGCCTCGATGCGGATATCGGCAACCTACCGTCGGCGGAGACGTTGGTTTTCACATCTCCGGACGGAGTTCTGGCCGAGGTGGCGGCGGCAGACCGCTCACGGCCTGACGGATCGGTCATGGCGCTTGAAGGCGGGACAGCGGCGTGGACGGCAGCGGGGTTGCCGCTGGAGAGGGGAGCGACCCATATGGCGAGTGCGGCGGAAGATATCCGCTTGAAAGCACGTGAACAGGGACGTGATATCGAAGAAGCGATGCGAGCCTATCTCGCTTGGGAAATCGAGTTGGTGAACGATATGGCGAAGGACGAAGATCACCGCTTCAACGTGATCGCCCCCTCACCATAATCCAAAAGCCACTACGGCAATTGGCCCGCGCGGGAGGGGAGGACTTACTAAAGACTCGGATCGTCACCTACACGGACCAACCGTTTGCCGATATTTTCACCGCGCATCATGCTGATGAAGGCTTCCGGCGTATTGTCGATCCCCTCCTTGATGTCTTCCGTATAGACGACGTCGCCCGCTTTCATTAGAGCGGCCATGCGGATCAAAAATTCGTCGAACATTTCCATATTGTTGCGTACGCTGAAGCCAATCATTGTCGCGTGTTTGCGCAGCAGATTGGTGATGTTGCGGATACCGTATAGCTCGTCATTGGCTTGCGCATCGTATTGGCTGATCTGGCCGCAAATGGGCAAGCGCGCCCCTTCGTTGATGCGGGCCAAGACGGCATCGAGCGTCTCACCGCCGACATTGTCGAAATAGACATCGATGCCGTCCGGACAGTGTTCGTCCAAGGCAGAGCCGATTTCCACATCGCGATAATTATAGGCGGCGTCGAAGCCGAGTACGTTCGTCATATGGGCGACCTTGACTGCACTCCCGGCACTACCGACGACCCGGGCTCCGGCAATGCGACCGAGTTGCCCCGCGACACTGCCGACGGCGCCGCTCGCGGCCGAGACAAAGACGGTCTCGCCCGGCTGTACCTTGCCGATATTCATCATGCCGGCATAGGCGGTCAGACCCGGCATACCGAGTACGGAAATACCGTGCGAAATCGGGCCGTGGGCGGGGTCGACATGCCATAAGTCAGCGCTTGCCGGATGACAGGTGTAAAGCTCCCAGGCGAAGAATCCCCAAACGAAATCCCCGTCGGCGAACCCCTTGCGACGGGACTTCACGATTTGGCCGACGACACGGGCGGGCATCACATTCCCGAGACCAAATGCACCCCGGGCATAACCGCTGTTCTCATCCATTTGGCTCCGCATATAGGGATCGCAGGAGAGGTAAATATTGCGGATCAAGACTTCTCCATCGGCCGGCTCCGGTGTTTCGGCGGCGCGCAATTCGAAACAATCGGACGTGACCTCGCCGACGGGGCGCTTGACGAAGATGACTTGCCGGTTTTGCATGGCTTCCTCCACAATCTGGGCGTTTTTTGGACTGCTAAGACGATAGGTCCCGGGCGCGCGAATAAAAGACCAAGCCGCAGAGCTTAAAGGAAACATTGATGTTTGAGATCGAATATTTCTATTCCGCCCATTCCGCTTTCGCCTATTTGGGCTCGGCCCGGTTTATGGAAATCGCCAAGGCCGCCGAGCGAACAATCGTCCACAAACCTTACGAGCTTACACGCGGTATCGCGGGAGTGGGGTCCGTGCCGACGCGCGAGCGGCCGCAAAACCACCGCGCCTATTATTTCCGGCGTGAGATCGACCGCTGGTCCGAACATCGTAATGCGCCGGTGATGGACGGCTATCCGGAACATCATTGGGCGGATATGACATTATCGAATGGGATGCTGATTGCCGCGTCTTTACAGGGCGCCAACGTCGATGCTCTTGCGCATGCGATGCTGCAAGGGCATTGGCGCGACGATGCAGATCTGTCGAATGAGGCGACGCTGCAAGCTTTGGCACAAAGTGTCGATGTTGATCCCGCACCCTTGCTCGCGGCCGCCTTGTCGGACGAAGTTGCCGCGATTTATGAAGCCAATACTGTCGAGGCCATCGAGCGTTCCGTCTTTGGGTCGCCGACCTATTTCATTGAGGGAGATATGTTCTACGGCCAGGACCATTTGGAAATGGTGGAGCGCGCACTGCGCCAACCCTACAAGCCGTCGAATTTCGATTTGAGCTAAATCCGGAGACTCCATCTATGAAACTCGCCGTCGAATTCCCCAGCGTCGCCTATCGCGAAGGCCCGAAAGCAGTTGGTAAACTTGCTAAGGGGATTGAGGATATCGGCTACGATCAGCTCGACGTCTATGATCATGTGGTGATGGGCTACGATATCGAAGGCCGGACCAAATCTATCTATCCGGCACAGATGCCGATTATCGAGGCCTTCATGATGCTGTCCTATGCGGCGGCAGTAACGGAGAAGATCGGTCTCGGCACCGAGGTATTGATTCTGCCGCAACGCCAACCGGCCTTGGTGGCGAAACAGGTCAGCTCCCTTGATACGCTATCGGACGGGCGGGTGCGGTTGGGCGTCGGAATTGGTTGGCAGGAATCCGAATACGAAGCACTCGGCGAAAGTTTCAAGACTCGGGGGCGACGCATGGACGAAGCCATGGAACTGTTGCGAGCGTATTGGCGGGAAGAACGGATCGAGTTCGAGAGCGAGCACTATCCGACTGAAGCTATGGCGATGGAGCCGAAACCGCCTCAAGGCGGAGATTTGCCGGTCTGGGTCGGCGGCAATACGCCGCCCGCGTTCCGCCGTGTCGGCAAGTACGGCGATGGCTGGTTGGCGAGCCAGGTGAGCGATGCGGATTTCGCCAAACGCGCCATGGACGTGATCAGGGAGGCGGCTGTCAGTGCGGGCCGAGATCCAAACGCGATCGGCTGGCAAAGCATGATTGCGCCGCCGCCGCGTGCCGGAGATACGGCGGGCAAGACATTCTATGCGGAACCCGACCGTGTGGCGGCCCGCGTGGTGGAACTTAAGGAGATGGGCTTCGATGGGGTTGCGGTAAACGCGACGGCAATCTTTCAATCCGGCTCACGCAGCGTCGACGCGATGCTCGATGCCTTGCGGGCCATTCACGACCGTTTGCGCGAGGAGGTCGGCTAGTTATGGAAATTATTCGATTGGGAAACGCTCTAGGTGCGGAAATTCGTGGCATCGACATCGCAAAAGCTCCCTCTGATGGGGAGATTGATGCCATTCGAAAAGCTTGGCATGCGCACCATATCATCGTCTTTCGCGATATCGATTGGACGCCGGAAGAGCATATGGCGTTTTCTCGCCGCTTCGGGGAGCTCGACGATCACGCCGCTACACCGAACGATTCATTAGAAGGTTATCCCGAACTCCTCGAGGTCACCAATATCCCGAAGAACGGAAAACCATCACCGACGCGAACGGCTGGCCGGAATTGGCATTCCGATTACGCCTACACCAATCGTCCGGCGAATTCTTCGATGCTATATTGCACGCAGAAACCGTCCGTTGGCGGCGACACCATGTTTTGTAACATGGCCCGCGCTTATGATGAGTTGTCCGATAAGATGAAGGGTATCGTTGCCGATCTGCAATCGGTCTACGATTTTAATATGGTGGCGGGCGCCAAGGACCGCAGTGCGGGAAACTTAGATGAATTGAACGCAATCAATCCACCGATTGCCCATCCCTGCGTGCGCATCCACAACGAAAGCGGCGTGAAGGCGCTCTATGTGAGTGAACGGACATCGCATTTTGACGGGATGAGCCGGGCGGAGAGCGTGCCGATCATTCGCTATCTCTGTGATCATGCTACCCGGCCGGAGAATGTTTATCGCCACCAATGGCGTGTCGGAGATCTCGTCTGCTGGGACAACCGTACGGCCATGCATTTAGCGCTCGGTGATTTCGACCCGGCGGAACCGCGTCACATGCTGCGCACGACTGTTCAGGGAGAGAAGTCCGGGTATGTCGTGACGGCCCCTTCCGCTTAGTCCGTCGAGGGCGCTACTTCCGTCATGAAATGATCCATTCGATCCAAGGTCTCCCCTAGGGTCGGTGCGCGGAAATCGAAGATAAGCTCCCTCACGCCAAGCGCTTCGTATGTCTTGATATCCTCGATGACCTGCGCCGCCTCTCCCGCGAAGGGCAGTCGGTCGTGGCCCGCCGGGGTCAGGCCTGGGTCATAGGACGGTGCCTTTAGCGAGATGAATAGGTCTTCGAAATTCCGGCCTTCCACCTCCGTCAGAGTTTTCAACTCACCAAGCAATCGCTCGAACTCCGCCGGTGGCAGAGGCGAGGCCGCCGTGGCACCCACAGGATGCCATCCGTCGCCGTATTTGGCAGTGCGTCGCAGCGCCGGTTTACTGTGACCGCCGATCCAGATGGGTGGGTGTGGGTTCTGGACCGGATGCGGTACACAACGGAGTTCCTTGAAGGAATAGAATTCGCCGTCGAAGGAGACCGGATCCTCGGTCCAGCATTTTTTGAATATCTCCAGATACTCGTTGCTGACAGCTCCTCGCTTGTCGAAGTCTGCCGCGTGGAGCGCCTCAAACTCTTCGCGCATCCAACCAACGCCGACACCAACCGTCACCCGGCCTTGCGAGAGGACGTCGATCGTTGCCAGCGTTTTCGCTGTCGTTAGCGGATTACGGTGCGGCAGGATCATGACGCTGGTGACAAGGCGAGACGTCGTCGTCAAGGCTGCTACAAAGGACATCAGTGAGAGCTGTTCAAGTGCGTCACCTTGCCCGGGAAACCCACCGTCGACCGTGTAGGGATAAGGTGAATTTACTTTGGTCGGAAAGACGATGTGATCTGCGATCACGATGGTCGCAAATCCCATGCCCTCGCCTTGCCCGACCAGCTCGCTGATCGCACCCGGCTCGCTGAGCGGTCCTCGGGTCGGCAGGTAGTATCCGTATCGCATACTCAGTCTCCAAATATTTTCGCGTAAGCCGCCTGAGTCACCGGACCGCCTTGATTAATCGCCATTTCCTTTTGCTTTTCGCGTTGGCGCAGGCGATAGGCGTATTCGTGGGGCATTTGTCCGTATGGGTCCGTGGCACCTAGCGTCTTTGCCGCGTGCGCCGCCCAGTCCGCGTTCCACAAAAATTCCCGCGCGAGCGCGACCAGATCGGCGCGTCCTGATTGCAGGATGCCTTCCGCCTGTTGCGCTTCGGTAATACCGCCCACCGCGATGGTCATAATGTCGGCCTCCTGGCGTACGCGTTCGGCGAATCCCGCTTGGAATTGCTCGATGCGAGGGATCATCGGCATCTCGCTGTCGCCGGAAATACCGCCGGACGAGCAATCGACGAGGTCAATATCGCGATCCTTGAGTTCTTTTGACAGCGCTACCGTGTCGTCCAGATCCCACATCCCGCCTTCGCCGTCGACGGAGGAGACGCGGAAGAACAGTGGCTTGTCCCGCGGCCAAGCATCTCGCACGACCTCCGCCACCTCCAATGCAAAGCGCATGCGGCCTGCCCGGTCGCCGCCATAAGCGTCGTTGCGGTGATTGCTCACCGGCGACAGGAACTGATGGATGAGATATCCATGAGCGCCGTGTATCTCGAGAATATCGTAGCCTGCGTCCATGCTACGCCGCGTTGCTTCCCGCCACGCGTCGAGCACGATCTTGATGTCGCTCGCATCCATGGCCTTTGGCGTGAACCGGCGGGGCAGTTGGTCGAGCGCGCTCGGCGCCAAGCCTTGCCACGGTGCCCAACCGTCTTTTGCGTCGTCGTCGGTCAGCGGCCGCCAATCCTCGGTTGCCGTATGACAGGATGCTTTGCGGCCCGCATGGCCGATCTGGATGGCCGGAACGGCACCCTGTTCCTTGATGAAATCGGTAATCCGGCGATACATCGTGATGTGCTTATCGTCCCAAATCCCAGCGCATTTGTATGTCTTGCGGCCACGTGCTTCGACCCCCGTCTCCTCACCGAAAATAATCCCGGCGCCGCCGACGGCGAGGCGACCCAAATGCATCATTTGCCAATCACCAGGGCCACCGTCGTCGGAATTGTATTGGCACATCGGCGAGACGACGATCCGGTTTTTCGATGTCACGCCCCGAATCGTGATAGGTGTGAACAGCAGCGGTTGGGTTTTCTCTTGGGACATCGATAACCGTCGGTTAGGTGAATTGCTGCGCGGAAATCGCCGGGTGGTAAATCGGCTGGATTACATTGCCCGCCGGGTCCTTGATGTGGAAGCTGCGCGCGCCGTCGGCATGATCGTGCGGTTGGTCCAACACTGGAACGTCGATCGATTTGAAATAATCGCACCAGGCATCGAGGGTTTCCTTGCTCTCGACGATGAACCCGTAGTGGTCCAAGAGACCACCCTTTTCCGGTTTTGATTTGGCTCGTGCCAGAGACAGGTTGTCGTTACCGCATGTGAGATAGACGAGATTCTCGTTGGCGCGATACAGCAGTTCCATACCCATGACGTCGGTGTAGAACTTCTCGCACTCCTCCAAGTTCTCGACCATGAAGGCGATATGTCGGATGCCGCGAAAGGCGGATGGGCGTTCAGTCATGGATCGCTTCCTTTTTGGTTTCGTTTGAAACGAGTTTATAGGGAAGTTGGGCGATTTGGTTAAGTTTGAAGGGTGTACCGCTGAGGCGTCACTGAATAGCGAGTAATTCGACTTCGAAGAGGAGCGTTTCGTTTGGCCGAATGGGCCCCGTGCCTCGCTTGCCATACGCGAGGTGTGACGGGATGAAGATTTGCCATTTTTCACCGACCCGCATTAATAAAAGTGCTTCCTGCCATCCATTGATCACTGCGTTCACCGGAAACGCTGCCGGTTTCCCGCGCTTGTAGGAGCTGTCGAATACGTTGCCATCTATCAGCGATCCCTGATAATGTACGGACTCGGTATCGGTCTTACTCGGACGGCGCCCGCTCGGTGCAGGTCGTATGACCTTATACTGCAAACCGCTGGGACGTTCGATGACGCCCGTCGTTTGCTTGTTCGCAATGAGATATTGCCGGCCCTCCTGCAGACGGCGTTGGTTGGGCGAGAGCTTCTTCTGAACCGGTGCGAGTGCAAGCTTACTAGGTGATTTCTTTGCCTTCGCCTTAGCGATAATCTCTCCCATTCGGCGTTTCGCCATCGTCGCGAACATGCCGTCGGGGAAGTGCTTTAGATAGGTGTCGTAATCCGCGATGGTATTCCCGTCCTTTGCGGCTTCCCAGAGAAGAGCTTCTCTATCGGCTTGTTGTGGTGTTGTCGTTACGGCGCGTTTGGCCGTTGAAAGAGTCGCTGCGCCCAACGAGAACACGAAATCACCCTGATCGAATTCTGGCGAGCGCAATTTGCCATATCGCGGCGTTTGCTTGTTCCGGGTGTAATTCGAGATTTTTGTATCCAGGAACGAGCCGATTTCGCTGGCGGTCAAAAAGCCGTCATTGTTGAGGTTCGCACGCCGCTCGCCGCCGATTGCCTGAACGAACAGTTTTGCAAAAGTGCCGTCATCCGAAACTGTCTGTCCAGCGTCGCCCGATGTGAGAAATTGTCGGACCGGGCGGGTTGTGAGCCGGGTAATTTGAGGCGGCGGCGCGGAACGGGCCACGTTGAAAATTGTGCCGGCAAAGCAAGAATCGAAGATGGTAAAGACATGCTTGGAACGGGCCAATCGGACAAATTCCCCGAACCGGCGCAAGGAAAGAGAGGTCCGCAAAAACTTAATCCGGTCTCTCTCCAACACACCGTCGGCGGGTATCAAATATCCCTCTCCGCGTTCGTCCGTGTGCCCGTGCCCGGCATACCAGACGAAAAGCCGAGCGTCCAGATCGCCGCCTTTCTCAAGAAAGAAATCTTCGAATGCGCGCCGCAACTCACCGGATTTTAAGTTCGTCTTCAAGGTGACGCCGAAACCGCGGGCTTTCAATGCGTCGGAGACCCGATGCGCGTCCTTCACCGCTTGACCGAGGCGCGGCCATCCATTCGCATAATCGTCAATGCCGACCACAAGGGCGTAGGACTTTGAATAGAGTTCGATCTCATCGATAATTTCAGCGTTGCCACCCTCGTTCGCCTTTAATTTGACCGTAAGGCCACGAACATCCGCCATCGATTGGCCAGCGTACAAAATGGCAAGCATACCAAGAACATTCGCCCAAAGCTTTCCGAACGCCGCCAATCTCATAGAACGATTCCTGTATCACTGTGGCCGTGAAGAACATACATGCCGACCGATGGGATTATCCATTCACTTCGAAGAGATGACCTGTAAACTTTCGGGCCGCAAGTTTCGGGTGGATTGGCTCCCGATAATTGACGAGGTTCGCGAATGCGTTCTCCATTGGCGGGCCTCCTTTTCCTAGTGATCTTCGCGCTGTCGCAAGCGGTGTGGGATACTTATTTCGCCAACACGTTCCAATCGGTCAGCTTTCTCTTTGTTGCGGCCCTCGCGTTCGGTCTATCGATATTATTATTTGGTGGCGCTGCCGTTGTGTCTCGTCCGAGCGATTTACGTCACCTCTGCGCGGCTCCGGTTCGGTTTGTCGTCTTGAATGTGACAACGGCATTTGCCTGGTTGGCTTATTTCTTCGCCCTTAAGCATTTGGAGCCGGCGGTCGTGAACATGATCTATGTCGGCGTCGGTCCGTTGGTCATCTTGGTATGGCGCGGCG
>JBMYRC010000074.1:0-19234 GCA_049601975.1 Alphaproteobacteria bacterium | reverse complement strand
TCACAAATGTTCTAATCGACGCCTCGCAATCCAACTAAGCCAAGCCGAGCGCCGCGGCGCTCGGCCACTTCCTGGTGGGTTAACGTCCTCAAGCCGCTAAATTTCCTTTATAATGAGACGTTCCCCAGCAACAATACGTGCAGGTTTGACTCATATACCCACCCGACTTAAAACATCAGCAAGATTTGTCCGGACAACCAACTAATTTTCGGGTGCAGGGAGGATTTTCGCACATGCGCGATGGTATTGATATTGAGTTCCGCGAAGTAGGGATGCGGGACGGGCTTCAGAACACCAAGGGTTTCTTTCCAACCGAGGCAAAGATCAGCTGGATGAAGGCGGAAGTGGCCACCGGTATGCCGGCCATCGAAATCTGCTCTTTCGTACCGCCGAAACTGATCCCGCAATTCAAGGATGCGATCGAGGTCGTCGAAGCGACACAGGCGACCGATACGGGCGACTGCATCATCTCGGCGCTGATCCCGAACATGAAGGGTGCAGAGCGCGGCGTTGAGCTTGGTATGAAAAAGCTAAACTTCGTGGCTTCGGTTTCCGAGACGCACAATCTGCAAAACGTCCGCCGCAAGCCCGAGGAATCGATTGAAGATTTCCGCCGTATCGTCGAGATGCGCGATGCTTTGCCGGACGACAAGAAGTTCATCATCGATGGCGGCCTCTCGACCGCCTTTGGTTGCACCTTGGAAGGAAGCGTGGACCCTGCGGCGACGGTCAAACTGGCGCAACAATTCGTCGAAGCGGGCGCCGACCACCTGACGGTCTGCGATACGGTCGGCTATGCGAACCCGAAGCAAGTGCGCGACCTCTTCCGCCTCCTGCAAACCGAACTCGGCCCCGACGCCACCATGACGGCGCATTTCCACGACACCCGCGGCCTCGGCCTCGCCAATATGGAAGCTGCACTCGATGTCGGCATCCGTAGCTTCGACGCCTGCTTGGCCGGTCTCGGCGGCTGTCCTTGGGCGCCGGGTGCAACAGGCAACATGGTGATGGAAGACGGTGTCTTCATGGCGGAAGCCATGGGTCTGCGCACCGGCATCAATCTCGACAAACTCTGCGCCATCCGTGAGATCATCGAGACTAACCTTCCGGGTGAACGCCTCAGCGGCGCAATTGCCAAGGCAGGCGTTCCAAAGAACCACGATCCAGCAACCCTATTCGCAGCGGCGGCGGAGTAATTCGATGAGCAGTGACAGCGTTGTAATGGAACTTGGCGAGGACTATCCGGAAATCAGGGAGGCGGTTGCCAAGATTTGCGAGGATTATCCAGGGGAGTACTGGCGTGGCCTGGAAGACCAGGGACCAGAGGGCAGTTATCCGACAGCCTTCGTGCGCGAATTAACGGAAGCCGGGTTCCTCGGTGCCTTGATCCCGGAGGAATACGGCGGCTCCGGCTTGCCGATTCGGGCCGGAGCGGTAATCCTGGAGACCGTGCATGAGAAGGGCTCCAGTGCCGCCGCCTGTCACGCCCAGATGTATATCATGGGTACTTTGCTGCGCCACGGCAGCGAGGAACAGAAGCGCGAGTACCTGCCGAAAATCGCCTCAGGAGAGGTTCGTTTGCAAGCCTTCGGTGTGACGGAACCAACGACCGGCACCGACACTACGCAAACCCGGACGAAAGCGGAGAAAGACGGCGATAGTTACATTGTAAACGGTCAAAAAGTTTGGACCAGCCGCGCGCTGCATTCCGACCTGATGCTGCTCTTGGCACGCACCACGCCCGCCGATCAGGTGGAGAAGCGTGTAGATGGACTGTCAGTCTTCCTAGTCGATCTGCGCGACGCGGTCGGCAACGGCTGCGAGATCAAGCCGCTCGAGGCAATGATCAATCACAACACGACGGAAGTGTTCTTCGATAATTGCCGAATTCCCGCCTCCACCCTCATCGGCGAGGAAGGCCGCGGATTTCGGTATATCCTCGACGGCATGAATGCGGAACGCATTCTAATCTCCGGCGAATCCATGGGCGACGCCCGATACTTCACGAAGAAGGCAGTCGACTACTCCAACGAAAGGGTCGTGTTCGGCAAACCTATCGGCAGTAATCAGGGTGTCCAATTCCCGATTGCGGCCGCCTATGCGGAAATCGAGGCCGCAGATCTGATGGCCCGCAAGGCCGCTGCCCTGTTCGATGCGGGTGTCGATTGCGGGGCGGAGGCGAACATCGCCAAGCATCTTGCGGCGGAAGCGGCGTGGAAGATGGGCGAGGCCTGCATGCAAACCTTTGGTGGATTTGCCTTTGCGCGCGAATACGATATTGAGCGTAAATGGCGCGAGTCGCGCCTTTACCGGACGGCACCTATTTCGACCAACCTAATCCTCAGCTATATCGGGCAGCATGTTCTCGGTATGCCCAGATCGTTCTAGGGTCACAAACGGATGCTTCAGCCACCCCGCCGCTCTATGCTTTTTGTCCCGGCGCTTCGCCCGGACAGGTTCTCCAAAGCAATCGCGACGGGTGCGGACATTGTTATCGTCGACTGGGAAGACGCCGTCGTCCCAGACCGCAAGGCGGAAGCGCGTGAGCTGACCGGCACCTTCTTCGGCGATCCGACGGACCGCCCGGTGCTGCGCTATCTACGGATCAACTCTCCTCGCCTATCGGACGGTTTACGTGACTTGGAAGCACTGTTTGAGATGGAGCATTTGCCGGACGGAATTATGATCCCAAAAGTGGAATCGCCGGAAGAAGTCCGCTGGATGACGGAAATCCTGCAGCCTTACCGCCAAGACATCGAGTTGTTCCCAACGGTGGAAACCGCAAAAGGCGTGCGCGCTGTCGCGGAAGTCGCACTCGCCTCCGATGCCACGACGATTTTAGGATTTGGGGCCGTGGATTTGGTGGCGGAAACGGGCTCCGATCTAAGTTGGGATTCATTGCTATACACTCGCAGCCAAGTCGTCCTCGCAGCGACGGAAGCCCGTATCGAAGCACTCGACACGGTTTGGATCGAGATCGACGATCAAGCTGGCCTCGAAGACGAGTCCCGCCGGGCGCGCGCCCTCGGCTTCACCGGTAAGGCGGCGATACATCCCTCGCAAGTCGCACCAATCAACGCCGCGTTCAGCCCAAGTGACGCTGAAGTCGATCTTGCGCGCCGCATCGTTGAAGCCGCCGAAGGCAATTTCTCCGGCGCCTTGCAGATCGATGGTAAAATGATCGATGAGCCGGTCATTATAGCCGCCCGCCGCACCATGGCGCGCGCCGAGCGTATCTCGGCTACTGCCGGTACATAGTGCCCGGCGATGCTTGAAGTCACACGACAACTCGCAAAATTCGTTGCCAATCTCCAATATGAAGATATCCCAGCGGAAGTAACCATTCGCGCCAAGCTTCTCATGTGCGATCTCGTCGGTATCGGCGTGCGGGCACGCCACGAAGTAGATTCCGCATTGGCCATGATGCGGGCAGCCGAGGTTCTGGGTGCCGATGGCGGTACCTGCGGCGTCTTCGGAGATTCGCGCTGGTTCTCGCCAGCGGCGGCGGCTTTAATGAATGGCGCGCTTGGACATTCCTTCAATTTCGACGACACCCATGCCGATGCCTCGGTGCATCCGAGTGCCGTCGTCGTCCCGGCGGCTCTCGCGGCAGCACAATTGCCGGGTGCCAGTGGCCGGGATGTTATCGTCTCCGTTATTGCCGGATACGAAACCATCTGCCGGTTGGGCCAAGCACTGGGACCCGACGATCATTACGAACGGGGCTATCATCCGACGGCAACCTGCGGTGCCTTTGCGGCGGCGGTCGCCGCCAGCAAAGTGATGGGTTTGAATGCAAAAGAGATTGAAAGCGCGCTCGGCATCGCGCTCTCACAGGCCTCCGGCACCATGCAATTCATCGAGAATGGCGCTTGGACCATGCGCTATCAGGTCGGTAACGCAGCAAAAAACGGTCTCGTGGCCGCGAGTTTCGCTCGCGAAGGTTTCGTCGGTGCGACCCATCCTTTGGAAGGGCGTTACGGCTTCCTGCATGCTTTCGCACCATCACCGAATGCCCGCAAGGCGATTGCCGAGATCGGCACGCTTTGGGAGACGATGAATATTGCCGTTAAACCCTATCCGGGATGTCGCCTCGCCCACACGGCCGTAGACGCCATCATCGACCTCAAACGCGAACACGGCTTCGCTGCCAAGGATATCGTTTCCGTCGTGATCGAGCTTCCAGAGTTGGCTTACGATCTGACGGGAGCACCGGAACTTCAGAAGCAAACTCCAGAAAACTTGGTTGATGCACAGTTTTCCGTCCACTTCATGTCCGCCGTCGCATTGATCGAAGGCCGCATTTACTGGGACGATTTCAGCGAACGCCTTCACGACAAGGATACCGCGCGGCTGATGCAACGCATCAGCGCGATGAAGATGATGGACAGCGATCATTCGCGATATCGAACGCGCGTGAGTATAGCGCTATCGAACTGCAGCCCTTTAACCCGCACCTTGGAACTGCCAAAAGGTGAGTTTGGAAACTTCCTGACCGACCTCGAGCTACGGAGCAAGTTCCGCTCACTCGTTGCACCTTGCGTTGGAAAGGAAGGTGAAGAGTGGCTGCACAGAACTATCATGAATTTCGAGAATGAATCAGTGGACGACCTGTTCCACCGGACAGTGCCGGCAAACAATTTTCTATTGGCGGGAGAGGACTAAGAATGAGTTACGGCAGCCGTGAAATCGGACCCAACCGATACCGCGAAGATATCGGTCGATACTTCGAAGATTTCGAAGTCGGCGCGATTTACGAGCACCGACCAGGGCGCACGATCAATGAGGCGGATAACAGCTGGTTCACGCTGTTGACAATGAATACACACCCACTTCATTTCGATGCGGAATACGCGGCACATAGCGAGTTCGGCAAGCCATTGGTTAATTCTTGTCTGACACTCTCTATGGTGGCCGGCATGTCGGTCAGCGACACCAGTCAGAAAGCAATCGCCAATCTCGGGTGGACCGATATCAAGATGCCGCATCCGGTTTTTGTTGGCGATACACTCTATGCTGAATCGGAGGTGTTGGATAAGCGGGAATCGAAATCCCGCCCGACACAAGGTATCGTATCGGTCCGCACGACCGGCAAGAATCAGGACGGCACGGTCGTGATGTCTTACGACCGCAGCTTCCTGGTGCCAAAGCGGGGCCACGGCGTCGAAGATAAACTCGATGCGGCCGCTGCTGAATAAGAATGCCAGGAGTTTGCCGTGAACCATAAACAGCACAATCGCCGCAGCATAATATTTTATTCCGCGCTCGAGCCGGAACGTTGGGAAGACGGGATTGCATCGGGTGCTGATATGTTCTGCCTCGATATGGAGGACAGCACCTCGGCAGACCGTAAAGAGGAGGCCCGCCAAGTCTGCTTGCCACTCTATCGGCGACAGGTAGAACGCCCGGTCCGTCGATTGGTGCGTATGAATATTCCACGCTCTGACCAAGGGGTGCGGGATATGCTGGCAATTGCCGCGCTCGACACTCCCCCGGACGGCGTCGTTATCCCGAAAGTCACCAGCGCCGCTGAAGTGCAATGGGTCGCCGGAATTTTGGCGCCAAAACATCCGAATTTGGAACTGATCGTTCTGATCGAAGATCAGAAGGGGTTTGAGAACATACGAGAGATCGCCAAGGCGGCACCGCAAATTTCCACCATTTTTCTGGGGTCCGCAGATTTTAGCGGAGAAATCGGCTCCGATTTGAGTCTGGATGCGCTTCATCACCTCCGTAGCCGCATGGTTCTCGCAGCTTCCGAAGCCGGCATTGACTCACTCGACGGTTGCTTCTTCGACCCGACAGATATCGACGGTTTGATCGCGGAGACGCAATGCGTTGCCGACATGGGCTTTGCCGGAAAGGCGTCCTACGACGCGGTGCAAATTCCGCATATCCACAATATCTTTACGCCCGACGCGAATAGCATCGATCATGCCCGTCGGGTGGTTACCGCCATCACGAACAGTCCAACCGGTCAGGCGCGCGTCGACGGGATTTCGGTCAACCGAGCGAATCTCAAGTCCGCCAACCGGATTATCGAAACAGCGGAACGCCGAGGCGTTCTATAAAATTCTCAACGGGAGTATATGAATGTCTGATTCAGCCATGCTGAAAGAACAAGAAATGCTAATCCTTCAGACGCTTGAGCAGTTTCTCGAACGCGACGTCCGCCCTCATGTCATGGAGCTGGAACGCAATGACATCTGGCCGGAAGAGATCGTCTATAAGATGGCCGACCTCGGTCTGTTCGGTGCGATCATCGACGAGGAATACGGTGGACTGGGTCTCTCCTGTGCCACCTACGCGAAAATTTGCGAGAAAGTCTCCCACACTTGGATGTCACTTGCGGGTATATTCAACTCGCATCTCATAATGTCGGCGGCTGTGCAACGTTTCGGCACAGAAGATCAAAAACGACATTGGTTGCCAAAGTTCGCCACCGGAGAACTGCGCGGCGGCATCGCGCTGACGGAGCCCGGCGGCGGCACCGATCTTCAAGCGATTCGCACCCGCGCGGTCCAAGACGGCGATTCCTATATCCTGAACGGAACGAAGACGTGGATATCCAATGGTATTAATGCCCATGTCATTGCGGTCCTGACCAAGACGGATTGGGAGATCAAACCGCGACACCGCGGGATTAGCCTCTTCCTGGTCGAGAAGGGTGACGGTTTCCGCGCATCAAAAAAATTGGAAAAACTTGGCTACAAAGGCATCGATACCGCCGAGTTGATCATGGAGGATTGCCGAGTTCCAGCCGACCAGTTGATCGGCTTGAAACCGGGCCAAGGATTCAAGCAGATTATGGGCGGGCTTGAGCTTGGCCGCATCAATGTCGCGGCGCGCGGATGTGGAGTCGCCGGTGCGGCGCTCGACGAGGCGGTCAAATATTCCCAACAACGCGAGACCTTCGGCCAGCCGATTGCGAACCATCAGGCCATTCAATTGAAACTGGCCGATATGGTCACGAAAGTTGAAGCGTCGCGTCTTTTGACCTACCGCGCCGCCGAAGCCTACGACCGGGGAGAGCGCTGCGATATGGAGGCTGGAATGGCAAAACTTTTCGCTACCGAAGCCGCCATCGACAATTCAATGGATGCGATGCGTGTCCATGGTGGGTATGGATATTCGAAAGAATTTCCAGTTGAACGCTTCTATCGCGACGCCCCATTGCTGACCATCGGAGAGGGCACCAACGAGCTGCAAAGAATTATTATCGCGCGGCAGTTGATTCAGCGGAATCCGATCTAGGTCAGCTACATGCTTTCTGTGTTCCACACCGCGGGATTAACCATCCCCTGTACTATCCGCACGACCAATCATTCGGCTGCAATGGGAGGACGCCATGCTGCCGCTTGAGGGATGCCGCATCTTGGCCGTCGAGCAATACGGAGCAGGCCCCTGGGGCACCCAGTATCTAGCCGATATGGGCGCCGAGGTTATCAAGATCGAGAACCCGAAGGACGGCGGCGACATGGCGCGCCCGCTAGGGCCGTTTTTCCTGAACGACGGCGACGGTACGGCAGATTCTCAGTTCTATCAGAGCTTCAACCGCAACAAGAAGAGCCTGACGCTCGATCTGCAGCACGATAGCGGTAAGGCGATCTTCCATGATTTAGTAAAGACCGCGGACGCAGTCACCTGCAATCTACGGGGCGACGTCCCCGCAAAGCTGGGACTGACCTACGACACCTTGGGCAAGTTCAATCCATCTATCGTCTGTTGCCACCTCACGGCTTATGGCCGCGAAGGCGAACGAGCATCCTGGCCTGGATACGACTATCTCATGCAGGCGGAAGCCGGTTGGTTCTCTCTTACGGGTGAGCCGGAAACCCCACCCGCCCGGTTCGGCCTGTCAGTCGTCGACCTGATGACCGGGTTGTTGCAAGCCTATGCGACGACATCGGCAATCATCGGTGCCCGCACTGAAGGCAAGGGCCGCGATATAGATGTCAGTCTTTTCGATCTGGCGCTCTCCAACCTCTCCTATCCCGCGACATGGTTTCTGAACGGCGGTCATGTGCAAGGCCGAGAGCCACGGTCGGGGCATCCGTCGCTGACCCCGTGCGGCGCGCAGAAGACTAAGGACGGTTGGATTTTTCTGATGTGCAATAAGGAAAAATTTTGGCCCATCCTGTGTGACATGATCGGACATCCCGAATGGGGCACGGACGAACGCTACGCCACCTTCCAGGAAAGGCTCGAACATCGCGCGGAGATTACCGAAATGTTGGACGGAGCGCTTTCCGCGCAAACGACCGCCGAATGGCTCGATCTGTTTGCCGGTAAGGTACCGTCGGCACCGATCCTCGATATCAAGCAGGCGTTGGAGAATCCTTTCGTCACCGATAACGGTAAGATTCAGGAATTAACCCATCAAAGCGGCAAGACTTTCCGATTGGTCGACTCCCCCATCAGCTGTCCCGGTGACCCGACACCGGCGAGGCCCGCGCCGGAGCTCGGCGAGCATACGGAACAATTGTTACGCGACCTCGGTATTGCCACCGGAGATGTAGCACGATTACGCGCCGAGGGGGTCGTATAATGGCGAGCGCAACCTTGACGAAGAATTCCGGGGAACTTCGCTACGTGGCGCTAGCACGACGGCTAGCCAAGGAAATCCGGAAGGGGAAGTACCCCGTCGACTCCCTACTGCCGACCGAAGCAGAGCTGACTGCTAAGTACGGCATCAGCCGGTTCACAGTTCGCGAAGCAATCCGCCAATTGCAATCCCAAGGACTGGTCATCCGACGCCAAGGTGTCGGCACCAGAGTCCTCTCCGAACAGCCCGTCCATCATTTTCTTCAAGCCCGGAACTCGGTCGAGGAAGTTTTGCAATACGGAGTGCAGTCGCTCCTCAACGAGATGGCCACAACAAATGTGACCGCGGATGCAAATCTAGCGGAACGGATAGGTTGCGCGGAAGACGATAAATTCCTCAAGATCACCGGCTTGCGAATGCCAGTCGATGATCCTGACGGGTTACCGGTATGTTGGACTGAAATCTTCGTACTCTCCGAATATGCGGGTATCCGCGATGAAATCGGGAGAGGCAATGTTCTGATCGCGAATTTGATCGAAGACCGCTACGGTCACCGTGCAATTGAAATTCAGCAAGACATTACCGCCGTAAGCTTGCCCGGCGATATTGCAAAGAAGCTCGGCGTGCAAGCAAACTCTCCGGGTTTGCTGGTTCGTCGTTGGTATATGGGAGCCGACGGCAAGGCATTCGAGGTGACTGTCAGTCTCCATCCAGGCGCTCGTTTCAGCTATTCTATGCGCATGACGCGAGACACGGACGCCTAGATTAGTACCGGAAGAACACACCGCATCGACACGGTCACCCGTCGCGCCTGTTGCCTCGATACGGAACCCCGGACACCGATAAGTACGCAACCGTATAGCGGCCTGTAGCTTGACGATTTAATCCCGCGTCTTTGGAATCTGGGTATCGGACATTTGTTCGATGACCTTGGTGATATCCGTCATATCGCCTGGCCCGTAACCCATGGCCCCTGCCTGCATGACGAGCTGGTGCACCGTATTGCCGACCCATTGGGTTGCCCCCAGGCGTTCCGCCTCCTGACGCCAGAGCGTGACATCCTTCTGCGAGATATACATCGGCCCGCCGAGATCGAACTTCCGGTTCAGAACATGGCGCGGCACCTTGGTCAGGCTGGCGCTGTTTTGCCCGGAACCGCTGTTGATGACGCTGAGTAGCTTCTCGACGTCGATCCCGGCCTTGGCACCAAGCACCATGCCTTCGACGCAACTCGCCAGATTGGTCAGCGACATCATGTTATTGATCATCTTTACGACCTGCGCTTGGCCGACTTTCTCGCCGATATAAATGATCTCTCCGGCGAAGGCCGCAATCAAAGGTTCGACACGATCAAAGACCGCCTTGGGGCCCGATGCGATCGCAGCGATTTCCTTTGCCCAGGCACGCTGCGTGCCGCCGGTGATCGGACAATCGAGCATCTCGATCCCCTTCTCCGCAAGCCGCCGCTCGACCTCACCAACGGCCTCCGTCCCCATTGTACCGAGATTGACGAATGTCTTAATTTCGCTGCCATGAATGACGCCGTCGTCGCCGCCAGCGACTGCCTCGAAACTCGCCACGCTCGGCATGCAGGCGAAAACAACGTCCGCCTGTGACGCGACCTCCGCAGGGGATTTCGCGATCCAGGCTTGTTTATCAGCCAGGGTTTTCGTCGCTTCCGGATTGATATCGAAGACAGACATGTTCTGTTCTTGATCAAGTATAAGCGACGCCAGAGGGAGCCCCATGTTTCCGGTACCGATAAATCCTGCAGTCATCAAAAAAATCCTTCCCAATGTGAGGCGGCCGATGGACGCCGCGTGTTTAATCGGTAAGGTAGAGGCCGCGAATTTCGCGGCAAGCACGATGAAACCAGGACATCATTATGATTTCGATCTACGGCCTTAAGAATTGCGACACCTGCCGCAAAGCGTTGAAATGGCTTCAAGCGGAAGGGATCGAGCACGAATTCAAAGACGTTCGCGCCGATGGATTGACCGACGCGCAAGTGCAAGGCTGGATCGATGCCGTCGGCTGGGAAACCCTGTTGAACCGTCGGGGCACCACGTGGCGCAAACTATCCGACGCAGAGAAAGACGGCGTAGACGCCGCCAAGGCCAAAGCCCTGATGATGGAGCAAGCTGCGTTGATCAAACGCCCCGTGTTCGAGGCTGGCTCAACCGTGATCGTCGGCTTCAAGGACGCGGAGGTGGAAGCCCTCTGCGCCGCTTTGTAAAGTCAGCCTGCTTTCGCGCGATTCCGCTCGAGCCAGGAATCGACCATCGCCACGGTTTGATCGACCGTGTCGAGTTGCATGCCGTGTGACGCGGCAATTGTTTTCACGAGGCAATCCGCCCGCTCGATATTCGGAGCTCCGGCAAGCAGAGCCCGTGCCGCGGAAGACGGCTTCGCTAGGCCGTTGGCCGCATTCGCGTATTTTTCGAAGGGGACGAGATCGTTCATATCCGCGCCCATCGCACCGCAAACCTGTTTGACGAATTCGTAGACCTTGCCTGACGCTTCCATATCCGAATGGACCGATTCACGAATGGCGCGCATGTCATCTTGTTGGACACATCGATAATTGCCGGTCATCAACATGGCCCATTTAGCAAGCGGCACGAAGACCGAATCATGCACTTTCAACTTCACTGGCAACTCAAGCGCGCCGTCGCCTGGATCAAACCGAATGGCTTCGATATCCGCCTGCATCTGTCGCAGAATTGCGGTGTCTTCATCGGATTCGAACCGCGCCGCCTTGAAGTTCGTCGGCAAGGCAACCTGCAGGACATTCAAGGGTTCCTCCGGTGGGCGGAAGGCTTGAGGATCCGGACTGCAGAGCGTGATATTCTTCGGATCAACGCTATCCCACACACTGGGGTCGGTATAGCATTTCGTCAGTTGCGACGTGTCGAGCCCCGGAATGCGCGCCATGTAGGGCAATGGCGGCATATTCATGATCGACATGCAGGGCTTGCCGGACTTACCAACTCGGTCGAGCAGTTCGCGCACACCTGGTGAGCGATATTGCGGCTCCTGCATCGCCAGTACCACCAAATCGTATTCCGACGGGTCCGCATCATCCGTGCCACCGGCAGAGAGTGACCCTGCCAGCGATTTCGAATTGAGTTCCACCAGATCATCGCGGCCCTTCACCGGCATTCGCACAATAGCGCCGTCTTTATTGAAGAGCTCAGCTTCTTCCGGAAGGCAAACGAGGCGCACCGAATGCCCCGACAAGACCAGCTTGATGGCCAATAGCGAGCCGTAGGACGCGCCCATAATAAGAGTGTTGTATTTCTTCCCCATAACTTCCTCCCGGATTCCCTAACACACACGGTTCAGCCCCGACCTCATTGGTCCGGGCCGCCACTTTGATTAAGAATGTGTCCAGATTAGCCGGTCGGTCAAGCGCTGGTATACAAAAGGCCTGAAAAGATCGGCGAAACCGCGTCACGAAGGTGTTATCAGGTAAGATTTACTCAATGATGACGAAAGTGCGAACTTCGATACTTTCGCGCGGCGGCGCGTCCGGCGCCGTCTCTTGCAACTCAAATGCACCGTGCGGGGTAAAGTGGGCACGCCCGTCGTCGATGCTGTCCCAACCCTTGATCAGCAGGATTTCATCGCGGTCGATCTCCGACGCATAATACCAACGTTGTCCCGCACCGTGCGCAACCTGATAAATTTCACCTACGCGATCCGCAAAGACTTGATCCGTCGCGACCAATTCCTCAGTCGCAATACTGGCGGCATCGGCCAAGGCGAGCGGCGAACGTTTCACTGGCCCACTGATCGGCCGCCAAACGTTGACCTGCAAAATGCGCGCACCGGCCTCGATTAGTCGTTCGTACTCCGCTTCACCGAGGACGTCCTTGGCCCGTTGGGGGCCACTCGCCACGGTGTAATCCACGTGTACGCGGGTCGCGGGACCGCGCAAACCATCCGGGTTCCGGGCTCCGCCCGTGTCATCGGAGCGTCTCGTCACATCGAAGATAGCCACATGGGTGGCGTCGAAACGCTCACGCAAGATGTCCTCGACTTCGGCATGATATGTGGAATCGACCGCCGCATCGTCGTAGAGATCATCCACTTGGGTTTCATGATGCAACAGTTCGAAACCTTGCGTGTCGACCGAAAGGTTCTCCGCGATTGGGCGCATATCGGCGACCGAAACAGAGACGTCTTCCAACTCGAAAAAAATCTTCGCTTCGCCGCCGGTCAGCGCGGTGCTGTGAAATACCGGCTTGGTATCTTGGGGGACAATGAAGGACAAAGCACCCTCAACGCTCGGCAGCGGCTCGGCCGCATCTGATCTCAATTGGCTCATCGTTCTAATCCTTATAACTTCATTTGTGCAGCCTCGCCGACGCGACGGCCCAACTCGTTACCCTTAAGATGCGATAAGATGATGAAGTTTGCGACCGATATTTCTTCACGTTCGGGTTAGATTTATTTACCCGATTAAACTCCATCGGTTCCTCGATAACGCTCTTTCAATTTACGCATACCGCCAAGCCAACGATCATAATCACCCGTCTTGCGTTGCAGGTAGTCCAGGACGACTGGATGCGGCAGAATGAGAAATTCTTCCCTATCCATTGTCTCGATCACGCTATCGGTCAATTCCTCCGGGTCGATCATCCCGTCGAGCGACGCGACACCGCCTTCCCGTCCCTGAGTCATTGCCGTGCGCACCGCTTGTGGACACAGGACCGACACTTTCACACCTCGGGTGCCATATTCGATCGACAACCATTCGCCAAAGGCGATCGCTGCGTGCTTGGTCACGGAATACGTGGCGGAATTAACATGCGACAACAGACCCGCCGCCGACGCCGTATTGATCAGATATCCGTCGCCTCGCGCCGCCATTTTGGGCGCCACCGCACGCGCCGCGTAGACATGCGCCATCACGTGGATATCCCAATTCTTTTGCCAATCCGCATCCGGCACGTCTTCACCACCGAGCCAGGCGATCCCGGCGTTCGAGCAAAAGATATCAATCGGGCCGAGCTCATTTTCGGTCCGTTCCACCAAGGTCTGTATATCCCCTTCGCGAGAGACATCGGTGACAATCGGCAGCGCGCCAATCTCGTCGGCGACGGCGACCAAGGCTTCTTCCTGCATATCCGCAACGGCGATACCTGCGGCCCCCTCCTCCTTGAACCGGCGCGCCAATGCGCGCCCGATTCCGCTTGCCGCACCCGTGATCACCGCAACCTTACCTTCAACCTTCATAACGATTTCTCCCCCTGCAGGGTTGGTTTTCCTTAGACACATAGCTATCCGCGACAACCGGTGCTTCAAGCCGCCCGAGAGGCAATACCCAAACCGCATCGCCCGCCATAGTTTAACTAACACAGACACCGTGACCATCGAAGGGACCAACCGTGAAAATCACCGGCTATGAAGTAAGCGCTCTGAACATTCCGGAAGACGATCCTCTGGCCAATATGCCGGAGGAAGCGGGCCGGACGCGACCGGTCGTCATCCTGCGCCTGCGCACGGATAATGGTCTCGAAGGAATTGGCGTCACCTTCTATGGTGGCAAGATGACCGGCAGCCTACGGGTCGCGGTAGAGGAACTCTCCGAACTGACGGTCGGTGAGGACCCGCTGTGCATCGAGCATATCGTCGCAAAGCTTCGCAATGGCACCGGCGATTCCTGCGGACCGGGTGGCATCTTTACCCTGGCGCTTTCCGCCATAGACGTCGCGCTTTGGGACATCAAGGGGAAGGCGCTCGGGTTGCCGCTCTGGAAGCTTTTGGGCGGCCATCGCGACCGGGTGCCGACATATGCCTCCGGCGCACTAAGGCGCGGGCTGACCGACGATCAGGCGCAACAGGCGGCGCATACTTTGGTCTCGAAAGGTTTTCGTGAGATGAAAACCCAAATGGCGCTGCCGGGAAATCCGACGCCGGAGGATGAGATCCGCCGCGTCCGGGTCGTGCGCGAAGCCATCGGTCCCTATATCAAACTGATGTGTGACATCAATCAACGCTGGCGGCCCGAACAAGCCATCGATATCGGCAGCCGGGTCGAAGATGTTGGGTTGTTTTGGCTGGAAGACGTCACAGTGGCTGATGATTATGCGGGCCTCGCCCGGGTCACCGCCGCCTTGAAGACACCCATCGCAGGGGGTGAATATCTATGGGGCATCGCGCCGTTCCGGCACATGATCGAGGCGCGTTCCGTCGACATCGTTATGGTCGATATCGTGCGTGCGGGCGGCGTCACCCAATGGATGAAGATCGCCGGTATGGCGGAAGCCTTCAATCTACCAATTGTCAGTCACGTCATGCCGGAAATTCTGGTGCATCTGGTGGCCGCCTGCCCGAACGGCCTGACAGTCGAGTATATGCCCTGGATGCTGTGCCTGTACGAGGAAACCCCTATCGTCGAGAACGGCGAGATGATCCTGCCCAACAAGCCGGGCCTAGGATTGAAGTTCGACGAGAAGGCCATCGCGTCCTACATGGCGTGATCAACGCGGAGGAGAGAAGACATGCGGTTCGCACTCGGTCAATCGGTGCCTCGGGTTGAGGACCAGCGCCTGCTGCGCGGCGGCGGGCGCTATACAGACGATATCAATCTTCAGGGCCAAGCATCCGCCTTTATGCTGCGCTCTCCCTATGCACATGCCCGCATCCGATCCATCGATACGGCGGACGCGCTCGCCGCTCCCGGCGTCATCGCGGTCTATACTGGCGCCGATATCGCCGCCGCCGAGCTTGGCTATATGCCGTGCCTCGCGGCCAAGCTTTTACCGCTCAAAAGGCCCGACGGCTCGCCGATGTATGAGCCAAGGCGGGCCGCCCTGGTGGAGGAAAAGGTCGCATTCGTCGGAGATTACGTCGCCTTCGTCGTGGCGGAGACCCGCAGCCATGCCCGTGATGCCGCGGAACTGATAGAGGTCGACTACGAAGAACTGCCACCGGTCGTCGAGATCCCAGATGCCTTGGCCGAGAACGGCGCATCGATTTGGGACGATTGCGCGGACAACATCTGCTTCCGGATGGAGCAAGGTAATAAAGCCGAGACCGACTCCGCCTTCGCCTCCGCCGATCACATCAGCCGCGTCGAAATTCCTTTCGCCCGCGTTGCTATCAACCCTATGGAGCCCCGCGCCGCCATCGGCGAGTACGATCGGTTTGAAGATCGCTACACGCTGCATTCCGGCAACCAATTCCCCCACGACTTACGGAGTTGGTTGGCCCAATCGGTCCTGAAAGTACCGGAAAGCAAACTACGCATCATCAGCCCAGACATGGGCGGCTCGTTCGGCCTTCGCTCCAACTGCTTTCCCGAATTGACCCTCGTCATGTGGGCGGCGAAGCAACTTGAACGTCCGGTAAAGTGGGTTAACGAAAGATCGGAGGGCATCCTCGAGGAACACGCCCGGGATTTCGCCATGACGGTTGAATTGGCACTCGCCGAGGATGGTACTTTCCTTGGCTTGCGGGTCCTGAAACGGGCCAGCGTCGGGGCGTATCTCAATAATTTCGGCCCCCTTCCCGCTATCGGCAATCTCGGTGGTATTGCCGGCGTGTATAAGACACCCGCGATCCACGCGGAAATCACCGGCGTTTTCACCAATTCCGCACCGACTAGCCCCTATCGGGGGGCTGGACGGCCGGAGGCCACGCTTGCCATCGAACAAGTCATCGACTTGGCGGCCCGCGAGATGGGGATCGACCGGATCGAGTTGCGCCGCCGCAATATCATTCCACCGGACTCCATGCCGTATCAGACCGCGCTCTCCTATAATTACGACTGTGGCGAGTTCGAGCGGAATATGGACCGCGCATTAGAGATGGCGGAAGCATCCGACTTCGAACAACGTCGCGCGCAATCGAAAAGTGCGGGAAAGTTGCGCGGCCTTGGTGTCGCCAACGCGGTGGAACAAGCGGCGGGCATGTTCGACGAAGGCGGTGAAATCCGCTTCGATCAAGAAGGTCATATCACCGTCCTTATGGGAACCCACGCCCACGGCCAAGGCCATGAGACGGTTTTTAAGCAACTACTTTCGGAAAAATTTAACCTCGACTTCGAGCAGATCCGCTACGTCCAAGGTGACACGGATATGGTCAATTACGGCCACGGCACCGGTGGTTCCCGGGTTTCGGGATTGGGCAGCGCAGCCCTAATCGGAGCCGCCGACAAAATCATCGACAAGGGCCGGCGAATCGCCGCGCACACACTGGAAGCCGCTGAAGTCGACATTGAATTCAGCGACGGACGTTTTGCCGTTGCGGGAACGGACCGGGGGCTCGACATGAAAGAAGTCGCGGCATTGGCCTTCCAACCCGCCATGCTGCCGCCCGGTATGGAGAGCGGCCTCAACGGATTCGATACGTTTAAGTCTCCGGGACCGACATTCCCCAACGCCTGCCACGTCTCGGAAGTGGAAATCGATCCGGAAACTGGGTCTATCAAAATCTTACATTATCTGGCGGTCGACGATGTGGGTACGGTGATGAACCTCTTGCTTCTCAAGGGCCAATTGCACGGCGGCATCGTTCAAGGTATCTCGCAAATCATTGGCGAGCGGATCGTCATGGACGAGACCGGTCAGGTCCTGACTGGATCGTTCATGGACTACCACATGCCGCGCGCGGACGAGTACCCGTCCTTCGAGATTGAAACCCACGTGGTGCCGAGTCCACGCAATCCACTTGGTATCAAAGGCGCCGGGGAAGCAGGCACAGTCGGCGCGGTCGCCTGCCTTGCCAGTGCTGTCCTTGATGCCTTAGCTCCGCTTGGCATTCGCACGATGGATTTCCCGGCGACGCCGGAGCGCATTTGGCAGGCGGTAAACGCGGCGTAACGCTGCTCGCGAAGTTCGAGTTTGCAGAAACTAACGCGTTGCCTTGGCGACTGATTTCCAATGGTCGGCAAAAGATGCGGCCATTGCCGGACTCTTTATTGCGATGACGTTCTCGTAATTCCCCGATAGTGACTTGGTGACAAAATTGAAACTTCCTGTAACGACTTCATCGCCGTCAATCACTATAAACTTATGATGCATATGCCCTTTTTTGTCCGGCATATGTGCTTTGAGAACGTTTAGTTTTTCGTATTTTCGTTTCTTGGCCTTATGTGCGTCAGTCAGGACTCGGACGTCTACACCGCGTTCGACCGCCGCCAGCAAAGCGTCGTAAAGCGGATTGGGATTCTTGGCGGAAGAAACGCTGATACTCCAAACTGCCACCAGAACCGTTTGCTTGGCCGCCTTGATCCGATCTTGAATTAGGCCAACACCCGCCCGATTGAATGCGACGGAAACGCCTTCATCCGACACAATTTCGGAGGAATCCGTTTCCTGACTCTCAATCCGCTTAAACTCCTGCGCATAGGCTTCGGCAATCTTCCGGCTCTGAATATAGACCAAATTCTCGTAGTTCCGGTTCGCAACGCTTTTATTCCAATTGAAACTGCCCGTCAGCACACCTTGCTCGCCGGATCCACCGTCTACCCCAAGATTCAGCACTGCAAACTTATGGTGCATGACAAACCATTTCCGCTTCCTCTTCTTCTTGTAGATACCAAGCCCGATCGGCGTGATGCGATCATTGCGTCCATATGCTTTCAGACATGCCTTACCGCAGTAGTTGCGGTCGTATATCCCCCATGCGCGCGGATGTTCATTCAAGACGCTGATAACTTCAGGATGGGTCGGTTTATAACTCGCCCAAGCAATATCGTGTGCTGCGCACAAATGTTGCAGCAACAATCCCATTGGAGCGGAACCTTCGGTCGGCGTGTCGAATGCCCACGCGACCCGTCCCTTTAGAGTGCCATCGTTCAGCACCCTGACGGTATCTCCGCCCTTCTCGATAATGGCGTATCCGTCGGCAGCTTCGGTTTCACCGGCTTGAACGAAAACCTGCAGCATTAAGACCGCAACGACGAGGGCTCTGATTAGTAGCATCTTGTCCATCACCACATTCGGAAAATTGGCTGTTCCTTGGGCAGTTAGGGCATATCACTACGGTTTTCACAATAATATGGAGGACCGCTCAATGCAGAGCTCAGCCGAGGAAAGAACAGGAAATTCCGGCCCGACGTGAGGGGAAACGCCGGGCCGGTCGTGGGTACCAGGGACTACTATTTCAGGGTGGGGTAGCCGCTCTGGAACACCCAATCGGTCTTGGCGACGGGCGTGTGGCAACCCATGCAGGACGCCTCGAAGGATTCAGCTACTTGTTTCTGCGGATTATCAGCTTTGAACATCGCCCAGCCCCAACCTTCGGCCCAAAGAAGGTTCTTGCCTTCAAACCGACCTGTCGAATCCTTGACCATGACAAACCAAACCGCCTGCTTGCCCGCATAAGCGACATTGCCGGTGGTTAGCGTCGCCGTCTCGAATGTACGGATTTCCTTCACCAGCACAGCGCCGTCTGGAAACTTTCCTGTCGCCCTAAACGCTTGGACCGTCGTCTTAGGTGCGTAGACATCGTGAATCCCATGCGCCGGTGAGTCCTTGTCGAGCACCGTCCAAGAACCCAGATGGCTCCAATCCCGGCGGAAATCTGCTGTTGGCAGGCTGATGGCTCCGTCTTTGCCGACAATTCCTGGTAATTCTCCCGCACTCAATTGTGCCGGCAGCAGGACGAACATCGCCAACAACCCGCAAACCGCCAATATGTATTGCTTCATTTCTCACACTCCCGTTGATGTAATCA
>JBMYRC010000073.1:0-19238 GCA_049601975.1 Alphaproteobacteria bacterium | reverse complement strand
ACAGCAGCCGTTAGAATCGGCTGCATGCAAACGATCAACGCAGTCACACCAGCGCCGACCCCCAAACCCATGGCCAACCAGACGCCACCCATCAATAACGTGACGACACCGTATCTTAAGCCAAGGAAAGTCAGCGTATCCGCATGGCCAAGACCTATTTTGGCGGCAATGAACCCGCTGCTCCACAACAGAACGAATGCGGCCGGAATAGTTAGGAGAGTCAGGTCTGGTCGAGGTGACAGCTCAGGATCGGATTTCAGATTGTGAATGTCTCCGCTCCTCAGTTTTGATGGTCTCGCACACAAAATTTAAGGGAAAATCGTACCAAACGGTCGTGAGAATTCCGCGTAGAGGATTTGGAATTCTACGCTACGGCATCCCACGCCCGAGACCGACCAATGATCGATATTTCCGCTCAGTTCATACCGTAGAAACCGAGCGCGCCGCCGGCCATCACCTGATGTATCGCTTCTTTGGACAACGTTCCCAGCCGATCACGCATCATCTGCGGCGCATCGGGAAAGAAGCCGTCCTGATGCGGGTAGTCAGTCGCCCACATGATTTTGTGGGGACCGATATAGTCGGCCAACACACCAATACTGTTCTCTACCGGCTCGAAGGAAATCCAGCAATTGCGCTCAAACAGTTCGCTCGGGCGCATCGACGGTGCGAATTCGTTAAAGCCCTTGTCGTCGAAATGCCGATCCATCCGGTCGAGCCACGGTGCAATCCAGCCGCCGCCTGATTCCAGAAAGGCGATGCGCAGTTTCGGATGGCGATCCACTACCCCGCCCCAGATCACGCTCAAGGCCGCGAGCATCATTTCCATGGTGTGGGAGACCATATGCCGGGCCGCGCGATCTTCCTCGAAACGATCAACACCGACGGTCGGCATGGCATTGGTCGACCCTTCGTGGAAGCCGATGGAAAAATCGAGTTCCTCGGCGAGAGACCAAAACGGCGCGTACATCGGGTCGCTCAGCATTTTTTTGCCATGATACGGATTCGGGCGGAGAAACCCGCCGCACATCCCAAGCGTCTCCCGCGCGTAGCGCATTTCCGCCATCGCGTTCTCGACGGTTTGCATCGGTAACATCGCGACACCGAAAAGCCTGTCGGGATACGGATTGCAGTAATCGACCAGCCACCGGTTGTAGGCGCGGCACGATGCGGCGGATAGGTCGGGGGCTTCGATGGCTCCGGTAAAGAGGCCGAGGCTCGGATAGAGAAACGCGGCGTCGATGCCGTCCGCATCCATATCAACGATCCGCGTGTGCGGGTCGAACCCGCCTTTACGCCCCTCAGCGTATTTCAGCGTGTTGACCTGAACGTCGCCCTGGCGAACACCGATAGAGCCAAGACTGCCGATCCCCCGCGGATTGCCCAAGAGCTTCCCCTCGACGGTAATGCGTTCGGCGCCGTTCTCATCGACGACGAATTGCGGCCGGCGTTCGCGGAACGCGGGGTCGATATAATCATCCCATAAGGTGAGCGGCTCAAGAATATGACCGTCAGCGTCGACGGTTTCGTATGTCCGTGTCATCGCCATGCCCTCCGGGCTAATGTGTCCTAGAATGAGGGTAGATCGAGATATGCGACTCGGCGACTCCGCAAATCCAGCCCCTCGAACCTCTGTCCCAACAACCCAATTTAATTTCTAGATTAACGCACCGATCGACTGGCACTCCCGCGCAGACGGGAATCCAGTTCGATAGGGCAGGCATTCTAGATTTCCGCCTTTGCGGGAATGACGGTTGGAGGATAACGAGACATGCTCAGAAACTCAGAAATTCACGATGTGGTTTGGCCGCGCGCAGCCCGGCAGATGGAAATAGCGCCGGTCGCACCTCGGCTCGATACGCTGGAGGGCAAGACGGTCGCACAATTGTGGGACTTTCTCTTTCGCGGCGACGAGGTCTTTGACCTCCTCGAACAAGGACTGAAGGAACGCTACCCCACGGTCAAATTCGTGAGCTGGAAGGATTTCGGCTCGACCCACGGAGCGGACGAGCGGCAAATTCTCGCCGACCTGCCGGAGACGATGAAGTCGATGGGAGTCGACGCCGTCATTTCCGGCATGGGTTGTTGAGGCAGCTGTACGCCCGCCGTGTTGCGGGCAAGCGCAGCTGCCGAGAAAGCCGGAGTTCCTTCCTCTTCCCTCGTCTGTGAGGGTTTCATCGGACAAGCGGGTACGACCAGCGTCGGGCTCGGCCTGCCGAACCTGCCGGTCGCCCTAGTGCCAGGCCATGTGGGCACACAGAGCACGGACGAGCTCAACGAGAATGTCCTTGGCGTTACCGTCGACGATGTGGTGCGCAATTTGACGGAGATGCCGGACGAGGTCCCTACGGTCGAAGACCCGGAACCACACGAGATCGTCTTTTCCGGCACCATCGACGAGATCAATCGCCTGTTCGTAGAGAACGAATGGAGCGATGGGTTGCCGATCATCCCGCCAACCGCAGAACGCGTCCAAGCCTTCCTCGCGTTCACCGACCGCGACCCCGACGAAGTGTTGGCGATCCTCTTACCCGATAGCCGTGCCGCCACCATATGGTCGGTCGCGGTCAACGGTGTGATGGCGGGCTGTCGCCCCGAATACATGCCCGTGCTGATCGCTCTGATTGAAGCCATGGGCGATCCAGATTATGGGGTTGAGCATTCCGGCAACACACCGGGCGGCGAGACTCTGATCACCATCAATGGTCCCGTCGCGAACCAACTGCGTTTCAACGACGAGCAAGGCGTACTCCGCGACGGTTTCCAACCGAACACCTCGGTCGGGCGATTCTGGCGGCTGGCCCTGCGAAATCTTGCCGGTTTCCTGCTGCATAAGAATGACAAATGCACCTTCGGCAACACCTGGCGTGTCGTGATGGCGGAGAACGAGGAGGTCCTGGACGAGATCGGCTGGCCAACGACTGCGGAAGAACTCGGCATCGCTAAGGGCAAGAGCGCAGTGAGCATTGCGCGCTATACCGGCAGCAACTTAATCGCATCAGCAACCGGTAATACTGGCGAGAAGATGATGCCATTCCTCGCCGACGCGGTGCTAAAGCAGAACACTTGGCAATTAGTCTTCACCATCGGCACGTCGCCCGGCACCTTGCGCCCGCTGCTGGTGTTGAGCCCGATCCTGGCGAAGACCTTGGCGAAGGATGGATGGACGAAGGAGCGGGTGAAACAGTATCTCTACGATCATTGCCGCATACCCGCTTGGGAGTTCGAACGGTACCTTGGCGAGTGGACCGACCACCCGATCCGGAACCTTAAGGATCAGGTAAACCTACGCCGCGCTCCGAGGGAATTCGCCGAGAGTGACGACCCCAACCGCATGGTGCCGATCACCTTCCGCCCGGATGATTTTATGGTCGCGGTCAGCGGAGACACGCTTCGCACCAACGCCATCACCTTCGCTCATAACGGCATTCTCGGATACTCCGTGGCGCGGGAGATCGTAGTGCCAGAGGCCTGGGAGGATAGGTTAAGGGCGGTGCGCTAACCTCCACCCTAACCCTCCCCCGCAAGCGGGAGAGGGGATGTTACCGAGTGGCTGGTTCAAATTCCTTCTCCCGCTTGCGGGGGAGGGTTAGGGTGGAGGTCTTTAAGCCCCTGTCTTCCACAACTCGAACCGGCCGCCGAGGACCAGCATCAGGGGACCGAGCGAGAATGTGCGCGGCGCGTTGAGCTGAGCTTCCCAGCGGCCGTTCTCAAAACACAATCGCATCAGCTCACCCGCTTCCATTTCGGGCTCCACATCGCCGACATGGCGGATTTCGAAATCGCGATCGCTTTTCTTCGAGACGACATACGCACCGCACCGGAACGACCGATCACCGGTGCTCCATTCGTGCTTCTTCTCCTCGTCGGAGATCTGCACATTGCCGACCCCGGCCGCCACCCCTTCGGAGCTGCTGCCGGTCCGGGAGGCCAGAAATTTAAACCGCGAACCCTCAACCGGCATCGGCGCCAGCAATTCGGCAATCTCATCGGCACGCCATGCTTCGAATTGATCAGGCGCATCGCCGATGGACTTGATATGCGCTGCCACGCGCAAACGGAAATTCTGATCGATTTCGACCATGGTACTCGTTTGAATGTAAGACCCGTGTGACACCAGCCCGAGGTTTCGAGCCGCGATTAATATCATCCTTTCGGCTCGATCCCGCAACCTCTCGGCATTTTCGCTCTGGCCTCGTCAACTTGGTCGCGGGAGAATACGGCCCATGACCATTGTAGAAATGAACGACCTTCGGAAAACCGTCAAACGGGGAGAGCGGCTGTTGGGCCTCGACCTCGGATCGAAGACCATTGGTCTCGCGATTTCCGATTCCGGCTTCATGATCGCCTCACCACTTGAGACGATCCAGCGTAAGAAATTCACGTCCGACGCGCTCGCGTTGAAAGCAATTATCGACGAGCGGCAAATCGGCGGCCTGGTATTGGGTTTGCCGAAAAACATGGACGGCTCGGACGGACCACGGGTTCAGTCGACCCGACAATTCGCCGCCAATCTATTGGAGCGCTTCGACATTCCCATTGCGTTCTGGGACGAACGCCTCTCCACCATGGCCGTCGAAAGAGTGCTGGTGAATGAGGCGGATATGTCGCGGCGAAAACGCAGTGCAGTGGTCGATAAAATGGCCGCAAGCTACATCCTTCAGGGGGCGCTCGAACTGATGGCCTCGCAAAACAAATAGGCTAACCCGGGAGATGGACATGACGATAGAGACGGACAAAGCTCCGATCTTGATCTGGGGCGCGGGGGCCATTGGCGGCACCATTGGCGCCTATTTGGCGCGGGCTGGCCGGCCAGTCTTGATGGTCGATCTCGTCTCGGACCATGTCGACGCTATGAACGAAACTGGCCTCACCATCAGAGGGCCGGTCGACGAGTTCACAACACCCATTAAGGCCGCCACACCGTCGTCCTTGGACGGCCGTTTTCGTAAAGTCCTGCTCTGTGTGAAAGGCCAAGACACGGCAGCCGCGACCGAGGCCCTGAAACCTCACCTCGCGCAGGATGGTTATGTGGTCTCCGTCCAAAACGGTCTGAATGAAGAGACGATTGCGGGGATTGTCGGACCAGAGCGCACGATTGGCGCTTTCATCAATTTCGGCGCGGATTATCATGGCCCTGGCGATATTCTGTTCGGCGCGCGCAGCACAGTAGTCGTTGGCGAGATAGACGGCCGCCTGACACCCCGCATCATGAACCTGCGCGACAGTTTGCGGCATTTCGAGCCGAACGCCATCGCCAGCGCCAATATCTGGGGATTTCTTTGGAGTAAGCTCGCCTATTGTTCATTGCTGTGGGCGAACGCCGTCATCGACGCCGAATTAAACGATATGTTCGGCTCGCAAATATATCGCGCAATGCTGACGGAACTCACTCGCGAAGTGATCCGGATCGCCGAAAAACAGAACACCGCGCTGGAAGGTTTCGATCCCTTCAACCCAAGCGGATTCACGCAAAACGCGGATCAGGCCGCCGCCGATATTGTGTTCGAGATCATATATGAGCACCGTAAGGGAAGCGCCAAGAAACACAGCGGCATGTGGCGCGACATCGCGGTCCGCAAACGTAAGACCGAGCTCGACACATTGCTGCTGCCTGTATTGGCAACCGGCAAGAAAATCGGTGTCGATATGCCGTTGAATACGCTCTTGGCTGAATTAATCCGCGACCTGGAATCGGGCCAGCGCCAGCAGGGGTGGCAGAATTTCGACCTGCTGCATTCCCGCATGACAGGTGCCACGGTCTAACACGCCCGGATTGCCGCCCTCACCAACTCCCATACCTTCATATCCCAGCAACCTTGCAGGGATACTAACGATGCAGCCGTTGAAAGACGTTCGAGTCCTTTCCGTCACCGTATATCTGGCCGGCCCCTTTCTCAGCATGACCTTGGCCCGTTTTGGTGCCGAGGTGATCAAAATCGAGGCGCCTGGCACCGGTGACCCAATCCGCCGCAGCGCACCCTTCGCCGGTCCGGAAGGCGTGCATCCAACACGGCAGACGGAGCAAGACCTTTCGACGAAATTTCTGAAACGCAGCGAGGGTGTCAAAAGCGTCACCCTCAATCTGAAGGACCCTGCCGGAAAACAAATGTTTCTCGATATGGCCAAGGACTCCGATGTGGTGATCGAAAATTTAGCTCCCGGATCGATGAAGCGACTGGGGCTCGGCTACGACGACGTGGCGGCGGTCAATCCCGCTATCGTCTATTGTTCGATCTCGGGCTATGGGCAATCCGGCCCCTATGCGGCGAACTCGGCACACGACCATCAAATCCAAGCAATGTCCGGTATGATGGACGTGAATGGTGCTGCCGATGGACCGCCCACGCGGGTCGGAATATTCGTTGGTGATCTGGTAACCCCGCTCTATTCAGCCTTCTCCATCTTGGCGGCACTACGCCACCGCGAGCAAACCGGGCAAGGCCAATATCTCGATGCGTCGATGATGGACACCTTAGCGACGCTCATGTTCATGGAACCGATGGAGGAGATTCTGGCGCAAGGACTGCCGGTGCGATCCGGGAATGACGCCCGTACGGACCCGACGGGCCTTTATCGCCTGACGGACGGCGACATCATCATCACCGTGGCAAGCGACGAGCGCTGGACGCGCCTTTGTGCGGCACTGGATGCCGCCGATATTTTCGACGATCCGAACTATGCGACGACGGAACAACGGTGGGGCGCCATCAATGAAATCCGCGCCCGCCTGCAGGAAAAATTCGCTCCCTTCTCCGTGGCGGAGGCAGTCGCGCTGATGGAGAATGCCAACATTCCCGTGGCCCCAGTCCGAACCTTGGGGCAAGTCGCCGAGGATCCGCATTTCCGAGATCGCGGAACGCTCAAACCGATGCGCCATCATGCGTTGGAAGAACCAGTAGATGGTGGCATCGTGCCGGGCTTCCCCGTGGTCTTCTCATCCGGCCCCTTGCCGCAGCCCCGCGGCGGTGTGGCACTCGGGTATGATAATGAGGATATTTACGGAAAACTTCTGGGTCTCGATGCGGATAAGATCGCGAGATTACGTGAAAGCGGTGTTATTTAGATTGCCAGTCTCTCGATTCGCCGCAATTCGAGAGAAAGAGCAATCTCGCAAAGGTCTGCGACTCGGCTAAAATCAACAGGCTGAAGACGCACTCTTGCGGTCCCCTCTGCCCCACGCGTATATTCCGATTTTAATGACCGCGCCTCAGCAAACGCCCGAAGATTTGACCTACCGGTTTAACCACCGGCACCTTTTGGGAATCGAAGGCCTTTCCCCCGACGAAATTACCTATCTGCTCGACCTCGCCGATACCTATGTCGAACAGAACCGTCGGCCGGATAAGAAGAGTGATCTGCTGCGTGGGCGCACCATCATCAATTTGTTCTTCGAGACTTCTACCCGGACGTCGAGTTCGTTCGAACTGGCGGGTAAGCGTCTCGGCGGCGACACCATGAATATGTCGGTCGCCTCCTCCGCAGTGAAAAAGGGCGAGACTCTCATCGATACCGCGATGACACTGAACGCCATGCATCCAGACGTATTGATCGTGCGCCACGCGGATTCCGGCGCCGTCAAACTCCTCTCGGAGAAAGTAAACTGTTCCGTCATCAACGCAGGCGACGGCACCCACGAACATCCGACGCAGGCGCTTCTTGACGCTTTGACCATCCGACGGCGAAAAGGCCGCATACATCGCCTGACCGTGGCCATTTGTGGCGACATCCTGCACAGCCGTGTCGCGCGCTCGAACATCCATCTTTTGAATACCATGGGGTCAAGAATTCGCGTCGTCGCGCCGCCGACACTCCTGCCGACGGATATCGACCGGTTCGGTGTCGAAGTCTTCAATAATATCGAAGAAGGCATCAAAGACTGCGATATCGTTATGATGTTACGACTTCAAAACGAACGGATGCAGGGCATGTTTGTCCCATCAATCCGAGAATATTTCCGATATTTCGGCCTGACGAGCGAGAAACTGACCGCCGCCAAGCCGGACGCATTGGTCATGCATCCGGGCCCAATGAATCGCGGCGTGGAGATCGATTCCGACCTCGCCGACGATCTCGACCGTTCCGTCATCCGCGAACAAGTGGAGATGGGCGTCGCTGTCCGCATGGCCTGCTTGGACGCTTTGACGCGCGACGCCGTCGGGAATACGCCGTGACCTCGCCCCGCGTCGCTTATCTCAATGCGCGGCTGTTGGACCCGGCGAGCGGGCTCGACACGCATGGCGCCTTGCTCATCGAAGATGGCAAGATCGTGGATTTGGGCGCCGATCTCTTCAAGGACGGAGCTCCGTCGGTCTCTAAGGTCGTGGATTGCGAGGGACTCTGCCTAGCGCCAGGGCTCGTCGACGGGCGTGTTCAGCTGAGGGAGCCTGGCGAAGAGCATAAAGAGACCATCGAGACCGCGAGCCGCGCTGCAGCCGCCGGCGGTGTCACGACCATGGTCGCTCTCCCCAACACGACACCGGTGATTGATGACGTGTCGGTCGTCGAATTCATGCACCGCCACGCCAAGGAAGCCGGTGCCGTTAAGGTCCGCTGCTATGGCTCGGTGACGCGCGGGACTAAGGGCGAGCAACTGACTGAGATGGGCCTGCTGGCGGAAGCCGGCGCGGTCGCCTTTACAGACGGCACGCGAGCGGTCGCCAATACGATGGTGATGCGCCGCGCGCTCAGCTACGCGCGCGGTTTCGGTCTAATGATCGCCCAACATCCCGAGGACCCTCAGCTCGCGAATGGCGGCGTCATGAACGAGGGCGAGATCGCCAGCCGTCTCGGTCTCGGTGGGATTCCTGCCGAAGCCGAGATCATCATGGTGGAGCGGGATTTGCGCCTCGCCGAGCTTACGGGCGGGCGCTACCACGCGGCGCACGTCTCGACACGAGGTGCGATTGACGCACTCCGGCGCGCCAAGGCCAAGGGACTCGACGTCAGCTGCGATACCGCACCGCATTATTTCGCGTTGAACGAAAGCGCCGTCGGCGACTACCGGACCTTTGCTAAGGTCTCCCCGCCCCTGCGGTCGGAAGATGACCGGAAAGCCGTCGTCGAAGGGTTGGCGGACGGCACTATCGACATGATCGCCAGCGATCATACCCCAAGCGATCAGGATTCGAAGCGGCTGCCGTTCTCGCAAGCGGAATACGGCGTGGTCGGCTTGGAAACATTGCTGACGCTGACGCTGGAGCCGTTCCACAACGGGGCCCTCACCCTTCTCGAAGCGTTGGCCAAGGTGACCGCAAATCCGGCACGGGTCTTGAGGCTGGACGCGGGGCAGTTGAAACGCGGGGCGCCGGCCGACCTCGTCCTATTCAATCCGAACACGCCTTGGCGGATCGAAGAAGACGACTTCCACAGCAAATCGAAGAACACGCCTTTCGACAACCGTCCGGTGCAAGGCCGCGTGATCGAGACAATCGTCAATGGTCGATCTATTTTTCGGATGAAAACCGCTTAGCCACTCACACTTTTACAAGCTCGGCACCATCGACTATCTTTTTCGACCAGTTTATTAAAGACAGCCGACGCTAGCGGACCAGCGTAACCAACGAGCCTTTCCATGCCCGATCCCATCAGCTGGAGCCAAGACCTACCCTATTTCGCGGTCGGTTTTTTAATCGCGTATTTGATCGGCTCCATCCCCTTCGGCCTGCTGCTGACCAAGTTTTCAGGCGCCGGCGATATCCGCGAAATAGGCTCCGGCAGTATCGGCGCGACGAATGTCTTGAGGACCGGACGCAAAGGACTAGCCGCGGCGACGACGCTGCTTGATGGCGGCAAAGGCTTCGTGGCCGTTTGGGTCGCCGCGGCCTATGCGGGTCCAGATATAGCCGTCATTTCGGCTTGGGGTTCCGTCCTCGGGCACCTGTTTCCCGTGTGGCTCAAATTCAAGGGCGGCAAGGGTGTTGCAACGACACTTGGTGCCTTTTTCGGCTTTGCCCCCCTACTCGGTGTTTACGCCTGCTTGACGTGGCTCGTAATTGCATTTGCGCTGCGTTATTCCTCGGTTTCCGGCTTGCTCGCCGTGGCACTCGCTCCCGTTTATGCCTGGTACATGGATCTCTTCCAGATTGCTGAAGCTTCGGTCCTACTGGCCGTGTTCGTTTGGGCCCGTCATCACGCCAATATTCGACGCCTATTGAAGGGCGAGGAGCCCAAAATCGGGGCAAAATAAGTCTAATCCATCCATAGCCATGGCAATTCGAACAGCCCTGGTGCGAGACATATGGAGACGGCCTTTCCAGCCCCGCGAGACGACGCCGAACGGACGGCGCCGCTCAGACTCTATAGAACCCGGAACATCGGTCCGGTCACTTTCCGCAAGTTGCTGCTACAATTCGGCACCGCGCGCGCAGCCTTAGACCCTTTGCCGGAATTGGCCCGGCGCGGCGGCCTGCGTGAATTCAAACCATTCCCCGCGGCGCGCGCCGAAACCGAGCTTTCCAACCTCGCGGCCCTGGGCGGACAAGCATTGCACATCAGTGCCACGGATTATCCAAAGCTTCTGACCGTGGCGGAAGACGCGCCGCCCGTCTTGATGTCACTTGGCGATGCGTCCCTCTTGCAACGCTCCGCGATCGCCATTGTCGGCGCACGCGACGCCTCCGCCAACGGTCGAACGCTCGCGACCGCTTTCGCGGACGAACTTTCTGCGACCGGATACGTCATCGTCTCCGGAATGGCGCGCGGCATCGATACCGCTGCCCATGCCGGCGCTCTCAATGGCGGCACCATCGCCGTGGTGGCCGGCGGTGTCGACATCATTTACCCCCGCGATAATAACGAGCTCTATCACCGAATTTTAGACGGTGGGCTGGTCGTGTCCGAGATGCCAAGCGGCACCAAACCCCAGGGGCAGCATTTCCCGCGCCGCAACCGGATTATCTCCGGCCTGTCTCTCAGCGTCGTCGTGGTCGAGGCCGCCGAACGTTCCGGCTCTCTGACAACCGTGCGATTCACCGCGGAACAGGGCCGCGATGTCCTTGCCGTGCCGGGCTCGCCGCTAGACCCCAGAACGCATGGGACCGGAAGGTTAATCCGCGATGGCGCCACTCTCGTGATGTCGACCGATCACATTCTCGAAGCGCTTCAGCGCCTCCAGCCGATCATCCCGCCATAACCGATTGACACCCCGCATGACCACAAGTCAGAACCGAATCAGAACGTCAATTCTACGGCAATACATGCCCCGGTTCTTGAGCTGATGAGCTATGCACCGACCCCCATCGACGACATTGTCCGGCTGTGCGATTCACCACCCGCCGTCGTCCATGCGGCCCTATTGGAGTTGGAGATCGCGGGCCGAATTCATTGCTTATCGGGGAATTTCGTCACCCTTCGCCGGGACGGATAGATGTCTCTCCTCGCGAAAAATTTGACCGCGCGTCTCGTCACCGGAGTTGACGAATGGGCTGAGCAATGTCAATTCGTAGCTTGCCGACGGTAACGAGAGACCTCCGACCGGCGGTATAAGAATGTTTGGCGACAGGCAGAAACAAAGAGATTTGGCCGCCCATCCATGACAGTTGTTGTAGTTGAATCGCCTGCCAAGGCGAAGACCATCAATAAGTATCTCGGTTCCGATTATCACGTACTCGCGAGCTATGGACACGTGCGTGACTTGCCGTCGAAGGACGGTTCGGTGCGTCCCGACGATGATTTCGATATGTCGTGGGAAGTAGACGGGAAGGCCAAGAAACGCATCGACGATATCGCCAAAGCCCTGAAAGGCGACGATACGCTGATCCTGGCGACCGATCCGGATCGCGAGGGAGAGGCCATTTCCTGGCACGTCGAGGAAGTTCTGCGAGAGCGCAAGGCTTTGAAAGGCGTGAACGTCAGCCGGGTCGTCTTCCACGAGATCACTAAGGACGCGATCCTGGAAGCGATGAAGCAGCCGCGCGCCATCAACCAGGAATTGGTTGATGCATATCTCGCGCGCCGCGCACTCGATTATCTAGTCGGTTTCACGTTGTCGCCGGTACTCTGGCGGAAACTACCGGGCTCACGCTCGGCGGGACGGGTGCAATCGGTCGCGTTGCGATTGATCTGCGAACGTGAAGCAGAAATCGAAATCTTCAAACCGCAAGAGTATTGGTCGGTCATCGGCCAGTTCGACACGGCGAAAGGCATTCCCTTCCCCGCGCGGTTGACGCATCTCAATGGTGAGCGCCTTGATCGTCTGGGCATCAAATCCGAAGCCGAGTCAAATGCAGCGAAGCAAACGATCGAATCGAGCCAGTTCACCGTCTCCTCCGTTGAGAAAAAGACGGTACGCCGCAATCCGGCCACACCGTTCACCACATCGACATTGCAGCAAGAAGCCAGCAGAAAGCTGCGCTTCGGCGCTAGCCGGACAATGCAGGTCGCGCAAAAGCTCTATGAAGGTTTCGATATCGGCGGGGAGACCGTCGGCCTCATCACTTATATGCGGACGGACAGCGTCATTCTCAGCGGCGACGCCATTGGCGGCTGCCGCCGTCTCATCGAGGCGGATTTCGGGAACAACTATCTGCCCAAAAAGCCGCGCGTCTATCGCACTAAGGCGAAAAATGCGCAGGAGGCCCATGAGGCGATCCGCCCGACGGACCTGTTCCGCCGCCCGGCCGACATCAAACCGTATCTGGATGAAGAACAATTCAAGCTCTACGAGCTGATCTGGAAGCGGACTTTAGCATCCCAAATGGAGAGCGCGATCTTCGATCAAGTCGCCGCCGACCTTGCATCCGCCGATAAGAAAACCGTATTACGCGCCAACGGCTCCGTCCTCAAATTCGATGGTTTCCTGAAGCTCTATCAAGAAGGCCAAGACGATAAACCGGAAGACGATTCTGGTGACCGTCGCTTGCCCGAAATGATCGAAGGCGAAGAATCCAACCTCAAATCCGTCGAGACCGAGCAACACTTCACGCAGCCACCGCCCCGCTACGGCGAAGCCAGCCTGGTGAAGAAGATGGAAGAGCTCGGCATCGGCCGCCCCTCGACCTATGCCTCGATCATCAAGGTCCTTCAGGACCGCAACTACGTCATACTGGAACGCCGCCAGTTCATCCCGGAAGACCGGGGTCGGTTGGTGACGACTTTCCTAACTTGTTTCTTCGAACGCTATATCGAATACGGATTTACGGCTTCCCTGGAAGAACAACTCGACGATATTTCCGATGGTCGCCTGGATTGGAAGAAAGTTTTGCGCGATTTCTGGCAAGCCTTTTCGAAATCGACAGAAGAAACCGCATCACTCAAATTTTCCGAGGTACTCGACGCCCTCGACGAAGACCTGGGCCCGCATTTCTTCCCAGCAGGCGAAGACGGCGACGCTGGCGCGGCGCGCCTGTGTCCGGTTTGCAAGGAAGGCCGTCTGTCATTGAAGCTCGGTCGTTTCGGTGCCTTCGTCGGTTGCGGTAATTATCCGGAATGTAAATACACCCGCCAGCTTGCGGTGGGCGCCAATGCCGAGGACGAGAGCGATACGCTCCTGGCCATGGGCCCGGTCGTACTGGGAACTGACCCGGAAACCGGCCTCGATGTGAGCCTGCGAAAAGGGCCTTACGGCCCCTATATCCAGCTCGGAGAAGCTATCCCGGCAGACAAAGAAAAGAAACAAAAGGCGGTCAAACCCAAGCGCGCATCTTTGCCGAAGGGCATGCCACCCGCTGATATCACACTGGAAATCGCTCTGCGGCTGCTCTCGCTGCCGCGCGACGTCGGCGCGCATCCCGAGACCAGCGAAATGATTTCCGCCGGAATCGGCCGCTATGGCCCCTATCTGCGCCATCAGAAAAAATACACCTCGCTCCCGGCGGAAGACGACGTGCTATCGATCGGTTTGAACAGAGCGGTCACCATCTTGGCGGAAGCCAAACCGTCGGGCGGCCGGGAAGTCGGCACACATCCGGACGATGGTAAACCGATCAAAGTCCAAAAGGGACGTTTCGGTCCCTACGTAAAACACGGTAAGACCAATGCGACGCTGCCCCGTGATCTCGAAATGGACGATATCACCTTGGAGCAGGCTCTTGCGCTGATAGCGGCTAAGATTGCCAAGACCGGCGCCAAAGCAGCCAAGCCGAAGGCTGAGCCCAAATCGAAGGCGAAAGCAAAGGCCAAACCGAAGGCGAAGAAGAAAGCGACCGCCAAACCCAAGGCCAAAGCGAAAAGCAAAACACCGAAGAAAGCAGCCGCTGACGATTCCACGCCGGATGGCGCGTTGACGGACGCCTGACCTCTTGGCGCGCCGCCCTAAACACTCTCAGGAACGTCCCACCAAGCAGCAAATCCTCGACCATATCGAGGGATCGACCGGCCGGATCGGCAAGCGGGAAATCGCCCGTGCCTTTCAACTGCACGGAAGCGACAAGGTGTGGCTCAAGGCCATACTCAAGGAATTAGAGAACGATGGACTGCTGGAACGCCAACGCGGACGCAAAGTGACGCGCGCCGGACGCCTGCCGGAGGTAACCGTCATCCGGGTGGATCATATCGACGAGGACGGCGAGGTCGTCGCGTTCCCCGCTTCCTGGCCGGACGAAGACATTCCAGCGCCGAAAATTTACCTCGCACCCAGTAAAGACCGCAAACTAGCACCCGCTGTCGGCGACCGCGTGCTCGCCCGCCTGCAATACACCGGGGATTCGGTATACGAAGGTCGACCCATCCGCGTGTTGGGCCCGGCCGAACGCTCCCTCCTCGGTGTCTTCGAGCGCGATGAGAAAGGGCGTGGCCGGCTCATCCCGACGGATCGGCGCCACAGATACCCCTACTCCATCGCCCTCGACCACGAAGGCGGTGCGGAGCCCGGTGAATACGTTGTCGCGGAATCCATTCCGGGCGGTGGCCGGGACCAACGCGCACGTATCTTGGAGCGGATTGGCTCCTCCGAAGACCCTAAATCAATCAGCCTCGTCGCCATTCACACCCATGGTCTGCCCGTAGAATTCCCACCCCGAGCCCTGGAACAAGCGGAGCGCGCGACCCCGGTCGCGTTGGATGGCCGCGACGACCTGCGAGCCTTGCCCCTCGTCACCATAGACGGCGCCGACGCACGCGATTTCGACGACGCCGTATTCGCGGCACCGGACGAAGACCCGAAGAACGGAGACGGTTGGCGCATTGTCGTCGCGATCGCGGATGTCGCCTGGTATGTGCGCCACGGCCATCCTTTGGACAAAGCGGCCCGGGAACGGGGGAATTCGGCTTACTTTCCCGATCGCGTCGTCCCCATGCTGCCGGAGAAACTTTCAAACAATTTATGTTCCCTGCGGCCGGGCGAAGATCGCGCTTGTCTCGCCGTCGATATGCGGATTGACGCACACGGCCAACTCCTCGGCCACACCTTTCAAAGGGGCCTGATGCGCTCAGCGGCCCGCCTGACATATGAACAAGTACAGAGTGCCCGCGACGGTCAGCCCGATGACAAGACCGATCCGTTGCTGAAAACCATCATCGAACCGCTTTACGGTGCCTTCGCCGCCCTGGCACGGGCCAGAGACAACCGGGGTACACTCGACCTCGACATTCCCGAACGGCAGGTACTTCTGAGCGAAGAGGGCTGGATCGACAAAATCCTGCCCCGAACCCGTCTCGACAGCCACCGCCTTATCGAGGAATTCATGATCGCCGCCAATGTCGCAGCGGCGGAGGCATTGCAATCACGGAAAATGCCGGTGATGTACCGCATTCACGAACCACCCAGCATGGGCAATATCGAGACGCTCCGCGAGGCGCTCGGAGCGCTGGGGTTCAAATTGGCGCGGGCCGGGACGCTACGTCCCCATCATTTCGCGGACCTGCTGGAAAAGGCGGCGGAGACCGACAAGCTGCAAATCGTCAGCGATCTCATCCTTCGAGCCCAATCGAAAGCCGTCTATAGTCCGGAAGACAACGGACATTTCGGTCTCGCACTTCGGCGATATTGTCATTTCACTTCACCTATCCGGCGCTATGCGGACCTACTGGTCCACCGCACCCTGATTCGGGCGTTTAAGCTAGGCGAAGGCGGTCTGCCGCCGGAAGCAGATGAGAGCTTCACCGAAATCGGCGAGCAAATATCCTCGACCGAGCGTCGCGCCGCCGCCGCAGAACGGGACGCGCTGGATCGGTTCACATCGGCTTTCCTCGCGGATCGAATCGACAGTGTATTCATGGCCCGTATCAGTGGCGTGACGCGGTTCGGTCTCTTCATCTGCCTTGACGAGACCCGCGCCGACGGCTTCGTACCGATCCGCACCTTGCCATGGGACAGATATCAGCATGTTGAAACGCATCATTGCCTGAAAGGAGATGCCACGGGGCTCACTTTCACGATGGGCCAACGGGTAAAGGCCAAATTACTCGAGGCGGAACCTCGGACCGGTAGCTTGGTGTTCGAACTCGCAGACTTAGATCAACTGTCTGGCAAGCGTTCACAGAAAGGTGGGCGAAAAAAAAGACCGGGGCGGCAAAATAGTCGGCGGCGGCAATAGCCGTAGGTTGGACTCAAAGTCACCTGCAATTAATGTGGTCCGGCGATTGACGGATATCGGTATCTCCCGCATGCAACGACTCATTCAACCCATCAAACGATTGATGCGCAGGATAGCCGTAATCTGGCTTCCCGTGATGCTAATGGGTGTCGCATCGGGATGTACGACAGCGGTTGTCGCCCATGACAGTAACCAGTTCGATGCCGCGAAGGCGAAAATAGTCTTGGACGCCGGATTCAGCTTTATTCAGGACGTCTACATCGACAAACCAGATATCGCCGATCTCGCCCTCACAGGGTTGAATGGTTTGCGGCGCATTGAGCCTGCTTTAGCCATCGTCCGCTCGCCAAAAAGCGGGCGTGTATCTTTACTAGTTGATGGCAAATCCGAGGCGACTGCCAAGTTGGAGGCGACTGACGATGCAGTCGCATGGGCACGGACGGCGACCCGCTTAATCGAAGCCGGTCGAAATTCTTCGCGCATTCTTAAAGATGCCACCGCCGAAGAAATTTATGCGGCGATTTTTGAGAACATCGCCCATCAACTCGATAAGTATACACGCTATTCCACAGCCGAGGCCGCACGTGAAGAACGGGCACAACGGGACGGTTTCGGTGGAATTGGAGCCTCTATTGAGGCCCATGCCGACGGCGCATTGATCAGCGCAGTCAAGGCAGATCAACCGGCCAACACCGCTGGTTTGCAAGTCGGCGACCGCATCCTCGCTATTGCCGGTCAGCCGATTTCGGGGTTGTCGCACCGCCGTGTCATCAGTTTGCTGCGTGGACCCGTCAAAACCAATGTGCAACTCACGATCAGACGCGATGCGCGGGACGAGCCCTTCACCGTCAGCGTCACCCGGGCCTATATCATTGAGCGAACCGTATTTCTGCATGCACATGAGGATTTCGCTCATATCCGGCTGACCGGTTTCAATCAAGATACCTTGCGGGAAATGCGCGAAGCCGCGGAAGAAGCCCGGCAAAAAATCAAACCCACGCTCCGCGGTATCATCATCGACCTGCGTGGTAATCCCGGCGGTTTGCTCGATCAGGCGGTTGAGGTCGCCGACCTTTTCCTCAAAAGCGGCGCTATCTTACGGACAAAGGGACGACATCCGCTAAGCATGCAATATTTTGATGCCGACAATGACTCGGTCGACATAGAGACGCCGATTGCCGTTCTATTGGACGGAGCTTCCGCCTCCGCCGCTGAAATTGTCGCGTCTGCGCTACAAGACCAAGGTCGAGCGATTGTTGTAGGGGCTAGTAGCTTCGGCAAAGGCACCGTGCAACAAGTTCGCAAACTACCGAACGATGGCCAGTTGGTCCTCACTTGGGCACGTATGCACGCACCCTCGGGTTATGTCCTTCATCGATTGGGGGTTTTACCGACAATCTGCACCAGCCGCATCAGCGATAGCGCATCCGCGGTCAAAGCGTTTACTGCAACGGATGGGGAAACGATCCGCCGCGATTTCCGGGCCCGAAGGAACGCCAATCAGGCCACGGAAGATAAAATGGTGACGCTGAAGAAACTTTGTCCGTGGCAGCCGTATGAAGGCGAGGACCTGGACCTTGAAATCGCCGAGGCCGTCCTCCGACAACGCGCCCTCTACGAGAAACTCTTGGCATTCGCCAGACCACCTATAGGAAGCTAATCATGACGACGGAAGCTGGCGATCGTTCAACTCTGCCCGCCCGCCCGGTACGACCGCGACACGCCGCGAGCCTCGTATTGCTAAAGGGTGACCCCGATGGCCCGGAGGTCCTCTTGGGACGCCGTCCCATGGCGTCACGGTTCATGCCTGGGGTCTATGTCTTCCCCGGCGGCGCGCTAGAGCGTGGCGACCATGCGGTCGCTTCCGCCCTCGACCTCCGGTCCGATGTGGAAACGAGGCTGGCCCGGCACGGCGGTCCACGGCGTGCGCGCGCCTTAGCTTGGACGGCCATCCGGGAGACTTGGGAGGAGACCGGCATTATGGTCGGAAAGGCAGGCACTTTCGAGCCGACCCGTGCCACACCCGCTACGCAGGCATTTCGTGATGCCGGATTGATCCCCTCACCAGCCCGTCTCGATTATATCGTGCGCGCGGTCACACCAATCCATTCACCGATTCGCTTCGACACGCGGTTTTTCCTGGCCGATGGCGATAAAGTTGGCGGCACTTTGATTGAAACCAAGGAATTGGAAGATATTGGATGGTACCCGCTCACCAAAGTCCTCGATCAGCTCAAAATTATGGGCGTCACACAGTTTGTCCTTGAGGAGGCGTGGCGCAGCTGGCGGAATTCATCGCCGGAACAGACCGAACGCACGACGCTGGTCCTGACGCGCAGACGCGATGTGCGGGTCATCAAGCGCGAATGAGCTTGACTTGAACGCTTTGGCCGTTATCGTGCATCGCTTCAATGTTAGACACTGCCTCGGCGAACCGGGGCGCAGATGGATTTACGACCATGGCAAAACCAAGTTCCCTTCTGGTCAAGCTCGTGAGCACGGCGGATACGGGCTACTATTATGTTACCAAGAAGAACCCGCGCACGCAGACGGATAAGCTCACCATGCGGAAATACGATCCGGTCATACGCAAACATGTCGAGTTCAAGGAAGGCAAAATCAAATAAGATTTTGCCAGCACTAGCGTGTTACGAATGCCGCCTCTTAGGGCGGCATTTTAATTGTGCGAATGGCCGGAACGGCGTTCTTAGGTATCGTCGCTCATACTGGCGCCAGTCGGATCTAAAATTCCGTCGACACTCC
>JBMYRC010000072.1:0-19447 GCA_049601975.1 Alphaproteobacteria bacterium | reverse complement strand
TGGGATCGGATTGGAACTCAACGCCCAAATTATGGAGCTTGGGTGGGCCAGTGTGGCGGTGATCTTGATTTCGATCCTATCGACTCTTTTGGTCAGCGAATGGGTTTCGGCGAAAGTTCGCCACGCCATTATTTAGCGGCGTCGATAAGCGCTTCCGCCAGTTCCACGAACCCAGCGCCGGATTCCCGTGTCGTGACGTATTTGGGCTCGGCCGCAAGACGGCCCTTATACGCGAGCGCATTCGCGACCCCGATACTGTTCTTAAAGTAACGCCACATCGGTGCGTCGTTTGGCGAATCTCCGATATAAGCGGCGGCTGTATTTTCCCTCTCCACATCGATAGACAACACGTCGCTCAAGAACCGCCGTGCCATGGTCAGTTTGTTGTGATCGCCGAACCACCCGTTCACATGTATTGAACTCACTTTCGCGGTAGCGCCCGCGGCTTCGAAGACCGCTACAATTTTATCAATATCGCTCTGTGGCAAACGGGTGACGTCCTCACAAAAATCAATGGCCAAATCGGTATCGCGGGCGAATTGGTCGGCAGAGATGGCTGCACCGGGGACTGCGGCGAGAATTTCCGTGGCCAGCCGCTCCAATTGTTGCCGGTTCGCCCGTCGCGTTGCGTCATCTTGGGCGTAGACCCGCATCATCCGCCGCGTCTCGTCATTGTAGCTATAGTAGAAGGCGCCATTCTCGCCGACGATCCCGACGACTGGCCACATGCGAGCGATGTGATCGCACCATCCCGCAGGCCGCCCGGTGACCGGGGCGACATGAATACCGATTTGCGAGAGCTGTTCCATCGCCGTGTAGGCTTTGGCGGCGAGTTTGCCGTCCGTCGTGAGCGTATCGTCGATATCCGCCAGGAGGACTCGCACGTCGCGCAGGGCCTCTCGATCGAATAGCTTCAGGGGTTGGAATACCGGATTGTCAGACATGCTAAAGAGAGTTTTGCCGGAAGCGGCGGCATAGTGCAGGATGAGACTTATGTCGGCAAATATGACAGAAACGAAAGAGCGGCGTCGGATCTACGATCTCGTAGTTATCGGCGGTTGTATGACCGTATCGGTGGGTTTCAAACCTTACCGAAAAGCAACGCGCTCGACCTCACCGATACGCAATGTAGCGGAGTGTTGAAATCCGAATTCGCAAATGGGTTCGTGTATTCCGATTGTTGGGTCGATGACGCCCGCTACGTCGTCTTGAATGCGGTTGATGCGGCTCGCCGAGGTGCTGAAATTTGCACGCGCACCCGTTGCCAGCGCGCGACGGGAAGGCAATCGATGGCGGGTCGAGCTCGGCACGGGAGAAGATGAAAACCTCGAAGTGCGGGCACGGGTAATCGTCAATGCGGCGGGGCCCAGGGTCTCTGCGGTCCTGACGAATTTACTGGGTAATAATACCTCGAAATTAGTGAAATTGGTGCGGGGTAGTCATATCGTGGTCCCGCGCCTTTATGACAGCGATCATGCCCATATCCTTCAAGCCGACGATAGTCGGGTGGTCTTCGTTATGCCGTTCGAAGGAGTGTTCAGCTTGATCGGGACGACGGACGTAGAGGTGGACGCGGAAGAAGATGGAAGAATCGAACCGCCGCAAATTGACGAAGCGGAATCAGTCTATCTTTGCGATACGGTGAACCAGTATTTTGAAAAACAAATATTGCCGAAAGACGTCGTGTGGAGCTTTTCCGGTGTTCGCCCGCTTTATGATGATGGTTCGGGCGACCCGAGTCAGATTACCCGGGATTATATTCTTGAAGTCGATGCGCCGAAGGGCGTAGCGCCGCTTGTTAGTGTTTTCGGTGGGAAGGTGACGGCGGCGCGCAAACTAGCGGAAACCGTATTGTCGCGGTTGCAACCCAATTTTGTAAACATGCGCGACTCCTGGACCGAGGAAGCCGTGCTACCAGGCGGTGAGATGGACGACTTCGCCTATTTCGCCGATGAGTTGGTGGAAGATTATCCGGAGTTCGAAGAGGACTGGCTCCGTGGCGTCGCGCGACGTCATGGCACGCATGCCCGAGCCTTGATCGGCACATCCCGCAAACCGACTGACCTTGGTTGGAATTTCGGTGGTGGTCTCTACGCTGCCGAAGTCGATTGGATAATGTCACACGAATGGGCGCAGGGGCCGGAAGACATTCTGTGGCGTAGGACCAAATGCGGCCTCGTGATCGACGCACAGGGCGCGGCGTCGCTTCGCGATTATATGTCGAGAAGCCGATCCGGGTGATCGCTGATCACAGCGTTCACGCCCCAACCCCATAAGTTCCGCGCCTTGCGGGCGTTGTTCACGGTATAGCAGATGATATGAAGTCCGTTCTCGCGGATTTTTTCGGCTTCTGCCTTACGCAAGTGACCTTGGTTGCAGTGAAGAAGGGAGCAGCCGAGACGCTTCGTCTGTGCTCGCCAATTGCGCGGCACGCGATCGACGAGGAGAGCGCGTGGAAATCCGGGTGCTTCCACGGCTACGGACTCCAAGGCTTCCGCCGAAAAACTCGATATGATCGGCGCCATTAGGCTTGTCGGCCATTCCGTCGCCAAATAGCGGCCTAAGGCCCAGCCGGTCTCTCCCTCATGACCTTTCGCCGGTTTGATTTCGATATTGGCGTTGAGGCCGTAACCGGAGATGGCTTCTATGGCTTCGTAAATCGTTGGGATGCGTTGTCTTCGAAAGCGCGGATCGAACTTGGAGCCGGCGTCGAGTTTTTTCAATTCTTCGAGTGTCAATTCGGAGACGCTGCCCTTGCCGTTTGTCGTCCGATTCACGGTCTTGTCGTGAATCAGAATGAGATTTCCGTCTCCGCTCAGCATGACGTCGAATTCCACCCATGTGAGGCCGATGAGCGAGGCGGCCCGAAACCCGGCGAGGGTATTCTCCGGAGCTTGTCCTGCCACGCCTCGGTGACCGATAATTTTGGGTAGTAGTGGCGGTGGAGCGACAGGAAATTCCATTTTTCTTTACAAACCCTTAGACGTTAATGATGCCGCGAGCGGTCAAACTGCCAACGTATACGACGTACGCGCACAATAGAAAGGCCCCTTCGACGCGAGAAACACGCCATCCCGTAATCATGAGCGGTAGCGCCACGACCGTCACGCCCAGCATAACCCAAACGTCAATACTGCGTATTTCTGCCGCGAAGGTTAGTGGCTCGACCGCGGCCGTCGCACCCAATGTACCCAATATATTGAAAAGATTGCTGCCAAGCACGTTTCCAATCACCACATCTCCGTGTCGACGCAACGCGGCAATGACGGTGGCGAATAATTCAGGTAACGACGTGCCGAGAGCAATCATGGTGAGACCGATAATCGATTCAGGAATGCCGAACCCCCGGGCGATGCCCGTGGCCCCGTCGATCAGTAAGGCGGCGCCGCCGCTCAATCCAACCAGTCCGATGATGATATAGATCAGGTTAACGCTGACCCGAGCCGGCGCTTCGGGTAAATCTTCGGCTTCTTTTTCGTGCAATTCCGTCGCGGCATCCGGTATGGCGCGGTCGTGTTTGAACGACCAGCCTAAATAGGTCACGAGCGTGACCACCATCGCGATACCGATCCAGGGATAAATTTCACCGAGAACGGCCAATACGACGCAGAACACTGTCGCAAGCACCATCGCCATGCCGTCGCGGCGGACGGAATGGGGGTCGCAGACGAGGGGGAATATCAACGCACCAACCCCCAGAATGAGGAGAATATTAGCGATATTGCTGCCGACGATGTTGCCGATCGCCAAGTCAGGTTTACCGTCGAGGGCGGCTTGGACGCAGACGACGAGCTCCGGCAAGGACGTGCCGAACCCGACTACGGTCAACCCGATGACCGCGGGGGAGATATCCAAGTGATGGGCCAATCCGACAGCACCACGCAGTGTGGCTTCGCCGGCAAATCCGAGAATGACGAGACCCGAAAGGAAGTAAATTATGTCCATATTAAATTTGGCATCTCGTTATAACTGCGATTGAAGTTAATCGTCAGATCGTCCTGGTATGTTCATGCTATTCGTTTGTTGTCGTACGCGTCCTTGCGACCGCATCCTGCCATCCGGCATACCGTGCGCTGCGTTCTTTCTCGCCCATACGTGGCTCGAATACCATATCCCTTTTCCAATTTTCACCAATTTTGGCGGTGTCCGCGTACACGCCAGCTTGCAGCCCAGCCAAATAGGCCGCGCCGAGCGCCGTCGTCTCGGTGATGACCGGGCGTTCGACCGGGATCGACAAGGTGTCGGCCAAGAATTGCATGGCCCAGCCGTTTCGCGTGAGACCGCCGTCCACGCGCAAGGCCGTCGGCGGTGCGGCGCCGTCGGCAGCTATGGCTTCGAACAGGTCACGTGTCTGAAATCCAATGGCTTCGAGGGTCGCGCGCGCGATCTCTGCTTTTCCGGCGTTTCGGGTCAGACCGTGGATGCTTGCGCGCGCAGTGCTATCCCAATAAGGCGCGCCGAGACCTGTAAACGCCGGCACCAAATAGACGCTGCTTTCCGGATCGGCGGCGGTCGCCAGCGCTTCCGTTTCCGCCGCGTCTTGGATGATACCGAGACCATCGCGCAGCCATTGCACTGTCGCCCCGGCCATGAAGATACTGCCCTCAAGCGCGTAATGCGCGGTACCGTCAAACCGATAGGCAGTTGTGGTGAGAAGTTTGTGCTCGGAGTTTACTGGTGTCTCTCCCGTATTCAGCAGGGCGAAACATCCAGTGCCGTATGTGCTTTTGATCATCCCAGGTGAGAGACATGCTTGTCCGATCGCGGCCGCTTGTTGATCGCCCGCCATCCCGCGTATCGGGATTGGCCCGCCGAACAAGGCGCTTTCCGTCTCGCCAAACTCCGCCGCATTGTCCAACACAACCGGCAGGAGGCTCCGAGGAATGTCGAATATCTCGAGCAATCCGTCATCCCAATCCTGGGTATGGATATTGAACAGCATGGTGCGGCTGGCGTTCGTTGCATCGGTTACATGGCTTTTGCCTGCCGTCAGACGCCAGACAAGAAAACTGTCGATGGTGCCGAAGGCCAGTTCGCCTAGCTCCGCCTTCGTCCGCGTGCCGTCGACGTGTTCGAGCAGCCACGCAATCTTCGTTGCCGAGAAATAGGGATCGAGCAGGAGACCGGTTTTCCCCGTGATTTGACGTTCCAACCCCTGTCCGCGAAGACGTTTGCAAAGGTCGGACGTACGTCTGTCTTGCCAGACGATGGCATTGTAAATCGGTTGACCTGTCTTGCGGTCCCACAAGACGGTTGTCTCGCGTTGGTTGGTAATTCCAATGCCCGCGATTGACTGTGATGTCAGGTTGGCTTGTTCGAGCGCGGCCACGCATGTTGCCAGACAATCTTGCCAGATTGTCTCTGGGTCATGCTCGACCCATCCTTGATGTGGATAGATTTGCGGGAACTCACGCTGCGCCGACGCGACCACAGCGCCTGCTGTGTCGAAAATCATCGCCCGGATGCTCGTCGTGCCTTGATCGATGGCGAGGAGATGATCAGCGGTCATGGTCCAAATATGATAACAAATCCTGATACCTGCAAGGCCACTTCGTAATCTACAGTCCTCTCCTATATGAGTAAGGAACGAATTATAGGGGAGAAGGTAGATGGCACTCAATCGCGACGAATACGGCTTCGATGCGCCGGTCGAATTGGGTCATCCCATTCGCTCAGGCCTGCCGGATGGATACTCGACAGGGCCGGATGTCGGGGACCGGTTACCTGATTTTAAGCTACCGGACGCCACGGGCCGGATCGTCAATTTCCATGCCGATCGGGACCAGTCGAAATCGGTTGTGGTGTTCTATCGATCTGCCGTCTGGTGACCCCCTTGTTGGACGCAGCTCGGGGAGCTGCGCGATTCATTTAAGAGGTTCGAAGACGCGGGTATAAAAGTCTACGCGATTTCTTATGACGATCAGGAAGTGTTGGCGGAATTTGGGGAAAAGCAGAACATTCCATACACCCTGTTGTCGGATATCGATTCTGAAGTGATCAATGCCTATGGCATTTTGAACGATCAGGTGGCGCCGGAAGACGGATTCTTCTACGGCATTCCCTATCCGGGTGTCTACGTGACAGATGAAGAGGGAAAGGTCGTCGCGAAGTATTTTCACGGCACCTACAAGAAACGCGACAGTGCTGAAATGCTGATTGCAGCCGCGACCGGCAATATCGCGATAGATGAGGCCGCACCGATTGCACGCGGCGGCGATGACGATATCAAATTGACCGCAACGATCCATGGTGGGAGTGGCAATCTGCGCCAAGGTATCGTGCGTGAGGTTCTTGTACGGTTCGACCTTGCCGAGGGGCTGCATATTTATGGTGCGCCGGTACCGGCCGGCATGGTTGCAACGGAAGTGACAGTGGATGGTCCACCCGGCCTCATCGTGGAAGCGCCGGTCTTGCCGCTCTCCGCACCATTGACCCTTGCGGGGACGGGGGTGACGCTGCAGGTTTGGAGTGGGGTCGTCGATATCCGGGTGCCGATTTACGCGGCGAGCGAATTGGCGACTGAAGTCGCACCGTTGGATCGGGAGTCAATACCGGTCGAGGTGACCGTGCGGTACCAGGCTTGCGATGATGAAATCTGTCTCCTGCCGCGAACGGAAAAGTTTACACTGGAAGCCGCGCTCGACGTGACGGAAGTGCCCGCTATCCCGATCCATCAAGGTCACGGTCAACGCGAAGGCAATTACGATGGGACGCCTCACTGGAAGCGGTTGTTGGAAAGAAAGCCGCCTTCCCGCCGGCCGATATAAAAATTATCAGCCGAATGCGGCTGTGATTTGCTGATAAAGGGCCAGGACCTGATCGCCGAGCAGAAGGACGACGCCGGCGATGAGCGCGTACTTGATGGAAGTTGCTCCCACCGTATCACTAGACAGTCGAGTGACGCTCTTCATTCGGGGGGCGAACTATTCTCTTAGGTAGCGATACGTTTCGAAATTCACGGGTCGGCGACCTTGGATGAAAGCGGCCTCCATCATATTGTGGTGATAGCGCCTGCGACAATCCGGCTTTGAGCTATGTGTGTATTGGCATTATCGGCTATAGTTAACCGGCCAGAGTAGGAGAGACTAAGACGATGACATACGTCCGTTACATTGATAAGACGCGAGAATATTACCGCAGTCAGGGCTATGAGAAGCCTTATAAATGGGCACATTTCGAAGATGCGCCATATACCCCCGTCAAGAAACCGCTCGCGGAAAGCCGAATTGCCCTCGTCTCGACAGGCGAGGTAGAGGTGCGGGATATTGAGTTGTCTGAGGACGAAAATCAAATGGGTAATGTCGGTGGGGTGTATTCCATTCCATCGAGCACCCCTGAGTATCGATTGTTCAGCGCGTCTCATAGTTACGACAAGCACGCGACGACCCTGGAAGACATCAATGCGTTCTTTCCGGCGGCCCGTCTTCATGAAGCTGTTGAAAGTGGTCGAATTGCGGGCCTGACCGAACGATTTATCGGCGTTTACAATGCCTATAGCCAGCGCCGTACGATGGAACGGGACGCGCCCGAAGTGTTGAAGCGCTTGCGCGAAGACGGGGCTGATATCGCCGTCATGGTTCCAGTCTGACCAGTGTGCCACCAGACCGTGAGTCTGGTATCGCGCTACCTGGAAGAAAATGGCGTTCCGACCGTGGTTATGGCGGCGGCCCGCGATATCGTCGAGCATTGCGGTGTTGCTCGCATGCTGCATGTCGATTTCCCATTGGGCAGTCCGTGCGGCGAACCGTTTCAGGCGGATCAGCAGAGGGAAGCTCTGGAATTAGCGTTTCAATTGCTGGAGACGGCGGACGGCCCGCGCACGACGGTGCAGGCGCCGTTCAAATGGAGCGAGGGTGAGGAGTGGAAAGATCTGGTCTTTACCGAAGCACGCCCCTGGAAATCGGGCGAAGACGAACAGGATTGGTTGCGGAAGAAGGAGTTGTATAAATCGCTGAAGGCCGAAGGTAAGGTTTAGCGGTTACCATTGCCCGTGCTTGGCTTACGCATGTCTATCGCATACGGCCGACCAAATGAGTCGGTGAAATTTAGATTGAAGCGATTCTGCCACTTTGAGCCGCGTATTAGGTTTGTGCCAACTGATATAACGCCCGCTTTGCTGTATCTTTTCGCAGCTCCGTTTGGTGCCGTGGCCGAAGGTTTGGCCGAGTTAACGGTGTCGGAACGCGCGTGGCTAAAAGAGCATCCGACCGTGCGGTTGACCCCTGACCCTGACTTTCCACCCGTCGAATTCTTGGAACAGGGGAACTTCAACGGTATCGCCGCCGATTATGTTGAGATTTTGCAGGAGAAACTGAGGATAAGGTTCGATATCCGCCAGGTCGACAGCTTGTCGACATCGGTGCGCCAGCAAATTTTCGAACGGTTCACGCAAGCCGACTGATCCGACAAGCGGCAATCCGGCAGAACCGGCCTTGGCTTGAGCATCTCCGCCGCGATCGTAGAAGCTCATGGTGGCCGTCTGGATTTCGATTCCGTGATCTGCGAAGGAACGTCCTTCTATTTCGATCTGAAGAAGATTGCAGTTTAAGCGAAGACAACCCACAACATCGCCGCGCCGATGGCGATGAAAAGGGTGCCGACAAACTTGACCATGGCGGCCTGATCAAATTGACCCTGAAGACGGGGGCCAATTTGGCCGCCGATGATAACCCCTGGGATCGTATAGCAGACCAAATTCCAGGGGACGGCGGTCATTCCTCCCTTCGCGATTAATCCCATGGTCAAGGTCACCGAATAGGCGATGACCACGAGGATTGTGACCATCACGGAATTATCGGAGGCGACGGGAACTGAAATGCGGTGCCGCTTTATCAATTGCGGCATCATCACTTCGCCAATGCCGACGGATACCATTCCCGTCAGCAGGGCTCCTGCTCCCGTGACTATTGCTCCGATGCCTTGGCGTGGTCGTGGATATTCGTAGGCTGTACTGTCCCGGTCGATAATGCGTCGCCGTTCCACGGTTTCCACATTCATTTCGTTTGTGTCGTTTCCGTTGCCGTTTTGGCGTATCAACATGACAGCGGCTAGAACCAGCATCAAAATGCCGTATCCTGCTTTTAACAGATTGTCATCGACAGCCTGCGTGAGTAACGCCCCGATAATGCCGAAAGGTACCCCGACTGCGGCAAACGGGATCGCAGTTTTAAAATCGATCAATCGACGCCGGTAGTAGCCGAAAAAAGCGGACGTAAAGCCAAACATTGAGGCAATAGAGCCGCGCCAAACGCGGCGACGGCACTTTGCAAAAGGTATTCGGGTCCGAGTAGGGGAAGCAGGATTATAAAGATTGGGGTGAAGAGGGCGGGGCCACCGATTCCGCAGAGCGACGCCGTCGTGGTAACGCCGATCGCAAGCGGAAACATGAACCAATAGATCGTCCAGGCTAATATCTTCACGCCCGGTAATGGGCGTTCCTCTTTTAAGTCGAATCGCGGCCAGATATAAGAAGCTTCAACAGACCGCATGGATGAACCGCCTAATGAAAGTAGACCAGACCCCATATCGAACAATCTGGCCGGCACAGGACGGCTGGCGTGTCCAAATCATAGACCAGACCCGCCTGCCGCACGAGTTCGTAATCCTAGAACTCGAGACGGTCGACGCTGTGGCCGAAGCTATAACGGTGATGCGGGTGCGCGGGGCGCCGTTGATCGGTGCGGCTGCGGCTTATGGCTTTGCAGTTGCAATGCATGAAGATCCTACGACCGATAATCTGGAACGAGCCGTGACGCTGCTCGGGTCTACGCGGCCGACAGCGGTGAACCTGCATTGGGCGCTGGCCGACATGCGCTCACATATATTCCCGCTCGAAGCCAGTGAGCGAGAAGCCGCCGCCTATCTGCGGGCGGCGGAGATTTGCAACGAAGATGTCGAAATTAACCGACAGCTAGGCGCACATGCGGTGCCGCTGATCGAATGTATCGCGGCCACGAAAGCTGCGGGTGAGCCGGTCAACATACTGACCCATTGCAATGCAGGATGGTTGGCGACAGTGGATTGGGGCACGGCGACTTCCGGAATATATCAAGCGCATGATGCGGGCATCCCTGTGCACGTCTGGGTCGATGAGACACGACCCCGGAACCAAGGGGCGAGCCTGACCGCGTGGGAGCTCGGTCATCACGGCGTGCCGCATACGGTCATCGCCGACAATGCAGGTGGGCATTTGATGCAGCATGGCGAGGTCGATCTTTGCATCACTGGCACGGATCGCACGACTGCCAGTGGCGATGTTGCGAATAAGATCGGCACCTATTTGAAAGCGCTCGCGGCCGATGACAACGGCGTCCCGTTCTATGTAGCTTTACCGTCGCCGACGATCGATTGGACACTCGATGACGGAGTGGCTGGCATTCCGATCGAGGAGCGGGACGGTGCAGAGGTCACGGATATGATGGGGATGACCGCGGATGGGAAGATCGAAATGGTACGGATCGTTCCGGCCGGCTCCCCCGTTGCAAATCCTGCATTCGATGTCACGCCGTCGCGCCTCGTTACCGGACTGGTGACTGAACGCGGAATTGCCGACGCCTCTCGGGAGGGTTTGAGAAAATTGTTTCCCGAACGGGCTTAGGGCAGTTCCGATAGTAAGCGGCCCAAACCTTCGATTGGTTCACGCACACCCATCGACTTCATGACCGACCAGAGCACAACCTGGTTTGTCGTGATCACTGGCTTGCCGAAACGCTGTTCCCATCCGGCGATGTGCCGCATGGTCGGAAAATTTCCACCGGGGACGACGAGCGCCTCAATTTCTGGGCTGTCGATCTGCTCAAAAGCGGCGAGTGCATGACTTTCGTCCAGAGCGCCGATGGCATAGGCGTCAGTCGCGCCGAACCCCTCCATGGCCACTACCTCAAGCCCGCTATGGGAATCGTAATAACGCTTGGCTCGGCCGATGACTTCTTCCGAATAGGGAGAGACGAGAGCAATTTTCTGTGTTCCAAGCGCATTTGCCGCCATGCCAATGGCTTCGGCGGAGGTCGTGGCGGGCACACCGGCACCCTCAGTGATCATTGTCCTGATACGCGCGTCATAGCCTTCCTCAAACAAACTTGCGGACGTCTGTATTAAGCAAACGACCTCCACCTTGGAATTTCCCAACATTTTGGCTTGATAGGCGACGTCGGCGTCCAGGCTGGGGGAAAACGGCGTATTGCCCCCTTTACCCAAGCGGGCGACGTGAAACTGCAATGATTCCGGCAACAATCGAGTGAATTCTATTTCGACTGTCGTATTGGTCGATGGGATTAGGACGCCGAAGTGTCGGGTCATGGCAATTTCTTCCCTATTATGGACACGGATTGAACAACGAGAAATCCTCCGGCTACGGCCTTTTCTCAAGGGGACAGACATAATGCAATGTGTCCGCACGCCAATGGGAGCCGCGCGCCTACGAGTATGGCGGTGTTCCGAATCATCGATTACTACTGCTAATGAACGGAACATCAGAGTAACGAATATTAAATTTTCTTCGTTTAATGATGTGAGTGACCCTACCGAAATTGCGACTGACATATCTCGTTCCGCACTGTGATACGATCTAATGGAAGCGTCGCAATGAATTTGCGATTCCAAACTCTTCAGAAGGCTTTGGAAATCAAAAATGCCGAAATATGATGAACTTTTGTAATTGATCCACCGCGCCCATGCGGGAGGTAAAGAGATGTTTGCCGACGCGGAAGGGGTGAATACTGTTTCTTAAGAACGTTCGGCCTTCGCGGACGTGGCGGCGAACGACGCAGTCCGTGTATCGAAGGAAGCAGAGCGTATCTGTGACCAGACCGAAGTTAGCCGGGACGCGTTGTCTCGCACCCGTGATGCGATCGATCAAGTGCTCCGTGTCGCGCAAGCCGTGGATTCGGACCTGCTTTTGATTGAGGAAATCAACACGATCGTGAGACGGTTGGACGAAATATTCGGCCAGATTAATGAGATGGCGGTAGGTGTTTCGAAAATCTCCAAACAAACTAACCTGTTGTCCTTGAATGCGACTGTTGAAGCGGCACATTCGGGCGAGTCCGGCCATGAATTTGAAGTCGTCGCTAAGGAAGTTAAGGGTTTGGCGGAAAGTTCTTCGTCCTGCGGCGAACGCATACGCTAATCCGTCGGTGCGCTTTCCGGAAATGTAATTCGCATAGAAAACCGGACTGACGACTTAACTCAATTCATGCACCGGACCGAAACCCAAGGCACGAAAATTGAAACACATTTGGGTGAAATGCTCTCAGCGTTTGACCAAGCTCATGGCGCGGCAGTTTCGATTCATGACGGCGCCAGTCAGCAGATTGAGAAACTTTCCCAAATTGGGGCGCGAGTGTCTTCTTTGGCGGGTGGCATTCGGGCGTCTATCGACGGTTCGGCGGCTAATATGAAGATAAGCGGTGAGTATTTGGCTGCTTTGGAAGATTTGAAGAAGCGGTTGAACGCCGAAGAAAATGGTGACGAGTCGATGGCAAGGGCCGTGAGCCTGATCGCGACCATTGGCGGGAACGCTCACCGTGTAAATGGGGCGTCGAAGGAGCGGGCATTACTTTCTGATGAGGGGGCCAAAATTACAGTCGAGACATCGGAAACTGCGGCCCAGAGCCATCGGGAATCCGAGTCGATCAGTGGTGCGCTCGCCCGCGCGGGCGATATGCGTGTGGAGGTAAGTCGGAAGGTTGGAGACGTAGGTAGTGGCAAGACTTATGTTGAAGAGATCAGAAAACTGATGGAAGAGTCTCGTAACGGCTTCGATGAGATCGATGAAATGGCGGTCGGCGTTGCGGATATATCAGGACAGGTAAATATGTTGGCGCTGAACGCCGCGATCGAAGCGTATCATGCGGGCGAACATGGAAAGGGTTTCGCTGTCGTGGCCACCGAAGTGAAAACGCTCGCCTCTCATTCCGCTGAATATGCACTGGGTATTAACCAATCCGTTCGCGATGTATCGGACGTCTCGAAGGGACTAAATCTCAACCTGTCGAAATTATCTGAACTCATGACGAGAGCGGGTAGCTCCAGTTCGCAAGCGGGAGACAAATTGGCGGATCTGTAAGAGATTTTACGGCATGCGATTGCATCATCGGGTAACACAGATTGATCGATGGCGGAACAAGTCAGCCAGATCGAGGAAATTGCATGGAAATTTAAGGCATTGGGCGATGACGCCCGGGCAGCGACGGAAGGATCCGCACGGAATATTCTAATCATCGATGATCTATCGTCGGTGATCGGCAAAATTGATGCAAAATTTGACGATTTTTCTATGGAAGCCTCGGCCGTCTGAATTCTTTACCAACCGCAACCGGAAGATAAAGCGTTGGCAATTCCCGGTTCGTGATCATATCAATCGGCGACGGTAATTCACGGGACGGTAGGGATGAAAAGTTTGTGGTCCGACGCCGAAGCAGCCGCTTATGTCCGGCGCTATGCGAAACAAGGCGTCAACAAGGACTTGTCTCTTCGAGTCTATACGACCCAGTTGCTGGGCGGTGACCCGCGTTTAGTTATTCATGGCGGCGGCAATACTTCGGTAAAGACGCAAATGAACGATATTACTGGCCGTGCGCTTGATGTCCTATGTGTCAAAGGCAGTGGTTGGGATATGGGCGATATAGAGCCGCCGGGCTTGCCCGCGGTCCGGCTTGCCCCGCTGCAGGAGCTTGTCTCGCTCGATGCCTTGAGCGACGAGGACATGGTCAACGTACAACGCGGAAATCTGCTTGATTCGACTTCACCCAATCCTTCGGTCGAAACGTTGTTACACGCATTTCTACCGCATAAATTTATCGATCATACCCATTCGAACGCAATATTGGCGCTTACCGACCAGCCCAACGGCGCTGAAATTTGTCGCGATTTATACGGTGACCGGGCAGCGCTTGTCCCCTATATCATGCCGGGTTTCGCCCTCGCCAAGAAGGCGCAGGAAGTGCAAGCGCAACAACCAGATTGCGAAGGTCTCATTTTGTTGAAGCACGGCGTCTTCAGTTTTGGCGCGAGTGCGAAAGAAGCCTATACGCGCATGATCCGTCTGGTGAGCATGGCCGAGAAAGAAATCGCTAAATCGAAGCGGAAGCCGCTGGCTCAAGTCCGCCTTCCGAAGAAATTGATGAAAGCGTCGGAAATCGCACCCATCTTGCGCGGATTATGCGCTTTGCACGATGAGGGCGGCGACGTTGATAAACGTTTCGTGATGACGTTTCGCGCTGATACAAAGATCAAGAAATATGTCTCCGCACGCGAGTTGGAGCGGTTCAGTCAAGATGGAAACGTAACACCGGATCACTCTATCCGGATTAAGCCCGTGCCGCTGATCGTGCCGGCACCGACCGCGAGCGACCCCACCGGTTTTGCTATAGGCGCGGCGGCGGCAATGGCGGAGTTTCGTGCGCGTTATCGGGCGTATTTTGAAATTAACAATGCGAAGTCGCCGGTTAACAAAATTCGGCTGGACGATTCGCCGCGTGTCATTCTGGTGCCGGGCGTCGGCTTGTTTGGTGTTGGGAGCGATGCGAAATCCGCTCATGTCGCCGCTGACCTGGCGGAGACGACGGTCGACGTGACGACCAATGCGGAGGCCGTCGGCCAATTCAAGAGCATTTCGAAATACGATCAATTTGAAATCGAATATTGGTCGCTGGAACAAGCGAAGCTGAGTAAAGGCACGGAAAAACCTTTGGCTCGGCAGGTGGCCGTGGTCACCGGAGCGGGCGGGACGATCGGCCGGGCAATCGCGTCAGCATTTAAGGCGCAAGGCGCCGATGTGGCCCTACTGGACCGGGATGCAAATGCCGTCTCCGCGGCGGCTGCGGCTGTTGGTGGGCTCGCGGTGACGGCGGATGTTACCGATCTCAAATCCGTCGACGCGGCTTTCCGGCAAGTGACCGAAGCTTTTGGTGGCGTCGATATCCTAGTCTCCAATGCGGGTGCGGCTTGGCAGGGAAGTATGGACGAGGTTGACGATAAGGTGTTGCGCGAGAGTTTTGAGCTAAATTTCTTTGCTCATCAGAATGTTGCCAAACGCGCTGTGCAGGTTATGCGCCAGCAAGGTACGGGCGGTGTTCTCCTGTTCAACACGTCGAAGCAAGCGGTCAATCCGGGACCGAATTTCGGACCCTATGGTTTGCCGAAGGCGGCGACGATGGCGTTGATGCGCCAATACGCCGTCGAATTCGGTGGCGACGGTATTCGCTCCAACGCGGTCAACGCGGACCGGATCAAAAGCGGACTTCTAACCGACTCCATGGTCAAGAGCCGGGCCAAAGTGCGCGGCGTCAGCGAAGCGGCATATATGCGCGGTAACCTGTTGAATCGGGAGGTCACGGCGGAAGATGTAGCACAGGCCTTTGTGAACTTAGCGTTAGCTGAGAAAAGTACGGGCGCGATTATCACCGTCGATGGCGGGAATATCGCGGCGGCGTTGCGCTAGAGCCGCCAGTGCCATTAATACGGAAGGGAAAATAATGTGTTTGTTGAAATCGATTGCGGCATTGGCAGCCGTGTTAGGAATAGGGATTATGACAGCGACAACGGCGGATGCTGCCGATTTGGAAAACACTATTTATCTTGAACTGAAGGACGGTCGGGTCGTGATTGAATTGCGGCCGGACTTAGCGCCGAACCATGTGGCACGGATCAAAGAACTGTCCCGTGCGGGATTTTACGATGGCGTCGTTTTCCATCGGGTCATCACAGGTTTCATGGCGCAGACTGGTGATCCGACGGGAACTGGCTCCGGCGGCTCCGACATGCCTGATCTTGCCGCTGAATTTAGCGACGTAAATCATGTCCGAGGCACTGTTTCCATGGCGCGCTCCCGCAGTCCTAACAGCGCAAACAGTCAATTTTTTATCGTCTACGAGGACGCCCCCTGGCTCGACGATCAGTATACGATTTGGGGTCAGGTGACATCCGGCATGGAGTATGTCGATAATATTAAGCCGGGACATCCGCGGACCGGAAGCGTCGATGGACCGGATAAAGTCGTCAGCATGAAAGTCGCCGCCGATGTGAAATAAGCCGGAGCGCTTCGCACCGGTTTTGCCGAAACGCGGCGAATGTGATAGGATGATATGGTGAATTTGCGCTCTCGAAGGGCATAACCGCTATGGCGATAGATTCTCTTGCCGCCGTAAATGTCGCAGCACCTGGTTTGGACAGCTCTTTACTTGCTCTGAAGCTGCAACTTCAGAACGAGAGCGCGACGGTGAATCTCACTTATGACGCGGTGAAGCAGGTGCAAGCCACTAATGCCGCGACCGACCGCCAGAATCCCGAAAAATTGCTCGATATTGTCGTATAGACCGCAAACTGCATGCCATACTGGGCATCTGATTTTGTTGCCAGATTAGGGGCAAACTAGTAAGACCCGGCAAGATTCACGCTCACATCAGTCACGGCGGCATCTTTAGGTGAAGAAATTTTTGGCATTTGCGCTTAAGGCGGCCGTCACTTCTGGTTTGATTTGGTTGGTGTTGCGCGATCAAGACCTCTCGGCCGTTGGCGATCGTCTGTCGGAAATCTCAATGTTCAGTTTTCTTTGCGCAATTGCACTGCTTGCCGGCCAGAATGTCCTGGCGGCCCGACGATGGGTCGTGGTGACGGGTATATTCGGCCAAGCGCTGCCCTATCGCTTGGCGTTGCGGTTCTACTTCGAAGGTCTGTTCTTCAATCAGGCGCTGCCCTCTACCGTTGGTGGCGACGGCGTGAGAATGTACCGCGCCGTCAAGGCAGGCCTGCCTGTGGCGGGTGGGGTCAACGGGGTTTTGTTGGATCGTATTTCGGGCTTATTCGCCTTGCTCGGTATTGTGGCGCTCACTCAACCTTGGCTTTATGACCGGGTCGACGATACGTCCGCGCACCTAGCATTTGCGGCTATAATTGTGGCGGGTGTTGGCGGAGTCCTGGTTCTTTTTTTATGTGGCCGCATGCCGGGTGGCTTGATGCGCTGGAGTGCGACGCGGGGGTTGGTCGGATTGTCGAACGGTCTCACCGCGTTGTTTCGTAATGGTGCGGCCGCAGTCGAAGTTTTCGGGCTTTCGTTCATTGGGCATATTATGATGGTGTCGGCGATCTTTCTTCTGACGCTAGATTTGCAATTGAATGTTTCCTTCATCGACTGTCTGATTCTCGTGCCGGGCGTGATGTTGCTGTCTGCCGCGCCCATTTCGATTGCTGGGTGGGGCGTCCGCGAAAGCATTATGATATCGGCAATGTCGCTGGTCGGTGCGCCGGAAGCCGGCTCGCTTGGTTTATCATTGGTCTACGGTGTCATCATGATACTGATCGGCCTCGCTGGTGGCGTGTTATGGTTGGCGAATTCTGATCGGCGGGTTACGGATATGGAAAGTGCTCCAGAGGCAACGGCCATCGATCGGGAGTAGCGGCTTGTTGAATGCGTCAACCAATCAGGTGATGCGCCGGGGACTGGTTGTATGGTCCGCGGTCTAAACGAAATGGGAAGTGCGGAAGGCGTATGAGTTCGAAAAAACGCGCATTAATTACGGGTATTACGGGTCAAGATGGCTCGTATCTGGCGGAGCTTTTATTGGCGAAAGGCTACGAAGTGCACGGGATAATTCGCCGTGCGAGCACCTTCAACACCGCTCGTCTCGATCATCTTTATAGTGACCCCCATCATCCGGACACTCACTTGTTTCTGCACTATGGTGATTTGTCGGACGCGTCGGGTTTGCGCCATATTTTGGCGAAAGTGCGACCGCATGAGATTTATAATCTTGCGGCGCAAAGTCATGTACGGGTTTCCTTCGATCAGCCCGAATACACCGCCGATATCGTGGCGACGGGTACACTTCGGCTGCTGGAAGCGACCCGGGAATATATTGCCATGGCGGAGGATCCGGTCCGGTTCTATCAAGCAGGTTCCTCCGAAATGTACGGCGCCGGCGCGGCCCCCCAAAACGAGGACACACCCTTTGCGCCACGCAGTCCTTACGCGGTCGCTAAGGTCGCCGGGTTCTGGTATTCGGCGAATTATCGCGAAGCCTACGATATGTTCGTGGCCAACGGCATCCTGTTTAATCACGAGAGCCCGCGCCGTGGGGAGACGTTTGTCACCCGTAAAATAACCCGTGCGCTAGGGCGCATCCGGCACGGATTACAGGAGCGTCTTTATCTCGGGAACCTTGACGCCAAGCGCGATTGGGGTTTTGCCGGTGATTATGTCGAAGCCATGTGGCTGATGTTGCAGCAGGAGACACCGGGAGATTTCGTTGTTGCCACCGGTGAGACTTATTCCGTGCGCGAGTTCTTGACGGTCGCATTCGATAAAGCCGATCTTGATTGGGAACAATACGTTAGTATCGATAAGCGTTATTTCCGGCCAACCGAGGTTGATTTACTCTTGGGAGATCCATCGCGTGCGAAAGAAAATTTAGGTTGGTCGCCGAAAGTTGGTTTTGACGAGTTGGTTGGGATGATGGTCGAGCACGATATGGAGTTAGCCCGACGCGAGCGGACGTTGCTCGATGCGGGGCATGATATTTCACTGGAGGGTATCGCCGTTGGCTGAGATGAAAGCTGATTCGCGTATTTTCGTTGCCGGGCATAACGGTCTGGTCGGTGGCGCTATCACGCGTGTCCTGCGCGCGGCGGGTCATACCTGTCTGATCGAGCGCTCAAGGTCGGACGTTAACCTAACCCGGCAAGCGGAAGTTGAAGCGTTCTTTGCCAAAGAGCGGCCCGAATATGTGTTTCTGGCAGCGGCGAAAGTTGGCGGCATTCACGCGAACGACACGTTGCGGGCAGAGTTCATATACGAGAACATAATGATCGCAGTGAATGTCGTTGATGCAGCGTGGCGCAATGGCGCCGCGAAACTGCTCTTCCTCGGATCGTCCTGTATTTATCCGCGTTTGGTGGCGCAACCAATTCAAGAGACCGCACTGCTGACCGGTGAATTGGAGCCGACAAACGAGCCTTACGCTATCGCCAAGATTGCCGGTCTGAAGCTATGCGAGAATTATCGCCGGCAATACGGGTTCGATGCGATCTCTCTAATGCCGACCAATCTGTATGGGCCCGGCGACAATTTTGACCTCGAAAGTAGTCACGTCATCCCCGCTTTGATGCGGAAGGCGCATGAGGCAAAGGTTTCAAACGCGGCGTCGATGAGTGTTTGGGGCACCGGATTACCGCGTCGCGAGTTCCTGCATGTTGACGACTTGGCGGAGGCGGCTGTGTTCTTGATGGACCGCTATAGCGAGGCCGAGACAATCAATGTTGGAGTTGGCGACGATGTGACGATCCGCGAATTGGTCACTTTGATCTGCGATGTGGTCGGATTTCGGGGAGAGCTCAATTTTGACACCTCAAAACCGGACGGCACGCCGCGCAAAATGCTCGATGTGGGACGGCTGCAATCGCTCGATTGGCGCCCGAAGGTCGCCTTGCGAGACGGTTTGGCGGAAACCTA
>JBMYRC010000071.1:0-20279 GCA_049601975.1 Alphaproteobacteria bacterium | reverse complement strand
GGAGATACTCTCGGGTGGGCTCGACCTTATCCTACCGGACGACACGCCCTTCGATCTCATCTCGTTTTCCTTCGGCGGCGTTTTATCCGGTTTGCTCGCCCATGCGCAGGCGCGCCGCATTCGCAGCCTGACACTAATCGGCTCCCCGGTCTTGGGATTGACCGGCACTGGACCCGCGAACGAATTGGTCGAGGTGCCACGGGACCTACCAGAGGCGGAAGCGGCCCCCCTCTACCGGCACAATCTTCAAAAGCTGATGGTGCATGATCCGGCCGCGGCGGACGACTTGGCGCTCACGATTCAGACGGTAAACATGGCGAAAGCCCGTCTGCGGTCGCGTGGCATCGCTCGTACATCGGTTCTGGCAGACAGTCTGCGCGACCTGCCGTGCCGCCTGAACGGCATTTTCGGTGACAAGGACACAACCCTGTATCCGGACCTGTCGGGCATCCGCGACTATGTCGAAGAAATTCATCCCGGCGCGCCCATCCACGTCATCCCCAATGCCGGACACTGGGTCCAATTCGAGGCATGGGAGGCGGTCAACAAATTACTACCGGATGTACTGAACTAGGGGCGGCGGACAATCGCAACCCGACGCGCCTCAAGTTCGAACGGTATATTGTCTTAGGCCGCCGATAACAGCTCAACACCGGACGCCCGGCTCCGACGAAGAAGGTTTATATTGATGGCGCTATGTGGTTTCAGCGCCAATCGTTCTTGCGCCAATGCCTCTGCGGTAGAGCGCATTCCAGCCCGGCTCGCGACCTCTGTTATCGTCCAGTCGATAATATCACGCTGAGCATGCCTTCCCCCGAAACTAATGGCGATATATCACACGGGATACAAGAGATCGACGGCATCTCCGTAATCACCACGCCAGAAGGCAGCGAAGCCTTTAATCAAGGAAAGGCCAGTCTCACGAGCCCATTGTGCAGTCTCGCATTGAGCGTCCTCCCAAAGAATCGTTTCGATTAATCGATCGGCACCCTGGTCGCGCTCCACCCCAGGATATCCAATAAACGTGATTTTGCGTTGGCGACAATTTCATCCGGAAGATCGGAAAGCCTTAGAGCGCATAACCATTCGGCCGATTATTCGGTGTAACTCGGCTGTGTCATTATTCGCCTCTCCCCTTATGCAAATAGATATAGAAGCCCCTTTATGAAAAGTGAGGCGGCGGCGGCGAATAGGACAAACTGGAGAATGGCGTAAAACCGCTCTGGACTGCTGGCATGGAAAAGCCGGGTCCCGGCCCAACTACCGAGAAAGACCGCAGGCGCCACCAACAAAGCTTCGACCAACAAAATTGGCGTGAACAATCCGGCATAAGTCAGCAAACACAGTCGGAACAACATGAATGCGCCTGATAGAAATACATTCGTGCTGCGCAAGACCGCCGGATTGGCGCAAACCAACTTCAGATAGGCCACAAGAAAATACAGCCCACCACCACCGCTGATCGTGCCGACGGAACCGGAGATCGCCGCCAGAATACTGGCGAGAGTATGGGAGCGTAAATTGATCCGCCGCTTTAACCGTTCGATGGCCTGGAATCGATCCATCAAAAGGATGCCGAGGATCAATCCTCCGAGAAGAAGAACCAGCCAGTCGGCTTCGATTTCGGCGAAAACCCATGTGCCGAAGACAATTCCAGCCATCATCCCCAACGCCAACATTCTGGCAATAGACCAATCGGTATTACGAAACCCTTGCGGCAGCAGATGAACCTGCGCGATGCCCGATGTGAGCGCCACCAGCAAGATTGCATGATGCGGCCCCAACACCCAGGTAGTGAGGAGGACTATCGGCATGTTGGAGCCGAATCCTAAAGCACCTCTTATATAGAAACCGATGAAGTGGACCAGCAGCACAAATCCTACAGCGAAAGGCGTCATGCCGTCGAAAGCGACGATATCACCGATCGTGATCAATTTTGGGGCCTGACTAACATTCCTTGGAGTTAGTCGCCCGCCTTCTCTTTGACAGGCATGGTCTAAATTCACCTTCTGTGATCCCCATCACAGGGTGTCTGGCTTTTCTTGCGGTATTGGGTTAGCTTCACTTCGGATGGGGATGACTAAAGCGTTGGAGGAGCTTTGCCACAAGGCAGAGTCATCGCTTAGTTATGAGGAGAAAACCATGGTTGACAGTGTTGGCCTTGGCTCGTCAGGCAATTCTGCGCTGCAGGGTTTGCAGCGCACGAGCCAGAAATCGAATCAGACGCACGAACGACTGAGCACCGAGCACAGAATTAACGACCCGCTCGATGGCGCGGAGGATTTGTTCGCTCCTCAAGCATTGACGAACCAGGCCGCAGATCTGGCGCAGGTCAAGGATCAGGTCGGTCAGGCCATCAGTACTATCCAGGCCGCTGGTGTCGGGCTCGAAGCGATTAATGATCTTTCGGGTCAAGCGCGCGCAATTGCTCAGCAGGCGCAAAATACGAACGACCCCACGGAACGTGCCCGCCTCGCGGATCAGTTCAATCAAATTCGCTTACAGATCGATAGTATCGCTGCCGAATCGGGTATCGGCGGCAACAATCTGATCGGCTCTTCACCGGATACGCTTGAGGTCTCTCTGAACGAGGTTGGCAGCAGTTCACTCTCGGTCCAAGGTGCAGACTCGACAAGCGCCGGGCTCGGGATTTCCGCGCGGACATTCGGTAATGATGCGGATATCGACGCCGCCCTGGCGGATATTGCCAGCGCACAGACGCAAGTTCGCTCGAACCCAACCTCTTTGTCTTCGAACACGAACACGCTGCAAAACCGTATTGATTTTACCGATAATCTCAGCAACACGTTGGAACAAGGGGCCGCCAATTTGGCGCAAGCGGATCTGAACGAGGAAGCGGCTAGCTTGCTTTCGCTGCAGACACGTCAGGCATTGGGTGCGAATTCACTCACCATCGCGACAGATAACGAGCGCGCGGTCCTGGGTCTGTTCGGCTGATTTCCGAACTAACTCGGGGAAGACCATGACGGGCGGATTGGTTTCCGTATTGACGGACATCCCGGATTTTGAACACATCGTCGACGCCTTTATTGAGCGCGACTTTGCATCCATCGGCAATTTCGCCGAATCCCTCATTCATCGCCCGGGCCCGGTTCAAGCGCTGCAACTCTCCCTCATCGGTCTATGCCGGACCGGCGCGTTCGGGAAGGCCCATTGGTTCGCGCAAATTGCAATCGACCGCCTCCAAGGCGAAGACGCATGGAGTGCCAGCTTGATCGGATTGGCAGTCGGCAAGACGCGACTTTCCGACGTCGTGAACGAAACACTGAACGATGTGGAGATTTGCCAAGCCCGTTACTACACAGCGGCGGCCAAAATCAGCAATGGTCAGATTGACGATGCCTTGGTAGATATCGACGCCTGCCTCGCGAAGGGTGCGCCTTGCCTCGAACTTCATCTCGCCGCCGTGGAGAAGGAGAATATAACGGGCGAGCTATCAGGCAGTTAGGAAATCAAGCTGCGAATATCCCGTGTTATCTCACCGAGATCGCTCAACTCCCGCATCAAGGCTTTTTTTTCCTGGCGTGATAAAACTCGCATATCTACCCGGCTCAACGAGGGCACGCGATCCCGCAGATCTTCCAATCGCTGATGCAAGATTAAATTCAAGGCCCGTTCATGGGCGCGGATTAATTTCACCGCATCGATTTCTCCAATTTTACCCGCCGCCGTGACATCGCTAATACGATCCGCAGTCGCCCGCGCCGTCGAGTTGATTCGCAACGCCATCGCGCGCACAAAACTTACGATTGGGAGCAAGGCGTCACGCTTAAAACCCTGCCAGTCTTCCTCCAACCGAGGGCGGTGGAAGAGACTAAAACTCGGCGCGAGTTGTGCCACAGGTTGGCCCATTAATCCGAGGAACGGTTTCGAACGGGATACACCGATGATGGCATCGGCGAGCAATCCGTCACCAAGGAAGCGGTCACCCGCGACTGGCCGCAAATCAAAGCTTATATTTTGACGCTCAATGAATCTTCCAGTCGGGCGCGATCAAGCCAATATTTGATCCAATTGCGCCATTGCTCCCGCGTGCCGCGCCATTCGGCATTCGGCATTTGCAGCCATCACACCACCGGCAAAATAAGGGGCACCGCCATCATGCAATACATTTGAATACCACTAAGGAACTGCCATGATAGGGACGTCAGAGTTTCCAGCGCGCCCGCGCCTTTCTCCTCATCCAACAAGCGCATGTTCCACGGCTGACGTTCAGCCGGCACTTCGCTCAGTTGATCCGACATCGCCGGGCGCCTCATCATGAGGAATTCGAGATCGGAGCGTGTAATAACAAACACCACACTATCAACCGACGGCCCAACCGCAGCCGATTGGGGAGCCCCGGTAAGCAATGACATTTCACCAAAAAACATTTCCGGGTTCAGTCAACCAGCTGATACCACTCTCGCCCGTGATCGACGCTTCAAGGGTTCCTTCTTTCACCACGAATAGCGAATCTCCCTCTTAGCCTTCGCGAACGACCGGCTGGCCTGCAATGAAGAGATGGCGACGCATCTTCTTAGCGATTTCATCGAGCTCTTCAGTTGTCAGGTGGGCAAGTGGCGTGATGCCATGTAGGAAGTCGATATCCTCGCGCTCTTCGTCGTGGCGCGCCGCCAACCGGCGCGGGCTGAACATACCCATCTTCGCGTGCGGCACGTCGATACCCGCATAATACAGGTTCCGCAAAACGTTCCGTTGCACTTTATATCGGGTCACAGCCATCCGCGGATAATCTGGAACCCAAAATAGCACCCGCCATTCTGTTCCTCTGTCGCTATGCCGATCAAGAGGTCGGGTTCGCGTGGAATACTCGCGGAGGCCAGAACCTGCTCCACGGCCGAGAGCAGAATTCGCTCCGCCTGCCGGTAGGTCACTTCATAAGGCAACACGATTTCAAATTCATCCCACCAATACTCGTTCGGCTGGCTATAATTGCGAAACACGGCGGCCGCCAATTGGCTGTTTGGCACCACGACCGAAACTTCATCCATCGTTATCAGTCGCGCGGCACGCCAATTGATTTCCACGACCTTGCCTGGCGGCTCATCATCGAACTTAATCCAATCACCAATCTGGAGTGGCCGTTCGATGCCAAGCGCAATTCGTGTAAAGACATCAGCAATCAAGTTCCGAAGCGCGAAACCAATGACCGCGATAATGATACCGGAGGTAGTCGAGAAACCCGCAATTGGCACGTCGTAGACAACAGCTAACAGGATGATCGCCGTGGTAATCCAAATCGCCATTCCCGCCAGCCGGCTCAGCGATTTCGGTACCGGCACGCCACTTCGCCGCTGCACTCGGTTGTTCCATACAAAGACGGTCATTAAACAATCCGCGGCATAGCCAAAAACTATCCAAAATGCCGTCCCGACCACGGTGCCTAACGTCGCGGCGAGCTCATTGCTTAACGAGGCTTCGGCCATGTCTGATCAAGAACCAGTAACAAGACGGCAAGCGTAACAGATGTTTAAACCTGCATCGGTGAATGCGAGACACTGTTGTCGGCTGCTTCCGGTCGGCTCAAAGCGTCACCCCGCCATCCACGACAAAGGCAGTGCCAGTCGCATAAGCAGATTCGTCACTCGCCAGATACACGGCCATCGCCGCGATCTCTTCCGCTGTGCCCAATCGGCCCATCGGCTGGCGCGCTATGAAATTCCGGCGCGCCAGTTCCGGGTCATCGAACGCCGCGATACGAGCTTCCAAGGACGGGCTCTCGACAGTGCCCGGACAAATACAGTTGCACCGGATACCCTCCGCCACATAATCCGCCGCCACGGATTTCGTCAGCCCGATCACGGCCGCCTTGCTGGCGCCATATACGAAACGGAAAGGCAACCCGCGCAAGGACGAGGCCACCGACGCCATATTGATGATCGAACCACCACCAGACTCCAGCATCGCTGGTAAGAAGGCCCGAATGGTCCGGTACATCGATTTGACATTCAGGTCGAAGGAGAAATCCCAATCTTCATCCGTTACATCCAATATGCTGCCGTTATGTACAAAGCCCGCGATGTTGCACAATACGTCCACTCTGCCCAAGGTCACGGCCAGTTCATTGACGGCCGCCGCATCGGTCACGTCTAAAATACGCGTGGTAATGCCTTCATGAGATCGAAGTACTGCGAGTTCTTCGCCGTCTAGGTCCGTCGCCATCACCGTCGCACCCTCAGACGCGAAGCGTTCTGCGATGGCCTTGCCAATGCCGCGCGCGGCAGCCGTTACAAGCACAGATTTACCTTGGAGTCTTTCCGTCACGCCACCCCTCCTTGAGGGTCTCCAACCCCTCCGAATCGCATTACCCGCCAACAGTTGACCATATGGATTCCAAGCCGGGCAAGAAACATCGTTTCGGTGGCGCTGATCATTCGAAAACACATCTCAAAGACTTGCACGGCCTCTATCTTGCCGCGAATTGTAGCACCGGATATTTTCCACAAGCTGACATCCGACACCAACGCCGCCGTCGAGCCGCCGAATAGTATACGGGTCCGAAATTTCATCACGCCATTTTCTTTCATATCGCCTCTTTCTCGTTACAATGTCAGGAGAGGTAGAGCGCAAACCGTAATTGAGCATGCAGGACCCCAAACCGACAAGCGGTGTTCGCAATCCGATGGCGGATGAGTTGCATCACAGGTCCCAAGACTCCATGTTCGGGCTCATGTGGAATTCTCTCACGATTTGTCTTTAATTTCCCGGTATTACCCTGCATGGGCCGCATCGCGAAAGTTTTTAGAATCCTGCTGAAATTATGCGTCGGCGGATTGTTGCTGATGGGTCTTGCATGGGCACTCCTTTTTCTTGTCGTGGCCCCCGACCTACCGGACACCAGCAACCTATTCCACAATTCCACCAATCCGGAGGTCATCATTCTCGCCCGTGACGGCAGTGCATTGTCGCGGACCGGAGGTAACGCCAAAATTGTTGCGGTGGAGGAGCTTCCCATCCATCTGTCGCAAGCGGTGTTGGCAACCGAGGACCGGCGGTTCTATCGCCATTTTGGAATGGATGTGATCGGCTTCGCGCGCGCATTGCTCGCGAACATCCGTGCGGATCGCATAGTCCAAGGGGGCAGCACCATCACCCAGCAATTGGCGAAGAATCTATGGCTGACACCTGAGCGTTCCATCGTCCGAAAATTAAAGGAACTGATGCTAGCTATTTGGCTGGAAGCGCGATTGGAGAAGCGGGAGATTCTGACACTCTATCTTAATCGCGTGTATCTCGGTGCCGGCAGTTTCGGTGTCGAGGCCGCGTCAAGGCGGTATTTCGGAAAATCCGCCCGGCACGTCACTTTGAGTGAAGCAGCGCTATTGGCCGGGCTTCTCAAAGCACCATCGCGATACGCCCCGACGAATGATTTACCGCGCGCGCGCCGTCGCGCTGCTGAGGTAATCGATAACATGGTTGAGGCCGGGTTTCTGAAAGAACGGCAGGCGACCGCGGCGAAGCGCGCACCGGCGCGCCTTGCGAAATCCGCGGTCTCTTCCGGCGGTGGCAATGGATATTTCGTCGATTGGATCGAGACCCAGATCCCGCTTTTTGTCGGCCGCGTCGATGCGGGTCTCATCGTTGAGACGACCCTTGATCCGACCACGCAAGGTTTTGCTGAGAGTTCGCTCGTGCAAACTTTGAAACGGCACGGAAAATCCAGGGCGGTCTCACAAGGGGCGGTCATTGCATTCGCGCCCGACGGTGCTGTCCAGGCGATGGTCGGCGGCCGATCCTATAAATTAAGCCAGTTCAATCGTGCCTTACAGGCAAGACGCCAACCCGGTTCCGCTTTCAAGGCGATCGTCTATCTCGCAGGCTTGGAAGACGGCCTACGGCCGAACAGCACCTACAAAGACGCACCGATCAATATCGACGGATGGCGGCCAAAGAATTTCGACGGCAAATATGCCGGTAAGGTGACGATAGAACGAGCGCTCGCGAAATCGATCAATACCGTCGCCGTCCAAGTGGCGAAACGCGTCGGCCCAAAGAAAATTATTGCGACCGCCAGACGATTGGGCATTACGGCCCCACTCTCAGCCGACCTCTCGTTGGCACTCGGGACGTCGGAAGTCAGCCTGTTTGAGATGTCGGCCGCGTATATACCGCTGGCGAATGGCGGAACCGGCGTCTTTCCTTATGGAATTGCTCGCATTCGTACGACCGACGGCCAAGTCTTGTATCAGCGGTCAGGCAGCTCGCTCGGACGGCTGATCGAGTCCCGGCAAGTCGGGCAAATGAACCGCATGCTCTATGCCGCGGTTACGGACGGCACCGGACGGCGCGCACGCCTGAAAGGCCGCGAAGTCGCCGGGAAGACCGGTACCAGCCAGGACTATAGAGACGGATGGTTTATCGGTTATCATAGCGACATGGTCGCAGGCGTTTGGGTCGGTAATGACAATAATAAACCGACGAAGCGTGTGACCGGCGGTCAATTGCCGGCGACGATCTGGCAAAAATTCGTCTCTCGGGTGAATACCGGTCAGACCGCACGGGCGCTACCGCGAGGCAATACAGAGATCGAAGAGAGCTCGCCACCCACCGCCAGCATGGGCACGTTACTGAACGAAATATCGAGCTTTTTTTCGAATGGGGAGGCGCTAAAGGGAAGTAAAGATCCGGCGGATTTTGAGACGAAAGACTAGGAATAGCGGCGGCGTTAATTCTCGGCTTTTGTCAATCCCAACTTTTGGCCGCCCTTAGCAGGTACATGATGGCCCAAATCGGAATGGCGACAATCGCGCCAATCAATAAGTGACAGCCCAAGCGAAGAATTCGCCGCCGACCTCGATCAAGCATTCAATCGCTGCCTGACTGCTCGCCAAAATGTTGCGCGGATCAACGTCCAAGGTCGACAATACCAATCCGACGAGCAGACAGACGATGATCAATTTTACGATCGTCTTTACAGTGATTTTTGGTAGCGACGGAGCGCCGCTTAGTTGGAAATGTGAACAGGGTCGTTTTACAGCGTGCATTTCTGCACCAAGAATTCCGTCGCGTCCATAATCTTACGATTGCAACCGCTCTATCGATAAACTGCCGTCAGAACCTTTTCGCTGCCTGGCCCGCGACCAATCGAACTTTGCGCGGTGCCATCATCCAAACCGCGCCAATGGAGACAAAAGAGATGGCAATCGCAAGCCACCACGCATAATCGTAACTTTTGGTCACATCGAAAATGTAGCCGGCAACCCACGGGCCGATTCCGGCACCGAGATTGGCGGCTATGCTGACAATGCCGAGAATCGCCGCAAATCGTGGCCCTTGAAACATATCAGCGGGCATAGCACCGAACATCGCAGCGATCCCATAGCCGAACATGCCCTGCGCCACCGCCATTCCATACATCAAATAAGGTGACGGGTGCGTCTTCATCAACAATAGGATTGCGTAGCATATAACGTATCCAGAAAGGCTGAGCGTCCACGCCCACTCGCGACCGATCCGGTCGGAGAGGTGTCCTAGCCCTATTTGACCGACGACACCGCTCATCACGACAACACCCAATGCTAAAGCCACTTGATCGTCACTGAAACCAAGCTCGATCAAATATTGGCTTTGATGAACTTGAACGGTGTACCAAGCGAACAACCCGGTGCCCATCGTCACCGCAAGCCACCAAAACCGCGCGGTTCGCATGGCGAGGCGCGGGGTCCATTCGGTCTCCACCCACTCACGGTCGACGATTGCGTCGGGGCGTAGTTCCGCATCGCTTGCGTCGCTCTCGGCGACGTCGCCATCGGGCTCAAGACCCAGTTCCTGTGGCCTTTGACGTTGCAGGAGAAAATTCAGCGGCACAACCACAGCGATCAACAGACCCGCCATGGCCCAACATGATGCACGCCAGTCAAATGTCGTGATCAGCTGTTGAATCCACCAAAACATCACGATTCCTCCGCAACCGACGCCTGAAAACGCGATGCCGACAGCTAGGCCGCGCTTGCGCTGGAACCAATTGGCCAGGAACATCGAATGGCCGATATAGCTGATGAAAATGCTGCCGCCGATGACCAAAACGCCGAGCGTCAGATAGAATTGCCACAATGCGGTCGCCACGGTAGCCAGTAGCAATCCCGTCGCAACCAAAACCGCGCCAATCGGGATAGCGATCCGGGGGCCGAAACGTCCCATCATTACCCCAACGAAGGGTGTCGCGAGCATCGAGACAATGAAGCCGATTGAAAAGATCGAAGCGGTATCGCCGCGGCTCCATCCGAATTCATCAAGGATTGGAGGATACAGTAAGGAAAACGACGTCCGGGCGTTCACGCCAATCCCCATGGTCACAAAGGCCACGGCGATAATCACCCAACCGTAGAAAAACGGTAGGCGATGCGCGACGGATTGCGATTTCGGCGGCAGTAGAATTTTGTGCATGAAGGATCGGCGACAGAGTTTCAAACCGGAGAGTGCGCTATCCAATCCATCCGGGAAAGCGAAATCCTTCCATTACTTTGACGAGGCAATTCCAGGACAAATTATGGTCGGTGACTTCCTGGTCGACATGCCAGACTCGGATGCCGGTGAGCTGACCGAGTTTTCATCCATCGAGCTTATCGAAAGGACTCAAGAAACCTAAGCTAACATGAAGGGTTTGGTGCTTTCCTACAATGAAATCGATTCCATCCAATGTTATCTCACTGGGCAACGCAGCAACGACGGCGCGTTCGATATCGGGCGCTACTTACTTCAAGACAAACACGGTTAGACCCGCTACATCTACAACGCCAAGGTCAATGTATATCGCTGCCAAGCAGCTCTGATTTATTTAGGTGTCCACGATAAAGACCTTGTGGAATTTCAAACCGGTGATCCGAAAATGTCAATTCTTCGGCGGCGGAATGACAGCGCCTACCTCCAGACACCTCTAAGTGAAGCGTGCTGGTTCACCGCTGCGTCTATGCGTATAAGGTTCTCGATGTTTTTAAATGTGCTGCGCCGCCAACCCACCACGATTCTCGGCCTTTCACTGGTTTTTCTATCCCTGGCCTCTTGCGGCGTCATCGACGAGCGCCCAAGCCCAGATTCGATTGCTGCAGCCAACCAGATCGCGGTCGATATTTCGGCCCACCGCGCCGCCGCCGATCTCGGCACCGAACTCTCAAGCCCAGCATTGGCCACCTTTGCCCGTGTCTTTGACCGCGTCCGGCGCGATTACGTGCGGCCGGTCGTCGATTCACAGTTGCTAGACGCGGCGCGAAAAGGGTTGCGAGACAAATACCCAAAACCGCGAGGCGTCGAAGACAGTGAACTCGTCATGGCAGCGATCGACGGCATGTTGCAGTCACTAGACAGATACAGCTCCTATTTGGACCCTCCAGAACTACAAGCGATGCGCGATCGTTTGCGCGGCCAATTCGGCGGCCTCGGCATCCGGATTCGCAAGCACGAACGGGGTCTGCTCATCGTCTCTCCCATCGAAGACACACCCGCCGATAAGGCCGGCCTCAAACCCGGCGACGTCATTACCCACGCGGACGGAAAGGCACTGGCAAAAATTCCCCTCCCAAAGGCCGTGGGCATGTTGCGTGGTGACGTCGGAGCAGCAATTCTTTTGACGATCGCACGCGAAAAAACGGATGCATTCACCGTGACCGTCACCCGCGATATCATCAAAGTCGCGGGTGTCCGCTCACGGATCGAACAAGACGTCGGCTATATTCGTGTGGGCGCCTTCACCCGTCGCGTCAGTCACCGCGTCGAGACGGCGATTGACAATATCCGCACTCAGGCGGGTCATAAGCTGCGCGGATTTGTGTTGGATTTTCGAAACAATCCGGGCGGCCCTTTCGATGAAGCCGTATACATCTCTGACGCCTTTCTCGAGAGCGGCCGGATCGTCTCCACCAAGGGTCGAGACAGCCAAGAACATCATGATGCGGAACCCGGCGATCTCGCCAATGGATTGCCCATAGTCGTCCTGATCAATGGTGGTTCGGCCTCCGCGTCGGAAATCGTTGCCGGTGCGTTGCACGACCACCGTCGGGCCGTATTAGTAGGCAAGCGGAGCTTCGGCAAAGGAACCGTGCAGCGATTGATCCCACTGGGCGGCCACGATGCGCTGCGCCTAACCACGGCGATTTACCTGACGCCGTCCGGCAAATCTGTTGAGGGTGGGATCGAGCCAGATACGATTGTCGAATCCGACCCAGACCGCGAAGGGGACGAGCAACTCAATCGCGCCATCGAGATGGTCCGGGAAATGTTCAGCGCGCGCTTATAACATAGTGCCCATCAACATTGGTCAACTCGGCGGCGGCAAAGACGGACTCATCGGCCAACCATTCCTCTGCGATATTCGGTCGCGATAAGGCGATATACAAGGCTGTCGTTAATTCCAACGGACGGCACTCAAACCCAAGATCCTTAAACGCCTTCGTCAGACCAACCTGGCCGCTTTTGAACAATGTCTTCGGCACGACCAAGAATGGCTCTTCACGCGTTCCCGCATCAACATCCGCAATAACAGTCGTAAAGTTCTGGAATAAATCTTGGCAGAATTCGGCATCGGCCGAAAATCCACCCCGGCACGGCAATGGCCGCCCTGGATGCACAGAACAAGCCGCGTCCTCCAACAACCCACACGAAATCCCTTCGCTTTGGCGCTCCGGCGTCGAGTGTCCGGAAATTTGCACTGTCCGGGACGCCAACCGATCCCGCATTGCCTGTATCGCGTCCGCCTCAGAGGCTCCTTCGATATAGGCTTTGACAGAAAGTACTTCCGGCGCGATCACCATTACCGTTTGATGACAACACCAAGAGCAGCCTTTCTCACAGGCATAGGGAGGCGATTCAGTCTGTAGATCACTCCAGACCTCCTCGGCGATTGAAATGGCTGTGGCGACGGCTTCGTTCATACTGTCAATCGTCGGGCGCGCGCCCAGAATATCGCGGCATGCCTCGTAAATCGCCTGCATAATAGCTGGCTCGAGGAAGTTTCGCGCCAGTTCGACCGCATTCTCAAGCGGTTTAGGGCTGCTGATGAACCAGTCCGATCCGTCTTTCTTTTCCATACGCAGCGTTCTCGATTAAAGGAGCCGGGCCGATAATGCGGAAAATTGGCCCCAGCCTTGCTGTGACCGTTGTATCGTAATTTCAACTCGATGGAGAGCGAAATGTATCCCGATGACGAACATCCGCTGAACGGCCCACATCCAACGGACTGACCGGCTAAAGCCTACCTAAACATTATTTCCCCGAGCGCGTCTTGCGCGCTCACCCCTCCCTAAACTCGGGTCGCGCTCCCAAGGCGCGGCTCCTTTTTTGAGCACTGATAATTTTTCAGGCAAACATAATCGCACAAATCGCAACCGCCGCCGCAACCCCCGCGATATCCGCCGTCAGGCCCGCGGCCAACGCATGCCGGATACGGCGAATATTCACCGCGCCGAAATACACCGCCAAAACATAGAACGTCGTCTCCGTCGATCCTTGGAACGTACTGACCAGAAAACCGACATAAGTATCCGGTCCGGTCGCCGGGTCCGACAGGATCGACGCCAGAATACCGTAAGCTCCCGACCCTGAGAGAGGGCGCAGGAACGCCATCGGCAATGCTTCGGCCGGCAAGCCGATCAACTCCGTCACAATACCTAAGGGATGGATCAGTAATTCCATGGCGCCGCTCGCGCGGAACATGCCGACCGCCACTAGGATCGCGACCAAATACGGAATAATCCGGATCGCCACCTGAAAGCCATCCTTCGCCCCATCGACGAACACTTCGTAGACCCGTACGCCCCGCGACATGCCAAACCCCAACAGCGCCACCATCAAGCCCGGTATAATCCAAGGCGAAACCGCGCGGCCATAGAGGATCGCCAACGGAATCAGCGCAATGACACCCAGCAGCGCCAGCGCAGAGACCCATCCGGGATAAGCACCACTCTCTTCCGCGATGGGTGCGGTCTCTTCGATTTCCTCGGCTTCCTCACCGTCGACCGGATCTGGAACGGGGCCCATTGGAAACCAGCGCTGGTAGAGTTTAGCGGAAAGGATGGCGACGGTGGTGGATATCAAGGTGGCGAACAGCGTCGTCGGCAGGATCGCCGCCGGTTCGGCAGACCCGGCAGCCGCCCGCAACGCAATCACACCGGTCGGCAATAGGGTAACGCTCGACGTATTGACGGCAAGAAACAGGACCATGGCGTTGGTCGCGGTGCCCTTATGGGCGTTCAGCTTATCAAGCTCCTGCATCGCGCGGATTCCGAACGGAGTCGCCGCATTGCCGAGCCCCATCACATTTGCCGAAAGATTCAAGATCATCGCGCCCATGGCCGGATGTTCGGCCGGCACTTCAGGGAAAATTCGGACCATCAGTGGGCGCAGCAGACGCGCGATAATAGTCAACAACCCGCCTGCCTCGGCGACCTTCATCAGACCAAGAAAAAGCGACATCACGCCGACCAACCCGATCGCCAATGTTACGGAATCCGCCGCCGTATCGATCATGCCGGTCGCCAGCGCTTCCATCGGTTGGCCCGCATCCGGGGCGACCGGTTCGGCCGTGATCTGCCGGTAGCCGGCGACCAAAAACGAAATCAACACGATGGCGAAGAAGACGGCGTTCATGAAGCGTCGCCAGCCTCCGCATCTGCCTCGACGAAAGCCTCAAGCAGCGCCGCCGCATCGGCAACCCGTAGCGTCGGCACCACGCCGTCATCGGTTGAATTCGCATTGCCACTTTCCACCATGACCGAGCGTAATTCGGCGGCGGACGCACCGGCGATATCGGTTTCCGCCGTATCGCCAACCATGATCGTCTCTTCAACCCGCAGCCCGAGGCCTGTCAGCGCCTGCTGGAATATACCCGGCTGCGGTTTGCCAATCACCGTTGCCCGGGCACCTCCTGCCGCTTCGATAAACGCCTGTACCGCACCCGATCCAGCCCGGAAGCCGCCTTCGATAGGCACGGTGAGGTCCGGATTGGTAACGATTAGTTTCGCCCCCATCCGGACATGTACCGACGCATCGGAAAGACGTTGCAGCGGGAGCGATAAATCGATCCCTGCCACCACAAAATCTGGTGTCTCGCTCTCAATTGCGCCAACCGCCGATAGCTCGCGCCGTAGCGCATCCCCGCCGACGATGAAGACACGTGCGCCCGGTTTGACTTCCGTCACATAGCGCGCTGCTGCCCATCCGGATGTCACGATCCGCTCGCCCGGAAGGTCGATGCCCATGCCCGCTAGTTTTTGTGAATATTCCGCGCCGGTCTTCAGCGCATTATTCGTAATGGCGCCGACCACACGCCCGGTCTCGGCAAGATAGGCGAAGAGTTCTGGAGCGCCCGGAATGACTTCCTCGCCTCGATAGACGACTCCGTCCAGGTCGAATAGCACGCCACGCACATTTGCCAGCGGCGCCTCCATTCGTCGCTCGTCACGGCGACGGCGAAGTTCTTCAAAACTCGGCAAGGGCGGGACCCAGCCATGTCCGATTGGCATCCGCACGTCCATCGGGTCGGCGCCGTGGCATTGCCAATGAATATCCTCTCCGATCTCGATGGTGGACCAGGCCCCGGCAGGGGCGGGGGCGGTGGTAAAGCTCTCGGTCAGCGATTGCAGCGACAGATAGCGAATGCCATCGACCGAGTTCGCCTTGTTCCAATGCACGTGTCCGGCAACGCACAGCACCACATTCCCCACCTCTCTCAAGACGCGGCGAATCTCTTCCGTTTCGCCGTATTGCGAACAATGCTGGTTAGCCTCGAAATAGAAATTACCGGTCATCAACGCGCCGTCGAGCGGCACATGACTAAAAACAATGGCGGGAAGATCGTTGGCGGCCAGGTCGTTGGCTAGCCACTGGATATCGCCGTCTGTCAGCGAAAACCCATCCTGGCGGTCGTATTTAACCCCTGCTTGCCAAAACACCAGGTGGAAGCCATTGATATTCACGCTTTCGCTTGTCAGCGACGTGCCGAGCAATTCCTCACCATCTTCCCGAGTCATGAACTGCAGATCATGGTTTCCCGCGAGATGTCGGCGCGGAATGCTCACCCGCTGGAACGCGCCCGCGACATCCGCCGTCAGGCTGCGGTCGGTCGCGTTGTCCTTATCGCTGATCCGGTCGCCGAGATCGATCACCAAATCGGCGCCCCAGTCATTAGCGAAATCAACGAATTTGTGCAGCAGCGGGAGGGCTTCATCTCCCCGCTTCGTCTTCGTCGGAGGGCCATGGTGGATATCCGTGACCAGCGCCAATCGTAATTTCGGCTTCGACGCGCTCACGGGTCGATAACCCGGTGCATGTCCAATACCGGTGTTTCAACTCCCGTTTGGCTCAACATATCGTGGACCTGTCCTCGGTGATGTGTTTCGTGATTGAAAAAATGCGTCGGATCTTCCAGGCGACGCCCCTCGTTACTGATATAGACTATCGAACCGGCGATATGGTCATCGTCGAGACTTTCGACAAACGTAGTTATCCGCTCGTCCTCCGCTATCCGTGCAGTTCGCAGAGCGTCAAATTCTTCATATAGGAGCGCATCCAACCCGGTGGATGGTGACGTACCATCCTCGAACCTCGCCATCCATACCCGATCACCGACGAGGAGGTGATTGAGCGTCCCGTGGATGCAATGAAAAAAGCCTTTTCGATCCGCCTTACGGTCGGCATCAGTGAGCTTTGTGCAGGCGCCGTCTAGGCGTTCGTTCGCCCCGGTGTTGTAGCGGGCAAGCAATTGGAAATGGTCAGCGAGGGATTTTGTCATGATGAGGCGAATTTAAGGTAAAGCCTCGGTCGGGAGCAAATGGCAATCCGTGAGCCGCTCAGGTCTAGTCCATACCCAACATCTTCCAACGCCGATAAAAAATAGCGCGACTTTGCTGCGAGACCGCCGCCAGCGGCCGGAGTAACCCCAGCATGAAACGGGGGACAGGCGAAGGCCGCATGACATCCATGAACACACAGTAGCGCCGCCCTTCGTTTTCGTTGACCGACCGATGAATCAGCGTGTCGTCGAAAATGAACAGCGGGTCGTCGCGCCAATAATGTTTGGTGTTACCACATTCGATAAACATGTCGGCGCTCTGCGACGGGGTCAGATTGTACAATATCCGCAACGTCAGCCGCAGCGGACCGAAATGCGAGGTCGTAGATTCCCGGCCATCGAAAACGGAGACGGCGATGGTCCGCAGATGCTCGAACGGTTTATTAAGTTCTTCAATCTCCGTGTTGTATTGCTTGCCGAACCAACGATAGACAAACATCCCGCGCCGTTCGGTCTCGAACTCCTGGTCAATCCGCTCGATAATCTCATCCTTACGTGCGACGAAGACCGCTAGGGCTTCGTCAATTTCCCGGCGACAATCATCGGAAAAATCTTCCGGACGGTAGACCCGTTTGTTGCGGAAACAGAAAAGGTCGACCAACAGGTTGATCGGCGCGAACAGCCACGCGGTAAAGAATCCATTGCCAAAAAAGTACCGATCAAACAATGCAATCGTCTTACGCTCGTTCCTCATGACGTCGATCAGGCCGAGGGCAATATAGGTCAGCGCGAAATACGGCATCAAAAACAGCGCAGCTGCCACGCCGAGCGCCGCCAGAATATTCTTCTTAAGTCGTTTCCACGTCATGCAACGATGCTTTCGTCTCGCCCATACAACCGCGGGGCATACTTTCTTATGAAAAATATCAACATTTCCCAGCACACCATCGGAGTCAAAACGTGAGCCAATCAGATACCACTACCCGATTTGGACGGATCACGCCACCAGACATGGCTTGGCTGGCCCAGGCACCCGAAGAACCCGTGCTCGATCCGGAATTAGCCATCGTAGACACCCATCATCACCTGTGGGATCACGCAGCGCGATACCGCTATCTCCTGCCCAAGTTTTTGGAGGACGTTGCGACCGGGCACAACGTCACCGAGACGGTCTTCGTGCAATGCCACGCCATGTACCGCGCCGAAGGTCCGGCGGATATGCGGCCGGTCGGTGAGACCGAATTCGTTGCCGGAATCGCCGCGATGAGCGCGAGTGGCCTATAACTACGGCGCGCTGCCCACCCCGCCCAGTTCAAACGAGCTGGCCGATTTTTGGCGCCCTTATATAGAGCCCTGCATCGAACTCTATGGCCCGGAGCGCCGCATGGTGGAAAGCAATTTTCCAGTTGAAAAAATGGGGATCGGATATGCGGCGTTATGGAATGCCTTTAAACGGATCACAACAGGCGCATCACCGGCGGAGAAGGCAGCTATCTTCCATGGCACCGCTCGGCGTATATATCAGTTGTCTCCGTCAATGTAATGCGAGGCGTTGAATAGAGAGCTTACCGCCAACCTGATCAAACAATCTATTTAATTAGCATGCAGATTTACGTATTCTCCCGATACGCATATTGCCGCATTCCGCCACGTAGCAGAAATACTATGGAAGCATTGTTGATTGTCGTCATTCTCATCCTCCTGGCCGTTTTCTACGCCATCGCGATTTACAACAAACTCGTGAAGAACGAGAATATGGTGGCGGAAGGATGGAGCGGCATCGACGTGCAATTGAAGCGCCGTGCCAATCTCATTCCCCATCTCGTCTCGACAGTCGAAACCTATATGGATCACGAGGATGAACTTCTGGAGAACGTTACCTCGCTGCGGATCCGCAGTTTGGATTTCACTACCCCAAAGGAACAAGGACAGACCGCCGGACTGCTAGCGACGGCGCTCGGCCGCGTCTTTGCTGTTGCCGAAAATTATCCCGAACTGAAGGCGAATACGGACTTTTCGGATATTCACCAATCGCTCGACAAGATCGAGGAGCAAATTCAACTGGCTCGGCGTCTCTACAACGACGCGGCCCAGAACCTAAACATCCTGATCGAATCGTTCCCAAGTAACCTCGTCGCCAACCAATTTCGATTTCGACAAGCAGATTATTTCGAGATAGAAAAGGCGGAGGACCGCTCGAACCCGAAAGTTGAGCTCGGGTAATAGGCCCACCTTTATGAAACACCTGTGCACAGGAACATCATGACCGTCCAACCTGACAAGCCCGGTATCCTGAAGATCAAAGCATATATGATCGATTAAGAGTCGGAAGATTTTCCGCCTCCACACCTCCTCCTGAATTCGAACGAAATCGTCTTCGGACCCGGTCCAGAGGTGATAACTGCGGTGCGCGACGCGGCGGGGCATCTGGAACGCTATTTCGAGAATGTCGACCAAGCCCTGGCGCCAGAGATCGGCTGAATTTTCGACCTCGACCCATCTCGGATCACGGCCGGCAAAGGGTCGCACGATCTATTGGCGCACCTTGCCCGGGATATATCTCGGCCCCGCGACCGAGATGTTGCGGAGCGAGAACGGCTATCCGAAGGCACCAAACTACGCCTTTGCCAACGATGCGAAGGTGGTCTTGGTCTAGGATGAGTATTTCAAACCATCTGTCGCCAACCTGATCGACGGCATCACCGATCGCACGCGAATGATCTATCTCGCCAATCCGGAAAATCCGGCTGGCACCTATCTGAACAGCGCGTAGGTACGCGCATTGCACGCGGCCATGCTGGAGAACGCGCTAATATTGCTGGATTGCGCGTACGAGGAATTCATCGACGATCCGGATAAAAACCTCGCCGCCGCACTGATCGACAGCGCCGAAAATGTCGTCATGAGCCGCACCTTCTCAAAGATTTTCGGGCTCGCCGGCGTGCGGATTGGGTGGATGTACGGCGCCGCCGATATCATCAACAACGTGCGGCGCGTCTCAACGACCTTCCCGCTTTCCGGCACATAAATGGCGGCGGCCCTCACCGCGCTCACGAGCCGAGAACATTCGATACGATCTTTGAGGCGAACCAGTCGGGACGGCTATGGCTGTCCGAGACTACGGCCGGGATGGGTTTGAACGTCGTCCCCTCACAGGCCAATTTTATCCTCGTGGAGTTCCCCAACCCAAAGCGCTCCGCCGCGAAGCGGACCGGTATTTACGCCAGCGAGGCATCGCCGTGCGACGATTTGGGAGCGCCTATCAAGATCATCTCCGCATCACCATCGGACGGCGCGCGGAACTGGAAAAAGTCGCGGAAACCTTCCGAAGCTTCCTCGAGAGCAAGCAGCCGTAATTTAATGCATTTCTGCTTCGATCAATGCATCGAGGCAGTGCCGAAAAAGCTGCGCGCCCGCGTCTAATGTCAAATTGAGGTTTGGCGTCCACATTTCCGCCATGCCCTTTTGCACGGCTTCCAAGATCTGCTTGTCCTCGGCGAATGCAGCATGAGCGCCATCGTTCATGCGCGTC